>MZGQ01000001.1 GCA_002085115.1 Desulfococcus sp. 4484_241
CGAAAGCAGAACCGGTTTATATCATCCGGAATCTCTATCTGCCCCGTGATATATTTTATAAGCTGAACGATCTCCTTTGTGGAATGCACGTAAGAAATAGCATCGTCAAAATCGGTGCAATCAAAATGTTGCCTTATGCATGACAGCCTGCACGTGCCAAACAGCGATACTTTAATGTTTGTATCTCTATACATGTGCCTATCCTATGCTCCTGTGCGCTCCATTCTCATACCTGCAGATCCACCCCTGTTGCAAGGAAATTGGTCGTCCTGAACTGCTCAAGTATCTCGCTGTAGGTGTCAACATGATGCATGTAACCGGACGGGGTTATGCGGTATATCTTCATTCCCCTGTCCTTGAAAAAATAAAAAAAGTCCTGGAAAAATGTCCTTGTGTCGATGTTACAGCCGCCAAACTCAAAACTTACCATCTTTATGGCGCCTTTGCCGAACATATTCAAGGAGCCTTTCTCAAGCACATCAAGTTCATGCCCTTCAACATCAAGCTTCAACAGATCTATGGCAACGATCCCGCGTGTCTCGCAGTAACTGTCAAGAGTGTCAATACGTACGGTCTCGCTTTGTGAAAAATCTATTCCCAAATGATCCAGCCTGCGCTGCGTAAGGGAGGCAATTTCCGACCCAGGCTCGTTGTAGTACAGGGTAAACTCACCGGGCTTGCCACCAAGGCCGATATTGTTCAGCACCACCCGCCCGTTTCCGGACGCCTTTTCAGCGAGAACGGCAAAGGCGCTCTTTGACGGCTCAAAACAGTGCACGGTATAATCACGGGTATTAAGACAGGAAACCACCATCTCCATGAACTGGCCCCTGTTTGCACCGACATCGAAAATACAGTAAGGAGCAGGGAACTGGCGCTCCAGAATCGACAGTACAGAACGTTCTCCGCTTGTTGCCACATCATCCCCAGAGCCTATTCCCATCAGCTCGGTTGCCTTGCGCACAGCGTATTCGCACATTGCCTGGCCACGGCGGTTCCCAAACAGGTATTTCATAACCTTTCCGGCCATCTGCATTCATCCTTTCTCACGCAATCCGGTTTTAAACTATTGACATATACCAGCAGACGGCAAAAAAATCCAAAACATTCTCAGACAGTAAAACCTTTTGTATTTAACCGCCATGCTATGGTCATCATGGAAAACAGCGAATAATAGAGCACCTCGATCCTGCTTGTAAATGTCGGTTCAAACAGCCCTGCCGCAAGGAGCCCGGCAAAAGAGGTGACAGCAAAAACTCCCCATTTTCTGGCATCAGAAAAGCGATCAGGATTAAGAAGCGAAAACCCCATCTTAAAAAATGAAAAAACAATAGAAAGATAAAGTGCCAGGCCCACGAACCCGGTCCTGGCAGTAACACCTATCACCCAGTTGTGGGGATCGGCTATGAAAAGCCGTTTATCAGGGCCAACCCTGTATTTTTTGGACTCGTCGGTAATTTTCCTGTCATAAGCATCGGTGTCAAGCTTCCGGTAGCTTTCCATTCCATAACCGATCCCTGTCAGGGGGTAGTCCTTTATCACCTCGGCCATGGTGGCGTAAATACGGAATCGAACATTCTTTATTAAATGCTTTGCCGAAAGCCTGTGCCGGACCGGCGTCAGAACCACCAACAAAACAAGCAAAACCAGTACACCGGCCATGGCGGACCGCCTCCTGCAAAGTGCCATAAAACCTGCAATAAAAACAAACAGAGCAACTATGATGCCCCTGCTCTGGGTAAGGAAAACGGCAGCAAGGCAAACAGCAAATGCGATAAGGAAAAACACTCTGCCAGAGGCACGCTTTGCGCCGGCAATCTCGAGGGTGGCAAGCATCGTTCCAAACATCGCTGTAATTCCAACAACATGAATGGCAGTTCCGAAAGCCCCAAGCCTCAAACCGGTTGCAAACCTTTCTGTAAAATTGTGACCAAGGTGAAAGTAGTAGTAGTAAATGGCCCAGCATATGAAAGCAAAACAGGAAAAAAGCAAAAGCCTTGCCAGAAATTCCAGCCTTCGTGGTGTATTAAAACGGGTAACAACAATCATGTAAACCAGAACAAACCGAATAAAGTGCGCATAGATATCGTGGGCGGTATTTCCCCTGTCTATGGCAAACGGTGCGGTTATAACCGCCCATGCCAGAAAGAGCAAAAGCGCCCTGACAAGCGGCGTATCGACAAAAAGGGGCTGCTTTTTAAAGGCCCACAGCCCTAACGCAATTACAGCAGAAACATGGAAGGCCACCTGTTTTATGGCTGTTACATGCGGAAACGGATTCAAAAACAGGTAAATACTTACAAATAAAACCACCAGTGAATCGAGGCGTACGGCCATGCCCTCACGCGAAACGCATTTCCCCGGCTCTCCGTTCCTTGGCTGACTGCCACACATGTTCCGATTCTCAGCTCCAGATTCCCAGTTGATATTTGACCGCGGAGAAAACATCATCCACCGGCAGTGTCTCAAGGCACCTGCTTATACCACTTCCATCGCATCCTTTCAAATTGCAAGGCATGCAGGGCCATCCCATGTCCACCACCCGGTGTTTCTCCCCTCTGGGCGCCCAGAAGGTGGAGGATGCCGGTCCAAAGATACAAACCGTTGGCGTGTTGACAGCAGCGGCTATGTGAATCCCGGCGCTGTCACCGCCGACAAAAAGACAGCACCTTGCGATTACCGCCGACAGTGTCCCTATACCGGTTCTGCCGGCAATATTGTAAACACCTTTACATCCTGCTGCCGCAGCTATCTTTCCGGCCCGTTTCGCCTCGCCGGGGCTGCCGGTTATAAGAACCCGAACATCATAACGGTCGACAATACGCCGTACAAGAGCGGCATACTTTTCATCCCCCCACTCCTTGTAGGACCAAAGGGAAAAGGGCTGAACCGCAACAAGGCGGGTGGCACCATCTGCTCCGACATCCTTTAAAAGTGTTTTTGCCTTCTGTTTTTCATCTTCCGGCACCATGATTTCAGGCTGCGAAGAACTCGCATCAAGCCCGAAAGCCCGGACAATACCAAGCAGGTATTCAGTCATGTGAATTCCAGGGTCAGGAGGAGGGAACCAGATGTCTGTAAATACCCTGTTACGCCAAAATCTGCCATCAGAAGAATAGAAACCTATCCTCCGGCGCGCGCCTGAAATCAACGCAATAAATGCTCCACGGGTACCGGTCCGAAGGTCAAGTGCAATATCGGGCCTGAAGTTTCCAACCTGCCGCAATAAACGCAACTGGCTACGGCTTTCGGCAACAACCGGCTGCTTTTTGTCAGGAACAGCGACTACCCTGTCGGCCCACCGGCAGCAACGTGCAAGCCCACCGGCCTTCTCCCTCACAACCAGCATTATCCTTGAATCGGGAAAGCCCTCCTTTACTGCCCGAACAACCGGAAAGGACAGCACAACATCCCCTATATCACCCAGCTGGATGATCACGGCGCGCTCCACGTGATTCAACGGCTTTCCGCTACCCTTAACTATCATATCAAAAATCTGCCATAATATTTCACGAGATGCCTGGACGAAAAATATCCCCCAGGTTTTTCAGGTGCCAGTGCACAAGACCGGCATAAACCAGAAGCTTCGAGCGCACCGGCCTTGCCATCCCGAGGGTCAACACGGTTGCAGCCCCGTTTGCAAACAGATTGACAGCAAGCCTCGCCATAACCAGAAACGGGACAACACTGTAAATCCTGCCATACCACTTCTTGAAATAGATATACCTTGACTGGTAAAAAAGTATGCGTGACCTTAAGCTATGGCCTACACTCTGGCCCTGAAGGTGGTATATTCTTGCCGAAGGCACAAAAAAACTCTTCCAGCCGGCGAGCTTCATGGCAAGGGCCCAATCGGTCTCCTCGAAGAAAAAAAAGTAACGTTCATCCATCAATCCCACTTCATCCATTGCCTCTTTTCTGACCATGAGACATGCCCCTATGCCGGAATCTATCTCTGCCGGCTCTGTCCCTGAGAGATGCTTGGGTTTGTAACGCCGGGGAAAAAAAACACGAAGAACAGATTCATTTGCAACAAGTGAGAGCAGGCCGGGGAAACTGGCAAACGAATTCTGCAGCGACCCATCCCCGTTAAGGAGCTGGCCACAAGCCATGCCGGCGGCTGGTGTTTCCTCCATGAACCGGTAGAGGCTCTCCACCGCTCCATTTGTCAAAACGGCATCTGAATTCAGCAGCAGCGCATACCTGCCGCTGATCCGTTCAAGCGCTCTGTTGTTGGCCCTGGCAAAACCAAGGTTTTCCCTGTTTTCAATTACTGTCACTTCGGGAAACGCATCACGCACAGCCGCAACGCTGCCATCTCCAGACCCGTTGTCCACAACCCATATCTCGAACTCGACATTCCTGACGGTATCGTAAATCGAGGATATGCATTGAAGCAGCAGATCCCTTGTATTCCAGTTCACTATAACAACGGAAACATCCAATTATGCTCTATCCCTTACAAAAAAAGCCGCAGGCAAAAACCATCGCAACCGGGTATCCTGACGTTCCACAAAACTTGTT
Organism: Desulfococcus sp. 4484_241; assembly: GCA_002085115.1. Classification (GTDB taxonomy): domain Bacteria; phylum Desulfobacterota; class Desulfobacteria; order Desulfobacterales; family Desulfosudaceae; genus MZGQ01. Next base: position 4,525 of record MZGQ01000001.1, read on the forward strand.
TCAAGAAACGTCCCGCCCCAGTTCCCAGCACTTTGCATGCCGCAAAAATACGTAAAATGCAGAATTCATCGCTATTACAAGACCGGGGATTCCATCGAGCAAACCCAGTTTCCAGATGTAACATTCAAAAAATTTACCTGCCGCGTGCGCCACCCCGGCAAATACGAACCAGCCCGATCGTGCTCCGCGAGCGGCGGCCTCTGTATCGGAAAAACGGTTGATCGTGCCCACCTGGTCTGCAATATTTCTATAAACGTAATGAAGCATATGATTGGAAAGGGGAACAACCCGGCCGTCCACCTCGAGCCGTTCATGCAACCCATTGCCAAGCCACCTGCCCTTTCCATGCCTCACAAGCCGAACCTTCCTGTCCGGATACCACCCACCATGACGGATCCACCGCCCAAGGTACCTTGAAAGCCTGGGCATGGAAAAGCCACCGACATCCTCATCCGCATTGCTTACCGCGTCAACAATTTCACCAGCAAGCCGGTCCGGGACCTCTTCATCGGCATCCATGCTAAGGATCCATCCGGTGTTAAGCTGCTCCATTGCAAACTGTTTCTGTGCCGCATACCCTGCCCACTCCCTTTCCACGACTCTGGCCCCGTGTTCAAGGCATACGTCACGGGTAGAGTCCGTGCTGCCGGAATCAACCACCACAACATCATCGGCAAAAGAAACACTGGAAAGCAGCCGCCCTATGCGGTCAGCCTCGTTTTTGGCTATAATGGCAACGCCTATAGTGGGCCTGCTCATAAGATCCCTGATGTCAATTTTCAAAAACAGCCGGTACCAGCCATATAAAAACCCGTAAGTAACGACTTACACGCGCAAAATATAGAAAACCCCTTTACGTGTCAACATGGGACAAGGCTCTAACACCCAAGATTGTTTTTTTAAAAAGCCTCGCCATAAGTTCATCCGGGACAGGCCCGACATCGCCAAGGGCGTCAAAAACAGATCAAACCTGATTTGCGCCAACCAGGTATCTTGTGGAAAAGTGCAAACCAGCCCCATATATATGCCGGGCATTAAAAATCTTCATTAAACATTCGGGCCATGGGATCTGTCTGCAATACCTGCGACCACGAACTGTTCAAAAACCTGAGCCTGCTCTTTGTCAAAAACCATTTTGACGTCAATAACGGCAAGGTCAAGATCAAACTCAAAACGTCCGGCAATCTTTACGTAATCCTTCATGCTGGTTGCTATGATATCGGCTTTGGCTGCGAGCGCTTTCCTTGATATGGCAACAATATCCTTCCGGCTGTAACCGTGATGATCCCGGAAAAAGAGAAACCCTACAGGTTTTGCTCCGAGACGTACAATACTCTTTGCAAACTCCATGTTTCTGGCAATGCCTGAAAAAAGAAAGACTTTTCTTCCACCTATGGAAGGAATCTTTTCACCAGGGTCACATGCCTGTTCCTGCCGGCTGCCTGCCCTTACCCACTCCCTGACCACCGGCATATGAAGCGTCCTGAATACAGGCTTTTCCCCGAAACAGTCATACATCTTTCCAGCCTCGGGCTCCATGCCACCCATGGAATCGGCCCTGGTAAAAACCAGAGCATCAGCAAAGGCCAGGGAGGACACAGGCTCCCTGAGAGGGCCTGCCGGCAGCAGGAACCCGTTGCCCAAGGGTTGGGAACTGTCCAACAATACGATATCAAGATCCCTTGCAAGCTGAAAATGCTGGAATCCGTCATCCAGGACAACCACGTCAGGAGAAAGTTCCTCTATGGCCTGCATCGCCGCACGGTACCTGTTCTTTCCGACAACCACAGGCACTCCTTGTGTATGGTCATGGGGGTTTTGCCTGTTCCCCCGGTGGTTATATTACCAACGGAGATCACAGGGCACGGCAGCTTCCTGGCAGTGGCAAATCCACGTACGTAAAGTTGCCTTCGCAGCCATGCCGCGGCCTTGTATGGTATGGAAAAAGGCGCCATGAGTATACGCAATCTTGAAGCTATCCCGCTGGTATTCCGGGAGAAAAAAGCATCAGAACGTTTCACGGTCCCTGCCAGGACCGTTATGACCCTGTCAAGCGCACCACTGTTTTCAGACACAACACGCAAGGCGGCCTCGCCCATGCGGGTAGAAATTTCATCCTTTTCAAGCAGTTCGATCATGGCTTTCGAAAGTTCCGGCGCATCCTTGACCATCCTTGCGCCGCCACTATCAAGCAGCATTTCTGAAACATCACGAAAATCCTCCATGTGAGGCCCGAAAAGAACCGGCAAGCCGCAGGCCGCAGGCTCAATCGGATTATGGCCTCTGTACTCCATAAGCGACCCGCCGATAAAGGCAAGGTCGGCAACGGCATATACTGTTTTAAGAAGCCCTATCCTGTCTATTACGATAACATCAAAAGGCGGCTCTGCTCCTTTTTCGAGCTCTGCAAGTGTCACTGCCCTTGCTCCGGCACTGCCAAACACCTTTGCAACCACTCCCGCACGCCCGGGATCACGCGGCGCAACAACAAGCACAGCTTCAGGCACCGATCTCCCGACTGCAAAAAAGGCTCTGGCAATAATCTCTTCCTCTCCGGGATGAGTGCTCCCGGCCACCACGACCGGAACATCTGCAGCGATTCCCAGGCTCCTCCTGAAATTTGCCTTTTTCTCTTTTGAAATATGAGGGGACGCATGGTCAAACTTTATATTCCCCGTTACTTTCACCATTTGGGGCGGCAAACCAAGAGCAGCAAACCTTCGTGCATCCTCCCCGGTTTGTGCGCATACACAGGAAAATGCACGAAGGGCCGGCCCCATGAGCCATGAAAACCGCCTGTAACCTTCAAATGTCCTGTCAGATAACCTTGCGTTTACAAGTACGGCAGGTATGCCTCTCTTTTTCAGGGCAGCCATAAAATTCGGCCAGATATCGGATTCCACGATCACCACCATGCCTGGATCGGTGCGTTTTAAGGCCCGGTTTACAGAAAAGGGAAGATCGTAACAGAAATAGAATATTCCGTCCGCCACATCTTTTAAATGATCGCATGCAAGGGTAAATCCTGTCCTGGTCGTCGCAGAAAACAAAAGGGGACGATTCGGGAAACTGTTCCTCAGCCGTTCCACCAGAGGAACGGCTGAAAGCACCTCCCCAACCGAAAGCGCGTGTATCCAGATCGGGCGGTCTTCATAAAGCGCCCTTTTCCTGCCAAAAAACTCCTGGAACCCCAGCCTTGCCAGAAGTGTTCCCTTGCGCTTCTGTGAAAAAGGCGCAGAAACAGCCATAAAAGGGAAAACAGTCACAAACAAAAGATGCAGCAGAAAGTTATACAGAAACCTCATGCGAAGTTCTCCATTACATCTTTTCTTTCTCAATTGCGGGCGCTTGCAAAAAAGGCACAAGTAAGGCAGGCCAGAATAATGTTAGCTGCCCATGCAGCAATAAACGGGGGCATAACCCCTCTGTATCCCAGGGAGATGCAAAAACTGTTCACCGTCCAGTAAACAAACGAAAGCCCCATGCCATAAGCAATATTTGCGGTAACTCCGCCTCCGCCCCTTATCCTTCCTGTTCCACCAATGCATGCTCCAAGCATCACCATCAACAGGCATAGAAACGGATAGGCAAACTTGGCATAAAGATCCACCCGGTAGTTATCGGCCGGGTCACCTTCCGCCTCTATCTCCCTTATCGTGTCCATAAGCTCAGCCAGCCCCATCTCTGCAGCGCTTTTACCTGCCATGAGAAGATCACCCGGGGCAAGGTCTATGGAAAGGGACATAGATTTTTTAAAAACAGTGGAAACAAGATTGCCCGCATTGTCAAACCGCTGGTCCATAACATTACGCAACGTCCACTGGCCACCCGAATAAAGCCCCATTGCGGCATCGATACGCCTGCCAACCCTGAAACCATCAGTCATGTAGTTTATTGTCAGGTCGTACGCTTTCATCTCCATGGGCCGGTATCGCCTGACATGAAGTATCAGTCTCCCGTCCTTCAGCCAAACATCATCTCTTTTATCCACGCTTGATATCTTCTGCCGCACCTGCTGAAGCCAGATAAAATTTGCCCTGCTCGTTGCTTCAGGCACAACGCCTTCCGAAAAAAGGAACAGGATGACACAAAGGCCTGCTCCGGTGACGGCTGCCGGCCTGAACAGTTCGAATCGCCCTATGCCGCTGCTTCTCAGGGCGATAATCTCGTTTCGCCTGTTCATAAGGGTAAAAGTCACAAGTGACGACAGCAAGACGGCAAGGGGCGTTGTCTGGACCACTATAAACGGAATTCGAAAAAAAAGAAAAACAGCCATGCGTGATACCGGTACACCAGCCTCCATGAAATTATCGATCTTTTCAAAAAAATCGATAGCCACATAGAGAATGATCACCACAGCCATGACTATGGCAAAGCTTTTTAAAATTTCCTTTGTTATATATCTGAACAGTATGGGCATCGTTTCCCTTTACACATCAAAGTCTGCCTGCCGGTATATGAAAAAACCAAAAAAAATATTTCCCTTCATCAGTGTCCAAAAACCGGTTTTTTTATACCCCAAGACAGCCCATCGCCATATCCGGCAACCACATGCCCGCCCAAGGCGGCAGGACACCTTTCCCTCCCAAAATCTGCCCAAGTGACAGCAGCAGGTAATATACAAGAAAAAAGAACAGGGAAATTCCGATTCCCGAAGATGCCTTGCGCCCGCTTGTTCTGACCCCAAGGGGAACGGCAAGCAGCCCCAGGACAATGCAGGCAAACGGAATTGAAAACTTCTTGTGAAGCTTCATAAGGGCGGGCACATAATCGCTGCCTTTTTTTTTCGCTTTTCTTATATGCTCGACAAGCTCCCCAAGAAGCATGGAGCCTTCATCCTTTGTTCCCCTTTTGGCCCCTGCAAACATTCTGTTTATGTTAATATTCAGCATATAATCATTAAACCGGATCACCCTGGACAACCGCTCACGGAGATCCACCTGGTGGATCGTGCCGTCTGAAAGCGATATGCTGAAAATTCTGCTTCGCAGACTGAAATTTATTCTTCCATGCGGAGCACATATCGTCATCGGTTTTTGGGCGGTTCTGCGATCCTGTATCATGATGTTTGAAAGAGTGCGGGTTTTCTTGTCAAGGTGTCCGACGTAAATTGTCATGTCCTTGAAACTGTTTACAAACTCCCGTTCATTTATGCCCAGCCCAGGATTTGTCTCTATAATTTTGTAGGCTAACTGTTTGAATCCGGCCTTACCCCTCGGCCCTCCCCATGTTGTCATGAAAAGCGTAAAAAGGCAGGCACAAAAACAGAAGAAAAAGACAGGATACAGCAGCCTGAAAAGACTTACTCCTGCCGACCTTAACGCCACCAGCTCGTTGTCACCTGCCATGCGCATAAAAACAAGAAGCACGGCAATCATTGCCGAGATCGGAACCACATAGATGAGAAACCCGGGGGTTGAATAGGCAAGCATCAGAACGACATCCCCCATAGCCACACCGTTGTTCACGATAAAGTTGGTGAGCTTTAAAATCTGGTTGCTGAGGAATATCAGCGAGAATACGGCCACGCTTACGCCGAAAACGGGGAACAGATCTGCAGTGATATAAATATCTATAAGCCTGGGTTTCATTTGCCCATACACTTTTTTTGCTGTTACGCCTTTGCTCTTTCCATAAATCCCGCCCTGGCATTCAGGCAGGCTCCTCCTGATAACTATATGTGCAAACAGCAAAAACCACAACCCCGACCAGCATCGCGGCCCCTCCAAACGGGAATGCCTGATGAAGCGAAAAAAAATCCATGGCGATTCCACCACAAGTGGCGCCGCAAAGCATACCAAAGCTGTGTGCTACAGTCAGAAATGACATAACCGAGCCCATTGCCCTTTTCTCGGCTCCCTTTACAACAGCCATTGCCATGAGTGGAGGCATGGCTATGCCACCGCCTATTCCAAAAGCTATATTTACAAAAACCAAACTCCAAAAATCACTTGCCCATCCATACGAAATGATCGCGGCCGAGACTATAATGCCGCCTAAAACGGCCATTCTTGTTTTATTTACCCTGTCTGCCACAAACCCCATCGGGACCTGAAAAAGTCCGCTTGTAAAAACCCCCAGCATGACCAGCACCCCCGTCTTTGAACTGGACATGCCAAGATCGTTGGCCAGAACCGGCAGAAAACACCATATCGTCCCGATACAAAACACGTAAGCAAATCTAAGGAAAAAAAGCCCGCAAAGCACACTGTCCGTGAGCAACAGCCGCCACTTCACCTTCTCATGGTGCCTGTGCGCCGAGAACTCCATGCTTACCGGCGGCAGGAAACTATAGCTCATGATGAAAGCTGCAAGCGACAAAACTCCCATCCCGGCAAAAGCGGCAGAGGTTGAAAAGGCCCATTGTGAAACCCTCCCTGTTTTTGGGAGTAATATCACCTATGTATGCCTGGGCCACCGGCATTATCATTGCAGAGGCGATTCCCTGTAAAAACCTGAGCCAGATAAGGCCTGAAACGGTGTGTGAATATATAAAAGCAACAGCCACCAGGGTATATCCGAAAAGACCGGCTGTGATATACGGTTTCCTGCCTGTCCTGTCTGACAGGGTTCCAAAAACGGGCAAAAGAAAAGTGCGGGACAAAGAAAAGGACGCAAATATCAACCCGATGTAAAAACCGCTTGCGCCCAGATCCTCGGCATACACCGGCAGAAGGGGGACCACAATCCCCACCCCCATAACAGCCCCGAATATAGAAAAAAATATAGCCGCAAATATCTTCTTATCCGCGGCGCTCATACTTTCCATCTATCGTTTCCAGTTTCCTTTTGCCAAAATCACAACATCACGACATTCTGAAGCTAAAACCATGGCACCGCAGGCCAGAAAACACCAAACCAAGGCCAGCCAAAAAAAGCGCCTGAGGACGCACAATACCACCTAAGGCAATTACATACAACCGGAGTAGGTACCCCAAAATCCGCAGATTGATTTTTTTTGTGAAGTTATCCTGGAGGCAACGGCAGGTAAAAATTCCCCTCCCGTGTTCTGTGGATGCTAAAAGTTTTGTTGGATCATCTCTTGTTGCCGGGGCATGCAAATGACAGTACCTGACAAATTCAATGCGCAGGGATCTCTGCTAAACATTGCCTTTGCCGCTCCCATGGATCATGAACATCAGTGTTGAAACATGTTAGCCCGGAAAATACCCGGCCATTCTGTCCGGCTTCGATAAACGCCCTGCCCACCAACCCAGGCACGCCAGAGCCGCCCAAAAACCATCCCAATAACGCCGGAGCGATATTAGCTGTGATTTTGTCTTTTCAAGTGCGAATGGCAGAATCGTTTAAGCAACTGCGTCAGTGATGTTTTTTGTTTCTTTTATAATTATATTCTGAATCAACAATGTTTTGTGATAATTATCCACTGAAAACTGCCAACAAACAAGGGTTTTGAGCCATCCCTTCCGGCAGGAAGAGATGGCCTCCATCCCTGTTGCCCGCGATAGAAACAAGCTTTAAAAACCGATGGATAACTTACCTGGCTCCGGATTTCCCCTTGGTAAGCAACAGGTGAATCACATCGGACAGTATCTGGTCAAAATTGAACCATCCCTTACCTGTTCCTTTCTCAAGGGGAAGGGCGATGTAGGATATCCCGTGAACTATTGCCCACATGGCTGCGGCAGCTCTTTCAATGGGAATGCCTTTAATGAGACTCTTAAAAGATTTGTCTTCATTGATTTTTTTGGCAATTTTATCAAGTATCGCCATTACCGCATCCTTGAGTTGTTCTATAACCTCAACGGCAACCGGGGAGTCTCCGTTTTCAACCATGGTTATGATGTCCATGATGTTGACGTAACGGCCGAAGCGGATGTAGTAGTCGGCGTAATTTTTCGCCATTGCAGTCAACACCTTTACCGGGTCTTCCAATTTCAGGCTCTTGTCTATCTCCTTTTCAAGTTTTTTGATGTTGCGAATAAGTATGCAGACTATGAGTTCCTCTTTGCTGCCAAAGTAGGTATAGATTGTCCCGGCTGAAACATCGATCTTTTCCGCCACATGTCTTATAGTAACCGAGTCGTAACCTTCCTCCTGAAACAGTTTTTCTGTAACATCCATTATCAGCGCCTGGCGAGCCTGGCGCTCTTTTTCCTTAAGTTCTTTAAACATGGCACATCCTAACTTCCTTTTTTGTTATACCTTCTTCCCCCCCCACACCGGGATATAAAACAGACATGCACTTTGTTCCCGTGGGGCACCAATACAACAATTCACAGGTAAGCCTGGGCCGGCCGGACCGGTCCACCCGCCCAGACAGGCGCTATGTACATCCCCATGAGACAAAAACGGTCAGCGAAGAACAGAGTACTGAAGCAGAAGACAGGCAAACAGGAAAACCGCGATGACAGGTTCACCGTTACTCATAAGGCTTTGTTTAAAAGACCATGTCCCCCTTTGCTCGGGCTTTAAAATGATAAACCGTGGAATGAGCGCTTTTGTGTTACGGCTCCATTTTTCCCATTCATCCCTGAACATGGCGTGAAGCTTTTCATCCTCGTTGCGGATAGCTTGCGGATAAAAAACTATCAGGATCAAAACGTAAACCGGTATAGCCCACCACAGCCCGGAGCTCAAGGCAAATCCCAATCCCAGGGTTATGTTCCCAACGTACAGGGGATGCCTTACGTAAGCATAGGGGCCGTCCGTGGCAAGTTCGCTGTTTTTCTTTATATGGCCGCTGGCCCACATCCTTATGGCTATACCGGCAACGACAAGAAGCGAACCGGCGAAAAAGGTTTCGGGAACCGGTTTTGCCAGCAGGCTTACAAATACTATAAAAAAAATTCCCACAAACTGGCGGAAACGGTCTCTATAGTTCTTGATGTCATCAAAAAATTTTTCAACACCTATGGACATGCCCATACACTTGGCTCCTTTGTCTTTAATTTCATTTGATTTTATTGTATGGCAGGTTGCCCTTTTATGTCAAGGCAACCAACCGTGAAGCTGTTGATACATTAATCATGCAACAAGGGCAAGATAAAAAAAACATCCCGGTTTTGCTGTTTACCGGCAGTTTCCCCGGCTAAAAAAAAGAGAACCATTTTTTTCGTTTTTCAGCCAAAAGGATACACATAGCCAGGCGCAGGGAACACGAACAGACCGCCGGGTTTAAAAACCGCTATTGATGGCGGGCAGGCGTCGTAGCCAAGATAAAGAGATACGACCGGCGAACCGGGGTAAACAACCTGCGTGTATGGGGCTTTCAGGCCGTGCGTTGCTGTGCGACTTTAAAAACGCCCTGTGGAAGATTCCCCGGGCGCCGGCGGCACTGACTTTCAGATTTTTATCTGGTGTTTATTCAGGACAGCATCCGGCTTGCGGATATACACGGGCGCAAGATCGTCCGGTGCATTGACCATTCCATCCTTGAAGTTGCGAATTCCCAGGCAGGCCACTGTGCCGGGTGGAACGTTTTTCTGGAATGACGGCGCAATCACAGCCGTTTTAACAGAATTGCCGCAAACAGCCTCGCGGCAGACATCAACACCAGGGCCTGCAAATATGCACGGTTCTTTTATGCCGGCAATGGCCTGTTCCGGGGGGAGTACACATTCTGGAAGCACAATCTCCGGCTTCCCGTTTTTAAACCTGTATCTGGATGTGTACACTTCACCTTTTCTGGCATCTATGAGTGCGCATATCAGCATGCTGCTTGTGTGGAACTGCCAGGCAATGGCCTCGAGGGTTGATACGCCTGCCACCGGTTTCCGGAGTGCGACTGCAAGTCCCTTGACCGTGCTTATGCCTATGCGAAGACCGGTAAAGCTCCCGGGACCAAGGGTGACGGCAAAGCCATCCATGTCCGCTACCGTAAGACCGGTTTTGTCCATAATGTCATGGATGACCGAAAGCAGGCGACGGGAGTGGGTAAGACCGCTTACGAGCGTCACGCTGGCCACAATTTCATCATCGTCCGCAATGGCGACTCCACAACAGTTTGTGGCCGTATCCACGGCAAGAAGTTTCATTTTGCCTTTTTCCCGGCAATACCCGATGCCTTTATTTGTTTGCGGTGTTTTTTAGGCGGTCTCTCAAATGCCAGCTCGAGCACCTTGTCCATATTGCCGGTGTATATAAATTCTATCTTGCGCTTTATGTGGCCCGGGATTTCCGAAACATCCTTCCTGTTTTTTTCAGGAACTATAATGGTTTTTATTCCAGCTCTCAGTGCGCCGAGTGTTTTTTCCTTCAGGCCTCCTATTGGCAGGACACGACCTCTTAAGGTTATTTCACCTGTCATTGCCACGTCGTTTCTAACAGGAGTGGACGTAAGAGCCGATATCAGTGCGGTGGCCATGGCCACTCCGGCTGATGGGCCGTCCTTGGGGATGGCTCCGGCCGGTACATGTATATGGATGTCGATGTTTTCAAGGTCGCTCGGGCGAAGCCCGAAACGGTCCAGGTTCGCCTTTGCGTAGCTAAGTGCGGCTCTGGCGGATTCCTGCATTATATCACCCAGCTGACCGGTAAGGATCAGGTCGCCCTTTCCAGCGAACAGCGACGCCTCAACGTACATCACCTCCCCTCCACTCTGGGTCCATGCCAGGCCGGTGGACAGTCCGACCTGGCTTTCCTCCTGGTCCAGTTCCGGTATAAACTTCGGGACACCAAGCAATTTTTCAATGGTTTTGGCTGAAACAACGTATTTTTCCCTTTTCCCTTCGGCAATCTCCCGTGCCACCTTTCTGCATATTGAGCCGATTTCACGTTCGAGGTTGCGCAGGCCTGACTCGGCGGTATACTGGTTTATGATGATGGAGATTGCCCGCCTGCTTATGGAGATCTCTTTTTCCGTAAGGCCGTTCTCCTTTATCTGGCGGGGGATAAGGTGTTTTTCGGCTATTATGATTTTTTCATCCTCACTGTATCCCGGTATGTCGATTATTTCCATCCGGTCGTAAAGGGCGGAAGGTATTGTGTCGGGCTGGTTGGCCGTGAGTATGAAGAGTACCTTTGACAGGTCAAAGGGTATATTTATGTAGTGATCACTGAAGGCAGAGTTCTGCTCCGGGTCAAGCGCTTCAAGCAGGGCAGCTGAGGGGTCTCCCCGGAAATCCGCCCCCATCTTGTCTATTTCATCCATTACGAAAACCGGGTTGTTGGTTCCGCACTGTTTTAAGCCCTGAATGATCCGTCCCGGCATGGCCCCAATATAGGTGCGACGGTGCCCCCTTATTTCAGCCTCGTCCCTTATGCCTCCCAGGGATATGCGAACAAATTCGCGGCCCATTGCACGAGCGATGGACCGGCCAAGTGATGTCTTGCCCACCCCGGGAGGCCCTATGAAGCAGAGAATAGGGCCTTTCATCGCGGGATTGAGCTTTCTCACGCTGAGGTACTCGAGTATCCTGTCCTTTACCTTTTCAAGACCGTAATGATCCGAGTCAAGCACCTCTTTAGCCTTTTTTATGTCCATCAAATCCCTTGACCTTTTTTGCCAGGGCAGTTCAACCAGCCAGTCGAGGTATGTCCTGACAACAGAGGCTTCCGATGAATCAGGATGCATCTGTCCCAGGCGTTTCAGTTGTTTTTCCGCCTCTTTTTTTGCCTCCTTAGGCATTCTCGCCTTTTTTATCTTTGTTTTGTACTCGTTTAGTTCCTGCGTCCGTTCATCCGTTTCGCCCAGTTCCTTGTGGATCACGCGCATCTGCTCACGCAGGTAATAATCGCGCTGTGATTTTGATATCTCCTCCTTGACGTTTGAATGTATCTGGGCCTGAACCGTGGAAAGATGAATCTCCTTGGACAGGACCTCGTTGATTTTTTTCAACCGCTCGACAGGATCGGATATCTCGATTATCTGTTGGGCCTCTTCTGTTTTAAGCCTGAGGTTGGATGCTATCAGGTCGGCAAGTTTGCCAGGTTCGTCAAGGCTGTCGAGGATTGCATCTATCTCTGATGACATCTCACCGCGCAGGGAGAGTATCTTTTCACACTGCTCCTTCACGTTTCGCATCAGGGCCTCTGTTTCTATGTCTATCTCTTCGGCCTCAATCTCATTTACGACCTCAAGCTTCACCTTATAACACACTGAACTTTCAGTGTATTCAATAATTTTTGCTTTTATTATTCCCTGAACAAGGATTTTAAGATGACCTTCAGGCAGTCTGAGCGTTCTAAGTATCTTGGCAACAGTGCCAACTCTGTATATATCGTCAGGGGACGGCATCTCATCTGCCGGGTTCTTCTGGGTAGCCAGCATAAGGTATTTGTCGCTTCGTGCCATGGCCTCTTCAACCGCGTGTATCGATTTTTCGCGGCCGATAAAAAGGGGGAGGACCATGTCGGTAAATATCACCACATCACGAATCGGCAGCAAAGGGAGCAGTTCCGGTATTACGGGCGGATCGTCCTGCTCCTCGATTATGCTTATAAGATCGTCTCTGTCTGTTTCACCCATCTTTTCTCCTTTTTCAGAACACTGTTGCAGTGCTTAAATTTTAAACAGTTGGAAATCAGCGGCATATTATAGTTCATATTTCTTTTTTTACAACGCCGTTGTTGCTTTTTGAGGGCAAACCCCGTAAGATTTTCCATAATACAGCATGGTGTCTTCAAACAAACCCGGTTTGAAATTTTCCAACAAACAGGAACAGAGGAGGGGCGGATGCTGCCGCAATACCTTTTGGAGCTGTTTATATTTGCTATAGGTGCAAGCATAGGGAGCTTTCTCAATGTCTGTATATACAGGCTTCCGCGCTCACTTTCTATTATCAGCCCGCCATCGGCATGCCCGGTTTGTGATAATCCTATCAGGCCTTATGACAATATTCCGATTTTGAGCTATATCCTTCTGGCGGGCCGCTGCCGCAGATGCGGGCTTCCCATTTCCCCGCGTTACCCAATGGTGGAGTTGGTGAGCGGTCTTTGCGCGATAGCGGTTTGCGCCCGGTTTGGGTACACACTCCAGGCACTTGTTCTTTTTATTTTTATTTCCGCTCTTATAGTGGTTATCTTTATAGACATAGACCACCAGATAATCCCTGACGTGATCTCCTTGCCTGGCATTGTGCTTTGTTTCCTTGCCTCTGTTTTTGTTTTTAACAGGCCTGTGGCAGAACCGGCGGCAGGCATTCTTGTCGGTGGCGGGTCGCTTCTTCTTGTGGCGGTTACCTACAGACTGCTTACAGGGAGGGACGGAATGGGCGGAGGTGATATAAAGCTGCTTGCCATGATAGGAGCACTTTGCGGGTGGGAGGGGGTTCTTTTTACCATATTTTTAAGCTCTCTTGCAGGTACGCTGGTGGGGATTTTATTGATGGTGGCCCAAGGGAGAAACTTGAGGCTTGCCCTGCCTTACGGCCCGTTTCTTTCGCTTTCGGCGATCGTGTATATTTTTTTAGGGCCAGATATTATACATTGGTATTTCAATATATTAAACCGGATAAGCTGACGGCTGCCCTGTTTGTGCCTATCGCTGGATAGCAGAAAGTTTGAATATAAAAAAACTAAAAAAAGCGCGTTATTTGTGGGAGGAACAATGGATCGGTTAAGCGCACTGTCGGTGTTGGATGGGCGATATGCGAATCTTGTCGATGAACTGAGGGATATCTTTTCAGAATACGGCCTCATACGCAGAAGGGTTGAAGTGGAAACCCGCTGGCTTGTCTTTCTTGGCCGGGACATCGGGCTGTTTGAGCTGGATGAAAGCGGTGCACGTTTTATTACGTCAATTGCGGACAAGTTCGATGAAAAAGGTGCGGCCAGGATAAAGGAGATAGAGTCGGTCACCAACCACGATGTAAAGGCCGTTGAATATTATATAAAGGAAAGGCTCGATGATGCAGGGCTGGGTGATATCCGGGAGTGGACCCATTTTGGATGCACTTCAGAGGATATAAACAATACCGCTTACGCCCTGATGATAAGAAATGGAAGGGAAGCTGTGGCCTCTGCCTATCTTTCCCTTATCAGGAAGGTGGAGTCTTTGGGGGCACTATACAAAGGTGTTCCCATGATGTCCCGTACCCACGGCCAGCCCGCCACTCCGACAACCGTAGGCAAGGAGTTTGTCAACTTTGCATGGAGGCTCAGACGGGAATTTAAGAAAATGATGAATTCTCCGGTTGAGGCCAAGATAAACGGGGCTTCGGGCAATCTCAACGCCCATTCCTTTGTATTTCCTCATATCGACTGGATAGATGCATCGCGCCGGTTCCTTGTCGATCATCTTGGTGTTGAGCCGCTGCTTTTTACTACCCAGATCAACCCTTACAGCTATATATCGGAACTGCTGCAGGTGATGACCAGGGCTGCGTCGATAACGATCGACCTGGACAGGGACATGTGGGGGTATATATCCCTGGGGTATTTCCGCCAGAAGTTAAAGGAGGGCGAGGTGGGATCCTCTACGATGCCTCACAAGGTCAATCCGATAGATTTCGAAAACAGCGAGGGTAACATGGGAGTTGCCATATCGATGATGCAGCACCTGTCTGTCAAGCTCCTGCAATCCAGGTTTCAGAGGGACCTTTCCGACAGTACGGTACTAAGGAATCTGGGCGCAGTTTTCGGCCATTTCCTTGTCGGGTTTAAAAATTGTTTGAAAGGATTGGATAAAATTGCTATAGATGAAAAAATAATCAAAAAAGATCTTTCTGATACGCCTGAACTTCTTGCAGAACCTTTACAGACCGTTATGCGGGTTTTTGGCGAGAAGAACCCGTACGAACGATTAAAAGAGCTTACGCGTGGGAAAAAGGTAATGCAAAACGATTATGCCCCTCTTGTAGATTCACTGGAAAAGGTCCCGGACGATTACCGGGAAAGGATGAAGTCGCTTTCATGTGACACCTACACGGGAATGGCCGAACAGCTGGTCGATCTATATTTTAAAACAATCAAGGATAATGGATAGCAAATGGGTAAAAAAAATTTTCAGGTTATTGTCTGGCTGCTGATTTTGTCGTTTCAACTGCCCGCGTTTGCCGGAGGGGCATCCCCCGTTGTTAGCGGGGATAACTTTTTTAATGCCGGTGTGTTTGCCTATGAAAGCGGTGACTATGACACCGCGCTTGAACGGTTCAGACAGGCCATTTCAATAGAGAAGGGCAACCCCTTTTACAATTATTACATGGGCAAGGCTTACATGGCCAAGGGAGAATATGACAAGGCAATTATCTACCTTGACCAGGCGCGCATCTCCGGGCAGAAGATACCCGGCCTTTCCTTTGACTGGGCCATGGTTCATTACAGGATGGGCGATTATGCCGCATCTTCAAGACTCTTTGCCGCATTGTCCGAGGATGAGCCAAACAATGCGCTTGCCCGTTACTATGCAGGCATCTCCTTTTACAGGCAGGGGGAATATGAAAAGGCACTTTCCTGCCTGCAGGAAGCAGGCCGCATGAATTCTTCGCTAAAGCCGAATGCCTCTTACTATGAGGCCCTCTGCTACCTGAAGACAGGCGACAGGGAAAAAGCTAAGACCGGTTTTTCCTATGCAAAGCGGAACGCCACGGAACGCCAGACACGTGATGCTGCCGATCGTCAGCTCAAGGCCCTGGCCAGGCTGGACAGGAGGGCCAGGCGCTACTCACTGGCGGCCAGTGTGGGGGTTCAGTATGATTCCAACGTTTTGCTTGAGCCGGTGAATAACGAGGACCTCTACTCCAACGAGGATGATTTTAAATTCACGGCCCTCCTGTCAGGCTCCTATGATGTGGCAAGAGTATCAGGGACAACGTTTGGCCTTGGATATAGCCATTACCAGTCATGGTATACAGACCTGCATGACTATGACCTGATCGGCAGCATGTTCGACTTTTACATACGCCACCAGTCAGGAAATTACATGTTTTCATTTGCATACAAGCCGGCCTATTTCTGGATAGATTCCGACAGTTACCTGATGCGCCACGAGTTTCGGCCCAAAATCACGGCGAAGTTCGGTGACAGGCTCATAACCTCGCTTGCCTATTCCTATAAGAGGGATAACAGTATGTACGATGACGGCAGGGACGGGCACGTAAACGAGGCTGACCTGCGGTTAATGTACGCCATGCCTGGCGGGATGGGAGAGCTGTTCGGAAACATGCTCTATGACGTGGTTTCTGCTTCCAGCAAGGATGACGATTACCATATTTTAAAAACCGCGTTGTCGGCAAGATTTTATCTTCCCAGGCGTTTTTCCGTAACTGTTAAGGCCGGCTGCTGGAGCAGGGATTATGATAACGTTGATTCAACATACAATCTCGGCCGGCATGATACCAAGTACATTGGCGGTTTTTTTGTGGGAAAGGAACTTTACCGGGACCAGCTTTCCATAGAAGCAGGCTATACATATACCAAGAATGATTCCAATATTCCCGATTATAGGTACGAGAGTAATGCTTATACTGTAAACCTAAAGGCCCGGCTATAACCGAAAGGGTTTGGGAAATTTTTAGTACTGGCGGCAAACTGTTGTTCACCTGAAAAAAAAGAAAAACAGGTTGCCATGGGCTGGTTTACCAGCTTTCATGATCAACTGTCAAAGCGTGCAGAGATTAAAAATGTTTATCAAAAAAGCAAAAGATGTAGCGTTGTCGATGACCATAGCAATGGTTCTTATCTCCTGGTTTATGCCTGCCGGCGTATATGCCAAGTCTGTTATACCGGATAACCTGGTCATCATGAAAATATACAGACGTGGTATTGGCGATTCTGTCGGGAAAATTGTTAGTGCCAGTGGAAAAGCTTTTATAATGCATTCCGACAGAAAGTACGGGTATGTTGCAAGGCAGGGCTTACCGGTTTACGAGGGAGACACACTTTTCACCAGGGAGGGCGGCAGGATGATTGCCGTCATGAATGACAACAGCAGAATCTTACTTACCAGCAAATCAAGCATTATCGTAAACAAAAGCATATACGATCCGGCGGGCAAAAGCCGCGTCTCCTTCATGCACATGCTGGCGGGAAAAATACGGTTCATCGTGACAAAGCTGGCTGATTACAAGTATTCACGGTTTAACGTAAGGACAAAATCCTCTGTGGTGGGGGTAAGGGGCTCAGACTTCATCATTCAAAGCATGGATGGCAGGGAGAAGGTGACAACACTTCAGCATACATTGCTTGCCGTGTCAGACATCAACCATCCAGAGGCGCCACCGGTAATGTTGCGGGATTTCCAGCAGCTCGACATGATCCCTGGCGCTCCGTTCGGCTCACCGGTTGACCTGCCAAGAGACCAGGTGGAAGACCTCCTCAGGGATTTCGCGGGAAACGGCGGCAACGGCGGGCATGCAGGGGCACCTCCGGAACAGCCGGGAAAGGGCGAAAGTGTCGGCCAGGGCGGGGGTGAGCAGCCTGTAGTGGATCCTGCTCTCCTGGAGCAGCCGGAAAGTGTCGGAGGTATGGAGGGTAACCCCGTCGGTAATGTTGTCGAAGGCTCGCTTGATACTGAAGCTGCAGATAGTGTTAACGATGTACAGGACAAGGTGAATACGGAGGTCATCCAGGGCGAGCCGGGCACTCTCCCTGACATGCCAAGCCAGCCGTCTGAGCATTATCATCATCCAGAGTAAACAGTTTAAGGGTGGGCAATGAAAAAGAGACGCAGACCCGGACAAAAGATTGTTCTTGCCGCTCTTTTTATTGCGGTCGTTGCGTTTCCTTTACAGGGGTTTCCCGCAACGGGGGTGGGAGGAGGCGCTGGTTCAGGGGGGGGAGCTGATTTTTTTGTCAGCATCAACAATCCGTCGGCCAGTGACTCGCCGGCTCCTTATGGCACCTCGCCTGACTTGCCGTGGAGGACCCTGCATTACGCCGTCAGTCAGCTGAACGACGGAGACAGGCTGTTCGTTGATCCAGGCAACTACAGTGTTGCATACGGCGAGGCGGACGGCCCGTTAATAATAAACCACAACAATGTAGAGATATGGGGTACAATTGGGGGGGGCACGATTGTTGACGGCACAGGTGCAGCCTACTGGAGCGATGGAATAACGGTGGATTCCGCTTCCGGGGTTAAAATAGCGCTCCTGCAGGTAGGCTATTTCATAAACTCCGGCATATCTCTTTATAATACCACCGGCACTGTTGTGGAAAATTGCGAGATTTATGGCAATCCAAGCGGTTATGGTATTTATGCGTATAACTGTGATACAACAACCGAAATAAGAGGAAACAGGATCCATGATAACCAGACAGGCATAGGCGTTCACGGAGAGATGTATGACAGCTCTCCGTTTATAGTAAACAACGTGATTTACAAGACATCGATGGGGACAATGGATACCGGTATCATGGTTGATGGTTATTCAACTGGGGGGACTGCCCATCCCAGGATATACCACAACACCATCGACGGTGGCGCCAACACCGGAATCTACATAACAAAGGATGTAGATACTGTAAAACCGGAGATAAAATACAACATAATTACCGGCTGTAATTTTGGTATCGACAACTCCGCGGACATTGCCTCAACCGACCTCGCCTACAACGACCTGTTCGGTAATGGCGGTAACTACCAGGGAGTTACGCCTGGCACAGGTTCGATAAGCCAGGATCCGCTCTACAGCAATGTGGCGTATTCCGATTACAGCCTTGCCCCGGCATCGCCATGTATAGACGCCATACCTCCCTCCTCCGGTGATCCTGTTAATATGGATATAGGTGGAGTTGCAAGGCCGGCGGGAAGCGGTTTTGACATGGGAGCGACCGAGTTTATTCCACAGGGCAGCAACAGTCCTTCGGACTCACCCTGTATCGTGACTCCACAGTTCGGTGCGGTTTTTGCTCCGGGTGCGCAGGCAATACTTTTCAAGGCGCAATGCTACAATGATCCCGAAGGCGACAGACATGTCGCCACAAGATGGTTTTTTGCAAGGGCAGACAGCTGGCTTAATGGAGAATACAACGATGTTGACGAACTGTGCATGACGAACAATCCAAATGCGTTTGTCATTGACGCCCATCGTCCTCCGGAACTTTACGAATTAAAGATGCCCATGATCACTTTTATACCCGGCATGGCGTATGTCTGGGGAGTGGGGTACAGGGATGCAGGCAGCGGCCAGACAACCTGGTCAGAAGACGGCATGTTTGTTGTGGGCAGTGTTGTGTCCAACGCCTCTTGCGCCAGCATCCCCCCTGGCACACAGCAGAGTGATTACCGCATGGTTTCTTTCACTCACATCACCCCGGGACTCACGGCTGAGGAAGTCTTTGGCGATGACCTGGGGGGACCGTACGATACCAGCCTGTTCAGGATAGGAACATATGATCCTGAACTTGGGACCGGCGGCTACAGGGAGTACCCCGACCTTGAAGATGTTGTACCGGGCAGGGCTTACTAGGTGCTTGCAAGAAACGGAATCGATATCGATATAAGCGGTGTTCCTATCACGACCGATACCGATGTCGAGGTTGCTCTCAAGTATTCTACTGCCACTGGCAACGGGTGGAACATGATAGGGCCGCCAAACAACAGGAATTATCTGTGGAGCGATGTAGAGGTGGTGGCTTACGGCTCGGACTGCAGCGTTGTGTTCGGACCGGTCCCGATGAGCACCTTAATAACGTCTAATCCCAACAATCCATATATAGATACGCATCTGTGGGAATGGACGGGTTCAGGCTATGATTCCACGGCGTCATTGCTTATGTCCCACAAGGGGTACTGGGTAAAAGCGCGTGCTCCGGGAGTCGCCCTGATATTTCCACCGTCAGCTGGCGGCGGTGCGCTTGTGGGAGCGCTCAGGCGGGGGGTGAATATACTGAAACGTTTCGGCAGTGAACTTTTTTCTCCTGATGTGGCGGTTGCCGATAACGGGGATGAGCCGCCCATGCCTATGGCAAAACTGAAGCTCGTATCTGACGATGGGAAGTCCTCATTTGTTATGGGGTGTTTTATCTCCAGCTTGGGCGACTGATATTTAGGCTGTTGATTTTTGTTGACAGCAGAGGGCCACGTTTTTGCGCGGCCTTTCTGATACACGGGTTGGTAGGCTGCCATTAAACCGGAAGCTCAATTGCCGGGCTTTATACCCGATCATGTTCATGTTTCACAATTTTGTTTACATCCCATTGCCTTTTTTATAGCCTTCTGTGATTGAAATTATGCAGTAAAAATTTGCTGTTTGTTGAACTGAAATCTGAAAGAACGGGGTGAAAAGCATGATTCGTACACTTATAAGAGGTACTGGACGGTATGTTCCGGAACGTGTTGTTACAAATGATGACCTTGCTCAATGGATGGAGACATCTGATGAATGGATAAGACAGCGAACCGGTATAGAACAGCGCCACTGGGTTTCGGAAACCGGTGAGACCGGGACATCAGACCTGGGGCTCAAGGCGTCAAAGACAGCCCTTGAGCGTGCCGGGTGGAAGCCTGAAGATATAGACCTTATCATTTTTGCCACGTTGAGCCCCGACATATTTTTCCCGGGATCCGGATGCCTTCTCCAGCACAAGCTGGGACTTTCCACCACTCCTGCGCTTGATATCCGCCAGCAGTGCACCGGTTTCATATATGGCCTTGCAACCGCCGACGCGTATATACGCAGCGGCATGGCTGAACGTATCCTTCTGGTGGGTGCAGAGGTCCACAGTACAGGCCTTGACATATCTACGCGTGGAAGGGATGTAGCGGTCATTTTTGGCGATGGCGCGGCAGCAGTATGCCTGGAAGGAGTTGAAACAGACGAGCCCATAGGTGTGCTTGCGTCTGTTCTTTATTCTGAAGGTAAGCATGCAGAAAGCCTGATGCTCGAGGCTCCGGCCTCACGAATCTGCCCTGAACGTATCACCCACGAGATGCTGGACGAAGGCCGTCACTATCCCAAGATGAACGGCAAGCTGATTTTTAAGCTGGCAGTTACACGGCTTCCGAAAATCACCATGGAAATAATGGAAAAAGCAGGGATAAAAACCCTGGACGAAATCGATCTTATAATTCCCCACCAGGCGAACCTGAGGATAAACCAGTTTTACGAACAGGCTCTTAAGATTCCGGAAGGCAAAGTCTACAACAACATTCAAAAGTACGGGAACACAACAGCAGCTACCATCCCGCTTGCCCTTGACGAAACCATAGAAAAGGGTATTTTCAAAAAAGGCGACACCGCTCTTTTCCTTGGTCTTGGCGCCGGTGTTACATGGGGGGCCAACCTTTACCGTCATGCCTAACCAGCGGCTTAGGGTTAGTATCACACAACGATAGCGCCCATCCATACCTTGCTGGCTGGGAACATAATGACGCGGTTATCAACAGGGATATGTTACAAAGATCGACTTGTCATCAATGGAGAATGACGGGTAAGAGTACAAGTTCAATAAGCGCAACCATGGCCGGTTTAACCGTTTCAAACCGCGGATCTGGTTTTTCGTGGTGCAAGTGGCTTGTTGAACCTTTACTGGTGTGCCGCAGGTGTTCTGCCTGCTGCCATGCTTCTGCAAAGTGAGCTTTTGAGGCTGCCTGCAACCGTTTTGTGCTTTATCCGGTTTCTGGTTGAAGCCCACCTCTCCTTTTATCCTGTGATGTTTCCATTACTGGTTTTTGCGCTGGCCTGGTTTCTGTTTTACGGTAAACAGAGCATCACCCTGTATGTCAAATGGCGCCTCCTTTATATAGATATCATGCTTGGCATATGGTATCTCGATGCCGGCAGCATTGAGCCTTTTGTAAATCTCGGAGTTAAGAGAATCGATGGCACGCCCGCGCATGACCGGGCGATCCACCCATCCCATTACATGGAATACAAGGCCTGAGTCTCCAAAGCTCTGGAACCTGACCCTTGGTGCCGGATCTTCGCACATATGTTCATTTGAATGCGCTGCCGAAAGGAGGATATCCTTGACCTTGTCAATGTCTGAACCATACGCCACCGAAACGGTGCTCTGTACCCTCATTTTTTCATAGGGCCCGCCGGACTCATTGATTATCTTAGTATTGGCTATTACGGCATTTGGGATTATTATTTCCACCTCATCCCGCGTAAGTATACGGGTGCTTCGTATTCCTATATCGGTCACGACCCCACGTTCGCCTGTGCCAAGCACTATAAAATCTCCAAGCTTGTAGGGCGCGTCAGCTATAATGAAAAGGCCGGAAAACAGATTTGCCAGGGTATCCTTTGCTGCAAACCCTATTGCTATTCCTATTACACCGGCCGAGGCAAGCCATCCTGTAACATCTATGTGCCAGGCCAGGAAGATAAAGTAGAATGCTCCGCCCCATATTACAACCGCAGATATGATATCGAACATCGGCAGGGTTCTTGGCTGGATGATGCTGTAGGTTGTAATCTCTTCCATCCATTTTAAGACCATGCCCGCAAAACGATGAACTGCCGAGGCCCATAACACTATGAGAAATGTTTTTATCAAAGCAAGCACACCAAAAAGCAGGGCCGAAGGGAGCTCCGGCAGGTGAACGGCCAATGAGACACCGCCCAGTATAATGGTAATAAGCACCGGTTTTCGGAATATCCCTATTATACGGTCATCAAAATCGTTTCTTGTTTTGCTTGCCAGCTTCATTACAACTTTTTTAATAAACAGATCGGCAATCCCTGAGACAACAGCAGTGGCGATCAAAATCAGCGGTATTTTTATCCACAGGCTGCCTGCCAGGTCAGTAACCGTATTAAAAGGTATTTCCATTGTGGCCCCGTTTTTTTTGGTTTAGCAAAATTTCCTGATATCCCAAAATATCAGGTGCGAATTCAACCAACATCAATGCACCGTAACCCGCTCATCTTTTCAAGTCGCCCCAGAAAGTGGTACAACACCCCCGGCGGTCTGAAACGCATTCCAAAGGCGCTGAATTCTATGAGCTCTATTACAAACCCGGCATTTCCCACACTATCCATGTATGCAAAATCAAAGGCAAGCGGACCTGTTTTTATTCTGCCCCGTATCAAGGTAGGGATTCCTGAATCATTCATACGCTGCATTCTACTGTCCACCTGCTTTATGAAGAAACCCAGGTGCTGAACAACGATGCCACCGCCAGGGTCCAGATATTGCCTGTAAAACTCCGACCCTTCACCCGGTTCGAGCAGTTCCAGGTCAACACCGTTGTGCCTTGCAAGGCCAAGTTTACCTTTGAAACGCCGGGGTTCCCCACGTTCCTCCCAGCGGACCGGAGCACCGGATGAGATCAAAAACGGCCCAATTCCCAATGTTTCAAGCCTTGCCGCGGCGTCTTCAACGCTGGGTACTACAAGGCCGAGCTGATCTATCCGGCCAAGGCCGTGCTTTTCCCGGAAATCGGATGCAAGTGAGTCCACGGCACCTGCGAAATCAACGGTTTCAAGGAGCTGTTCAAGAAGCATCATCTCTCCATATCAAAACAGCTTAAAAATTATGAAGTATCAAGCTGGCCCTCGCTGGTTTCCAGTAGCTCTATTATAGCTTTTGATGTGTATTCCCCTACATCCGCCAGTGCATCTATGGGAAGAAATGCTGACGCGTTGTTGGAATACAGGCAGGTAACCGATGCGGGGAACTCATCGTCCGGTTCGTAAAGCAGGTAGCAGAGAAATATCTTTGGAAGCGGGTTGACCATGAAAGATATGTCTGCTCCAGTGTCAACCGGAGCATTACTGCCGTTTAGAACCGACTTTACCACATCCAGCTTTTGTTTGATTTTACCAACGTATGGTAAAAGTATCTGCTCTGTATGGGTGGAGAAAGCCCCGATGTAGGGCATTGTGTTTTCAAATTCCCTGAACGCCTTAAACGGCTCTATTCTGGCCGGTTCGGTAGTGGCGTGTAATGCGTAAAGCGAGATTATCACCCCTCTGGCATCATGCACAAATTCTCCATCCAGAGCTATTCCTTCCGTAGAAATGGCGCATGGTTTGCCGAACGCGTTGAAAATTATGGTGTCGCCTTCCATTCTTGCGGGAAGACAACCAACCAGACGTTCTGCTGATTCACAGATGGCTTTAATATTTTCTGCTATTATGACGGAATATCCGGTTTCCATATTGTGATGGTCTTTTGTCCGGTTTTCTCTTGCTATCATACGGGTATATGGAGATATTTGCTGTTAGGAGAATAATACATCATAAAGTTTGATGCTTAGCAAACAAAAATATCGTCTTCTTTTATATACACAAAATGCACAGGAGGATAGCATTGCAAGAAATCTTTGGCAGTCTTGACTCTATCACCGTTGCTATAGTATACATTTTAGTGAGACGTCACGATAGTATGTCGCAGATTGCCAATGAAGGGGAGGGCTTTTCTGTTTGAGTGGCGCAGGTGAAAGAGATTCCTCTACATGAAAGTCAAGAGAAACTCCTGTATAACAGGCGCCAAAAACATCCGTTCCAAAATGGATGATCGAAAGGATTATTTTGAATTGACCATTGAATGGGATTAGCCGGGACTTTGGCCGGATATTTTCATTTACACAGGACCTGCCCCGCGGGATGAGGCTGAAATTATGGACTCATTGGCCATGCTTGCCGTGTGTGTCAGTGCGGGGAATTTCTTTCCTGAACTTTCTTCAAGCTCAACGATTCTTCCAACCAGGTTTTTAGCAGCAGAGGGTATATAACCGGCGAACCATGACTTTTCTTTTTTTACCGTCAGGTGCCCGAATGCACCCAGTATCTGAAGATTCCTGGCAACTGCGCAGCAGGCATAGCCCGCCATGAACAACTCCTCATCGATTTTACGGTACCTTGATATAATTTTGATGTAGGCAGATACCAGTTGCTCCTGTACTGCCCGCTCAAGGTTTACGTATGGATCTATCATAAGTGAGGCAATATCATATTGGATCGGGCCTGTGCGTGCCCCCTGGAAATCTATGAAAAAAGGGATACCATCTTTGAGCATGACGTTTCTGGACTGCATGTCCCTGTGGATCAGGCCTTCTATGGCAAGGCTTGTTGTCAACTCCGCCAGTGTTTCAAATTCCCGTTCAAGACCGTCTTCCACAATATCCATTCCAAGAAAATCCAACAGAAAATAGCGGACAAAATAGCGGCACTCCTGCTCTATTATAACATTTTTATCGTACTGTTCGGTCTGGAAAGCCCATTCATGGTCAAAGCCTTCAATCCCGCGCGTTGAGAGAACAGCCAGGTTCTCGAGAACAGGGATGTAGAGTTTATGGATATCACCGGGTGTTTTAGCCTTTTTAACTGCATGTTGCAGAGACATGCTCCCGAGGTCATCCATGATCGAGATGCCTGCAAAGGTGTCAGAGCCATATATAAAAGGAACATTCACTTTCCTGGAACGCAGGTGGCGTCCGATGGATGTGAAAGCCATGGCCTCCGTTTTTTTCCCCGGCTCCTGAATTCCCCTTTCACATGCCACAAGAGAGCCCGCGCTGCATATGATTCTGCTCCATCGTGTATCTGAGCCATCAGGGTGAAGCTGTTCCACCTTGAAGGAATGGGCCATACCGAATGCTTTCTTGATGGCGGATCTTACCGTTTCCCTGAAGGCCGTGTTTCTGTAAGATTCATACGTTCCTATATCGTCCCACTCGTGTCCGCTTACTATCATCGCTTTTATCCGCCCGCCGTTTTTTATCAGGGCTGCGTAAAAATCGATGACGCTGAAAAATGTCCCTTCAGGTGGCATCTGCCGTGTGACACCAGGGTCAATAACGTGAATACCGGTAAAGGCCATAAGTTTCCCGCAATGGCTCCGTGCTCCCGGAACTTCATTGAAACCGGTTACAAGGTTTTCCCGGTCGACCCATACCGTGTTGAACGGCTGCCGGTCGTGCATAACCATGGTTACAGGCGCATCATTGTCTGTGTGAAACCGGTAAACAGCCTGCAGGTCGATATTGGTGTATATGTCGCTGTTTATAACCATAAATGGCGATTCGCCCAAAAGATCAATGTTGTTCCTGATCGCTCCGCCGGTGCCAAGGATTTTTGGCTCATGACTTGTTTTGACGTTTATCCCGTATCTTCTGGATTCCAAAAATGAGGTTATCTTTTGTGACATGTAATGGGTGTTTACAACCACATCGGAGCATCCTGCCTCTGCAAGCCGTGTGATGATAATATCCAGCAGCGGCCTGCTGTCTATGGTGAAAAGGGGTTTAGGTGTATGGCGGGTGTGAGGAAGGAGGCGGGTCCCGAACCCGGCGGCAAGGACAAGCGCACTCCAGGTTTTTTTGCGCATACTCATGTAAGCAGCGTCAGATAGGTTTGAATTTTATCTTTGTAAAAATCGGCTTTTGTTTTGTCGCCACCGGAAACCACCTGCTCTTCCATGAAAAAATGGTATGCGTTCCTGAGCGTCAGCTTGGAAACCGCCTCAAGCCGTTCGATTTCATTGTTTTTGAACATCTTTCTGCCATGAGCAAGCAGACTTTTCAGTTCCTCCTTCTCATCTGACGGCTTTTCCCCGGACGATGCTTTTTTCTGTTTCAGGTAGTTGATTACTATGAGGTAGGCCTCAAAATAGGGGGCCATAAAAGCACCAAACAGATTCAGTTTTTTAAGGCCTTCCGGTGTAATGGAATAGGAGTCAGGGGTTTCTCCCGGCACCACTATGCCGTTTTTAAGAAAAGCATCGATTGTTTCTTCAACGAACTGTTCGGATGGTTCTTCAGCGTTCAGCACAAACTCGTTTTTAAAGAGAGTTCTCAGGAAATCGAACTCTTTTAGCAGCTCTTCCGGCTTGAACAGGAAGGTTTCGGCTTCCAGCAATGCGAGTGATGTAAACGAGGCAGGCACAAAAAAACAGATGCAGGTGTTTTTGTAATATTCCATCGTGGGACGCTTGTTTTCGTTGATGGTGAAAAGCGGATTCTCCCTGTCGTTGTCTATGTCGAAATGTTCAATAAGCTTACGGCTTACAAAAGAATCCAAAGCGTTTTTAAATGCGTACAGATGGTTGGCGGTTATAGTATCAGCCAGTCTGACTCCCCTGCACTGGAGATAGGCAAGGTATGTTTCCATAATCGACATCAGGTAGTCAGAGGTAAACCTTTTCCTGGGACATGTCAGGATGGCGCATGAGACCAGGCCGTAGGGTGTAACGGTTGTCACCCTGTCTATTCTGTTTACCAGTTTAAGTGAAAATTTTTTCACAAACTCCCGCCGCGTATCCGGGTCGAGGGATGCCAAATCGACCCCGGTTCTGGCAAGGTAGTCCTTTATGGAAAGGGGCTTGTTCAGGTTCAGGTAGACCTTTCCATACCTTGATTTCAATGTTTTTCGTGCCTTTATAAGCTGCGGCAGGCTTTCACTCTCCTTTTCCCCTCCCTTAACCTCTTTTATGTATGAATCCTCTTCTATGATCCGATCATAACCTATGTTTACCGGGACAAATATAAGGTCGCTGCACGCGCCCTGCGCATATGCGTCCAATATTATCGAAAGAAGCCCGGTCTTTGGGGTAAGCATTTTGCCGGTTCTGCTGCGTCCCCCCTCGAGGAAAAACTCTATGTTGAAACCTTCCTGAAGTATCCTGTAAATATACTCGAAAAATACTTTGGAATAGAGTTTCTGCCCCTTGAAGGTACGTCGCATGAAGAATGCTCCGCCGCCTCTGAAGATGGGACCAAGCGGCCAGAACGAAAGATTTTTGCCTGCTGCTATGTGGGGGCAGGCTATGTTATTGTTGTAAAGTACATAAGAAAGGATAAGATAGTCAAAGTGGCTTTTGTGAGTCGGTACAAAAATGAAGGGGGCCTTTCTGTCCTGTGATATCTGCTTGAGCCTTTTCAGGTTTTCGTTGTCAACTACCATTCCGTCAAAAAGATGCTTTAACATCCATGTCAGGATCCAGTCATAGATCATTATACAGTTCATGCTGTAGTTTGCAGCTATCTCGTCCAGGTATTCGTAGGCCTCCTTGCTTAGTTGCCTTACGGGTTTATTGGTTTCAGCCGCCATCTGCTCTATGAAAAGCTGCAGCCGCCTGCTTCCCATAACTGCTTCCTTAATTTCCTCCCTGGATTTTAGCACCGGCCCGGTTACACGCTGGCGCAGCGCGTTGATGCGGGATGTAAGCAAACGGCGTAATGCCAATGCCTGGTGTTCATCCCTGAGCTGCCTGTTGTCGGGATGCTCAAGGAAATCTTTAAGGTTGACCGGTTCACAGAACTCGACAAAGGTGTTTTTAGGGTTGTAAAGCAGGGTAAATATCCGGCGCAGTTTTCCAGGTCGCTTTGTGAACCCTCCGAAAAAGAAATCCAAAAGTCCCGGTTTTGTCTTGAGGGGACGCTTTGAGTAAAAAAGGACCTGGGGCACTATGAAAACAGGTTTGTCGATCTTTCTCTGGATCCTTATCAGCTCCTGCACGGGGGTTGTCTTTGATCTTATAAGTTTCGGATAGAAGGTACGTTTACCGAACAGCGAGAAAAAACCTGCTCTTCCTGCAGTAAGCTCCTTTTCGAAGTAATTTGCCTTATATGGGTTCAAAAATGAAAAGTTTTTAAAAAAATAGATCACCTGGGAAAGCAGCGCCCTGAATATGCGGGACACGGGTTGCAAAAGTACTATCTTTATTCCGATCCCAAGTTCCGGGGCTGGAAGGCCATGCTTCTCATACCGGGTGCAGCACATCAAAAATTCCAGTTTGCTGCTTCTCTTGGAAACGTAAATGATTATGCCGCGCTGGTGAAGATTGTTCAAAAGTTGTGCCTTGTCCGTGCTTATGGCGATTTTTGAAAAAAGCAACCGTCCAAGCATGCTTGCCAGAGGATTGTCTTTGGCAGGAAACAGCGACAGGAAATGGTTGTATGTACCACCAAGCGCCTTGTCTATAGAACGGTTTATGAACCTGGCCGTTCCAGCAGATGCATCTTTTATCCAGTGTAACATGGAGCCGGCTCCTGGCCTGCTGTAAAAAAACAGCCGTTTACAAGTTAGTTCCCATCCATAAATACCCTTTTCCCACAACCCCGATCCCCAAACTGCAATGGATGGGCACCAGTCATATCAATTTCAGATACCAGAACCGGCGTAAATTTTCAATAGCCGTCCCAAAATTCACAGATTGGTTTTGATAAAGTTGTCTTGGAGGCCACGGCAGGTGAGAATTCCCACTTGGGCAGGATATTAGTGTTTACAGTGTCTTAAAATTGTGATAATTTGTTAATTTAATTAGGTCAATTAGTTTATGGTTGGATTACCGGCCACATTTGGCAGTCAGGCATGGAACTGGTAAGGAGGCCGTTGCCGGTGGCAGAAGCCAGAGGATGTTGATGGATTTTCTTCTTCAGTTGTTCAGAGAGCATTACACGTTTGCCAGTGCACTCGTGCAATACGGGGTATATATTACGAGCGGTCTTCTTTTTCTAAACGGTCTGTGGATAAGTCTTAAAGCCCTGCGGTGGTTGTGGAAAGTTGATGATAAAGATATCAAAGAGCAGGTCGGTACCGAACTTTATATAGACGACCCCCTTATTGTTACAGTTGTAAAGGCGTTTTGCGGGGCAACAGCTAACCATGGAGATGCGGTTGACCCTGCCTTTGTGGCTGACGCCACACGCCAGCTTGCGGAAAATTTTTTTGAAACCAGGTTCATGGAGCCCCTTACCATGTCTTCCAACCTGCTGCCCCCCTTGGGTTTTATCGGTACGGTTTTTGGAATGATCCTTATTTTTCTGGCCAAGGTGAATCCGGGCAGCGAGCTTAACACCATAGGTCTTGGCGCAGCCCTGTTCACTACCCTCGCAGCTCTCGTGCTGTTTGTTATCCTGGAAATAATAAAGATGTGGCTGGTGAGACTCTGCAGAAAGAGAATTGAAGAAGGACTCATGGCGGCCGAGGAGCTGACCGGTTCATGAGAACGAAGTACAGGCAAAACCAGGCATGGATTTTTTCTTTTGCAGACCTTGCCTTTTTACTGCTTATAGCTTTTACTCAGGCCTCGACCATAGGGAAAAATCCGATTTCGGTGGGAGAGATGACCCTTCCTAAGGTTGTGAAAGGTCCTGATGTTGAACTGTTTGTGCATGATGCCAAGGTCCGCCAGATTCGTGTCCACAGGCCATATTTTGATACCGACAATAAGCCTTTTCAGCTCGTAACGATCGCACGTGACGGCCACCCGGAAGAGGGCCCCCGTATGTCTGCCCCTGAATTAAAAGGCCTGCTTGTTTCGCTGAAGAATGAGGGCGCAGACAGGCCTGTTCTGGTGCCTGATGAAAAGTCACTCAGCAAGGACATGCTTTTAGCCATGTCTTTAATCGAAAAAATATGGCAGGGAAGCAGAAAGGTGACAGTTGAAAAAGTCGAAAAACTGGAGGAGATAACAAGATGAGAAGAACCGGCATATATCGCCGGTACGGTTACGGGGCCGCCTGTATCCCCATGCCATCCCCGGCAAGGTACAGAACCGCCCCGGAGCAGCGTTGGTGGTATTGCCACCCCTCTCTTGCCGGTTTATTCGGATCGCTCCTTATAATGTCGATGCTGCGGTCTTGCGCCACACCGGTTGTGGAACCGGGAAGAACATTGGTCTGGCTGAGACAGGCATCCATGCCCAAGCCTCACAGTGTCGTAAAAACAGAGAAACAGGTTGAGAAAAAAGCTGTCAGCGAACCACCGCCTGTTATGATAAAGCCTAAGGCCCAACCTGTGCATGCGCATCTTATGTTAAACAGGTCGAAGCCCTTGGTCGAGACTGCTCCTTCGGTAGAGTCAATGCTTACAAAGCGGCAGAAGGAAAGGCACTCTGACGTTGTAGACAGAAAACCCGTTCTTGATGAACCGGTAATCCCGGATTCGCCAAGACAGTTGAATGTTATGCAAAAGCAAGCCGTGTTGCCCGGGGAATCCTATTCGTTGTCAAAAAGGCCAAAGGCGTCGGTTTTACCGGCGCAGGACAGTATTGAAATCCTCACTCCTGCCCAAAAGCAGGGCAATCACCTTATGCGTGATCCTGTAGTCGGGCTCCCTGATGCTCAGACGGTAACGCCTTCGGAAGGCTTGACCTTTCTACTTGCTTCGGCAGACAATAGAAAGGCAAGTCCACGGGTCATTGCCAACCCTGCTCCAGGTACAGGGGAAAATGGTTTTCTCCCCAAAGGCGGAACGGTTGGGCTGCCCGTAGGCCGTTATTCCGGAGACAGCCTGAAAAGTAAAAAAATTATAGCAAAAAAGCCTGGTGATATAATAACCGATACCGAGGTACCCTCCGGTGTTACAGCCCCAGCCGGTATGAAGCAAAGAGAGGTTTTACCTCCTGAAGATATGGTTG
The DNA here is from genome assembly GCA_002085115.1 of Desulfococcus sp. 4484_241. Taxonomy (GTDB): domain Bacteria; phylum Desulfobacterota; class Desulfobacteria; order Desulfobacterales; family Desulfosudaceae; genus MZGQ01. The sequence goes on from MZGQ01000001.1 coordinate 35,683, forward strand.
TGATCGATGGCACCATAGACGGCGAATCAACAAGGGTTCGTTACCTGAAGCAGGCCATATATAAAAAGGCATTGGGAATGGCGCCTGATGGCGGCACGTACTGTTGCCGTATCGGCACGGTGGATTGCAAGGTGGACATATCCAAGGCCCGACGGGTTAGCCTCTCCTTTTCAAGGGGTGGCGTTTTGCTTGATGTTATATCTTTCGAAGTTGCCTCGAAACTTGAGCGGCTTTTACCAAAAGGAGCCAGGCCATGCGCCGATTGAGGACTTTTTTGCCCCTGTTGCTGGCTATTGCCGTTTCCTGCTGTTTTTTACCCGGCATGGCAGACGCCAAGCCTGTTAAAATTCAGCTCGAGAAACCACGGGCGATAGTCCAGAAACAATGGATGAAAGTGGGTGACGAAAAGATGCCGCAGTGGATCGCCCAGGTCGGCCGGCTTTACATGCAACAGGACAAAAACAGTTCACCTGAGCAGTTGCTGACGATTCTGGAAGAAAAACTGGGGATAAAAGCCAGCGGTGTTTTGGATCTTGTCCAGGCATGGGAAAGCGAATATGAACTTGCCAATGTTGCAAGGCTGGCGGGAAACTATTTACAGGAGAACACCCTGTGGCTTAGCTATATAAAGGATTTATTGTCACTTACAGGTTTCAACTATATCTATTTCCAGACCTGTATGCTCCACCGGGATAAGTACAGGGACAGGTTCATCCGGTACTTTGAAAATGGTTTTTATCCCAGCCGCTATATTTTTTCGACATCTCCAGAGTATTACAGGTCCCTTTATTATTATCTGCTTCTTGTGACAAACGACCTCTTTCGATCGTTCGGCAGGGCTACTGAATTATTAAACAGCAACCCATCGGTTTTTCCAGGTTTTATAACCGATGATGATATTTTTCGTTTCGGTGTCGCCATCCGTGTGGCGTTGGAACTTGATGATTTCATATCAAACGGGATGGCTCCGGAATCGAAGTTGTCCGGGCGGCTGTTTTCACCTAAGGAGCTCTCCTGGCTTAAGAAAACCGTGGACTATTATGCAAATATTGACACCCATGCGGCATTGATGAGCTTTGACTGGTTTAAAACAAAAATACCTCTTTCCATAAGCGCGGATGTTATTTCTCATGATATCATAAAACAATGGAACAGCCAGGCCATTGCCTACCGAACGCGGCTTCCATTAATGTTTTTTGTGGACGAGGATGAAGGAGGACAAAGGGTCAGCATAGAGTCGTTGTTCGGCTCCACCCTGAAAAAGCTTCGTTTAGACAACAGGTCTGTTGATATGATGGTGATGACGGCCCTAAAAACATGGCTTGCCAAACAGGTAAACCATGGCCTTCGCATAGAAGACAGGATCGTTTACAACACGATCCTGTCAGAACTTAAGGAGTGTCCCACCGGATGGATATTTGCGAACCTGTACGATTGCCGTAATGACCTGGCGGCGCTGAAAAGATACATGGAAAAGTGGGGAAAGGTTAAAAACCGGCAACATGTTTTCAAGACAAAAGTAATGGACAGTTTTTTAGACGCCAGAGAGAAGATAGACCGGGTTTTCGGGGATCTTGAGAAAATTTTCGGCAAACATGGACAGGAGGAGCAGACAAGCTACATATTTTATAAGTATAGGGGCGAAATATATTACTATTTTAAATGGATAGAGTTTGAGACATTTAAAGACAAAGAGCCCATCATACCGGCTGCCGGCCCGGAAGATAATTTTTTAAAGGATTTCCAGATAGCCTTTGTCAAGGCACCTGACAACCCTCAAAATCATATCAACCTCATAAACGGCTATGCTCTGCTTTTCCGAAGGCTGTTTGCCGACGGCCGCATAGGTGAAATGCAGAGGCTGGAAACCGGGATGCAGAGCTTCATACGCGGTGCATACCGACTGGGCAGCATACTTTCACACAAGGATAACAATCTTTATGATATCTACAGGGTGTTAACCTATGCATACCTTTCCAGCGGGGACCTCGGGCCGCGCGCTCTTGAAAACGCGAGACTTGGGTTTGAACTTGCGAAGAATTATTATGTAAAAGCTGCTAAAAGAGCCGGATTCGTGCTTGACGGAAGGGTCGGGGCAATCACGGTCAGGAATACAGAGATGGATGACTATCAGAGGCAGTTCGAACTTTACAGGGACGTTGCAAAAAAAATGGGGAAACGGATCGAACTTCTTCTGCCCGAAGAGGATATCCGGCTTTACAACAGGATACAGGCAATCCAACTGGAGAATTATGCAAGATGATCCGGGAACGAAAATTTTATAAGGCCGGATTTGCGGTTGTGATAATTTTGCTGGTTGCCCTTGCACCGGTTTGTGGCCATTCTGCAGGCATAGAAACACGATGCAACAATGTGCTTCTTATGCGAGCCATGGAATCGCTGGCAAGATTCAACATACGTAACAATACACGGAGCATTGGGCTTTCAACCCCTGATGAATGCATGGCGGCATGCAACAAAAACCGTATGCTGGAAAAACTTTCACGTGTTTGTCCGTTTGAAGAGAACAGCGTACTTCCCTTCATGGATTGCGTAAAAACGGCAAAACATCTGGATTCCCTGCTGACCAGCCTTGAGGGAACCAGGTCCGGCGTAACTTCGCAGGTGCTGCGTTTTAACATAGCCTACGAATATCTGCTTATGTATCTTTCGTTTCTTGAAAAAAGAAACGTACTGCAGTTTCACGCCGACACCGATACAACGCAGGAAATAGCGGTGCACAACCTGGTCACCGAAGAAGAACTGGCGCAGTATCTGCTACAGGCACAGATTTATTTAAGAGCTCTTGGTGTTTATGGTAAAAGACCAAAAGCGCATCCTCTCTCTTCCGCTCAATATTCCAGTATATTAAAGCATACAGGTAACATCAGCTATCGCATACAAAGGGGGAAACCTGGCATTTACATCAGTGTCGAGTTCCTGGCCCTTATGATAGAATGCGAAAAACTGGCTGGCTGGCCACTGATGGGCAAGGCCAACGCAGCGGGTGAACCTGACGAAGATGGGATAAAGTATTATGACAAGAAAACATGGGAATGGCTGAACGTGATGTGGAAACGTCACTGTTTTAAAAAAGACGTTTTAAACGGGGCAGCCGGCACAGGTGTTTCAGATATAGGGGTTTGCCCAGAGGGCGAGACCCTTGAGACCATGTATTGGACATACCTGTCCTATCACTTTATGTGGCGTTATATTCTGGGCAGCAAAAACGACTCGCTTTTTTTCAGTTCCATAGAGCGGGTGGCGTTAAACCGTCTTCACATGCTCGGAATGGAGAACGGAAAAGATACCGGTATCTATGACTATTACAGGGCTGAGGCATCAAGGGACGGGGGAAACACAGACTTTCTCGCCCCCCTTTTTTTTGCAAGACGTGGTTACTATATAGAAAGGCTCATACCACGGGACCAGGTTCCGCCCAGGGAGCTGTTCCGTCTTTACGGTGGGTTTTTCAAAAGAGCGGCATCACTTGTGCAAAACAACATTCCATACAGGAGCAGGATCTACAACGAGCTGGTGCTGTTCGGTGTCGGGCTGGATGATCCTGAGCTTATGGAAAAGAGGCTTTACCCTTACGCCCTTGATTCCATGCGGATAGGCGGCCGCAGCAGCTATTCCGGCACAGAGATGGCAAGGTCTTCAAGTTTGACCGCGGCTTACCTGATTGCGAGGATTCTCGACACCAAGATCCGTTCGGGGTTATACGAAGGGGCCGGAAGTTACCGGGAAATGGCGAACATGCTGGCGCCTGTCCTGATTGCAAAAGACAACAACAATTGGGTTTATGCCGCCATTATGCACAAGTCACTTGCAGATTTTTATTCTATGGAAAACGCCTACTTCAACGAATCACTGGCCATGTACCATGCAAAACAGGCTTTTCTCGTGGCTTGCCAAAAAGCATACATGACATATGGCAAAAACGGATGGCGCATGTTTTTTTCCATGCCGTGCAATAATATTGCCGTTTCATGCCTTAAAGTTTTTCTCGATTTTCATGACAAGTATCCCGCCAACCCTGAGGCTGCCATTCCGGCCAAGTTCAATGCGCAGACCATTGTGAGAGCGTGGATCGAAAAATTTAACAACGGGTCGATCGTCAATAAAGGAGTCATATCACAATGAAAAAAATCCTGGCAATTGTTTCGCTTATTTTTGTCGCAGGTCATGTGGGCAGCGCCTTTGGCCAGGATGCCGCAGGCGCTTGGCTTAAGTCATCCTACCTGCAAAGCATTCATGATGACTGCCTGATGTTTCTGGAGGGTATAGAGCTGTTTATACAGCGTGACTACCCGGTGTTTGTGAAGAATGTGCGCAATGGGCATACCGTAAACAGGAGTGATGTCGCAACATATATAGGCGAATTGAAACATTTTGAAAAACTCTTGGATTCACTCTACGAGGAGTACATAACCTTTAAAAATGCATCAATAGCCGAAACCGGTAAGGCTACAGGCGCGCAGGGACGTGTTCAAGGCCTGACAGAGGTTGAACAGCGACTATACCAGATGCTTGCCTATTCATACCTCCAGACGGGAGACTTTGCGATGGCACGTATGCTCATAATGAATCATGACGTGCTTTCAAGGGATTTTACAATCAAGATCCGCGATATCGAAGGGAACCTGGTTGATTTTCCACTCACAAAGAGGCTAAAAGAGCAGTTTAAGACGGAGAACAGCGTGTTTTCCACAATAACCATTCACTTTAAGAATTTTTTTTCCGCAGATATTCCAGAGGATCTAAACGTTTATATCAAGGTTGCGGGTTATGACAAAACAGAGCCGTTTAACATGATGTATATGGAATTCTATAAGAAATTTTTCCCGGGCATAAATAATGATAAATCAATGATACACGTTGGCCAAATCGTAAAGTTTTTTAATATCGAAAAATACAGGTATGGGCTGCTGTCCGGGACAATCCCCGCGGATAAAGCCGGTTATGAAACCACCTGTTCATTCCCGATTGTAAAGGGAACATACCAGCTGGTGGTAAAAGACCCAACTGTTTCAGCCTCCTTGGATAGAGATGATGAGATCACGATTGAGCGGCTCTGTTTATTCAAAGGGCTGGCAAGAACAGATTTCAGAAGCCTTAAAGAGGAACAGCACCGACAGCAAAAAGGAAGTATGAGCCTTGACCAGGACCTTACGCTGCTTAGCCGCGGCAAGGATTATATTTCCTACAAGCCCGGGCAGATGGTTCCCTACGGCGTTTACTATCTGTTTCAAAAGGACCAGGAACTTGGGGCCATAGAGCTTGTGCCATGTCACCGTGGCGGGAGTTGCAAACCACCGTCATCAAAGGAGCCGGGTGTTACAACCGTACGAGTGTTTGATCACACGTTCGTGCTTTCAAGGGACATCCTTGATCTTGTAAAAAAGAATAACGAGACACGAATAGCAAGTGAGATAAGGAAACAGGAGGTAAAAAGGCGACAGGAGCTTGGGCTTTTCCCGGGCTGCAGCCCCACTGCACCCAGTGCCCAATACAGCAGGCCGTAACTATGGCCATATATTCAGGCCCGTGTCCGTTATTCGCTGTTCATCGCATCAAGATGCTCTCTTGCGAACTCAATGGAAGGGTCTATTTCAAGGGCCATCAGGTAGTATTCAACAGCCTTTTCCCTGTTCCCCATAGCCCTGTAATTAGCGCCTATATTGGCGTAATCTATGGCAGAGCCGGGATTGATGTTTATAGCCTTCTTGAAGCACTCTATTGCACGTTCGTGGTTTCCAAGCTTGAAAAAGCAGAATCCCATCATATTGTGAATATCTGTTCTTTCGCTGTCCAAAAATTCTCCTTTTGCAAGCACTTCTATGGCTTTTTCAAACTGTTCCATTTCCTTCAGGCACACCCCCATGTATGAACAGATGGTAGGCAGAGCCTCGCGGGTGGGCTTGCGATCCATGGCCTGGCTAAAACATTCGAGCGCGGATGATGGATCATTCATGTTAAGGTGGCAATATCCCATGTAAAACGCCGTATAGTATCTGTCGGGGACAACTCTTTCTATCTGTTCAAGTTTTTCAAGTGCCTCATAAGGCGGGCTGTTTTCCGCAATCAGTTTGGCAGAAAACATTGCGACACTTGTTTCGGCAGCCCTTTCCCTGAAGTGTGCCCCGGGCACTATTGTATAAAACGCCGGTATCTGCAAATCAGGATGGGTTGTGTCTATCAGGAGCACCTCCATACCCTTTTTTGCCAATGCAGATACGCATCGTTCTATCTCAATCCTGAAGTTCAGATCTGACAGGTCGGGAAGTGAACCGATAGAGGTCGAGTGCCCCGGCTCCATCACGAACCTTGCTTCATCAAGGGTTTTGAATTTCGGCAGGCCGCTGGCCACATAGTTAGAACCTGAATTAAAATCTCCTGCAAGCTGTGCGGTCTCGGTAAGCGCTCGGCTCATGGCCTTATGCGGTGCCGGCGCAGTACCGGCCGTCCAGACTATTTCGCTTTTATGCGGAAACGTAGCCGGGTCATAGGCAAGAACGCCAACGGTAGGGATTCCCATGTCAAGTGAAAAGTCTGAAATGAAAACCTTTATACCCGCAGCCCTGTATTTTGCAAGAAGGTCTTTTACAACGGGGTCTGTTACCGAATCCTGTTCTATTATGGGAACCTGACGTTTTTCCCTGCTTATTATTGAAGATACATGCCGTTCAACGATTTCGCAGATGCCCTGGACAATAGCCTCTTCCGGACAGTTCCCTGCAGACGGACCATTGAACTCGTTAATCATGAAAAACCAGTCAAAAGGCACAAAGACCTCACGATCACGAGTAAGGTTGTAACCCCTGGCCCATTTCATGGGGATGTCGCCGAATATGATTTGCGAAGTTTCGGGATCATCAGAACGGTCGTTGACCGATTGCAGTATCATTGAAAAGGGAATTGCATCATTTTTAACATCTTCATACGTTGCAGTGACAAAATTTTCACTGTTTGCGCGAAAGGAAAAGAAACTGAATCTTTCAGCCAGTTCCATTACAGCACTTGCCTCTGCCTGCTCCGGTGTAGCGCCCTTGCCCATCTGTTTCGTGGCCCCGGTAACTGCGGTTGCGTCCGGGCCGCACACACTGAAATATACCGGAATGTCAAGTCTTCCCGAATCTATCCTTTTTGTATGTTTCAGTATATTGATACCGGTCTGTTTCGCCTTTTGCCTGAAACGGCGCACGGTTTCCTCAGGATCCAGGGCCTTATCCTGGTCCAGTGTAAATTTTTTAAAGGCATCCTTTAATATAAAACGCGAATTCATCACAGCCTCACGTGTTTTTGAGTCTTATCAAAATATGCATCACAGTAATTGCATTTGCGGCTACAGCCTGTCGCACCGAACATTGGCCAGCAGCTCATCAAGTAATTCATCAAGCTGATTCGCGTATTCCCAGACCGGGTAATCGGTGTTGCAGGACCTGCAACGCAGAAAAACGGCATTTCATGTTCTGCGGATTTCAAGCGTATCGCCGCATTTTTGGCATTTGACATTTTTCAACAGCACAATACAACTTCCTTTTCTTAAAAAGATGATCGCTCATTGTAAACGGCAGGTTGTGTAAGTCAAGGGTAATCCCCATCCCCAAAATCCACAGATCGATTTTTGATAAAGTTGTCTTGGAGGCCGCAGCAAGTAAAAATTCCCACACTGTGTTCCCTGAACGCCTCACGCAGACGGAGGCTAAAGCACTTTTTCCTTTTCAAGTTCCACCCTGAAGCTTTCAAGGCAGCGGCAAAGCATGTTGAAATAGCTGCAGCACAGGATCAGGGCCGCGGCCCTCCTGTTTCCATACCGGTTTTTTATCTCAAGCAGGGATTCGTTCCCAAGCCTGGCATTCAGGGTGATTTCATCAGCCACGCTGCAAATAAGGTTCTCCTCTTCATCAAGAGAGCAGACCGGGTTTTCGTTGGCTATGATCCTGATCTGCTCTTCCGTGATACCGGTGGTTTTCCCAACGGTTACGTGGTGGGTCCAGGCGTATTCGCACCCAAGTAGTTTTGTAACCCTGAGCACTGCTATCTCTCTTAGCCTGGGATCAAAGTCCGTCCCGGACAGAACGGAGCCGGCCAGCTCAAGGAATCCCTTGAAACTGGATGGGACCACAGCCATCATGCGGAAAGCGTCAAGCGGCGGCAGCAGTTTAAGGGTTTCGGCTATTTCGTGCGGCATCTCTTCAATTTCTGGCAGATCTATGCGCGGTTCCATAACGGCTCCTGTTGTCAGGGTTTAAAATTTCCATAACCTCATGGCTGCCTGATTACCGGTTTTGGTGCGAGGTAATTTGATGTGAGTCTTAAAAATCCGGTTACCAAGGGATTCTTGTAAATTTTTTTAACTTTCAGGACTATAACAGTGATGTTGTCCTCGCCGCCACGTTCGTTTGCCAGGTCTGTAAGGAGACGGCATGCCGCAGCCGGCCTGTTTGCGGCTGTTATTTCACCTATCTCCTTTGTGGTAAGCATGTCGGTTAATCCGTCGGAACTGATGATTATAGTGTCGCCAGGGAGGCATTGCGTCTCAGTTATATAAGGTTCCACTTCCGGTTTCGTGCCTACCGCACGTGTGAGCATGTGCTTGAATTCATCGCCCAACGGCATTTTGCCTGACTGCCTGTCCGCTAATTCGGTTTCCACGGTATGGGGGGTGGAGATCAGTCTGATCTCGTCGTCCCGTACCATAAAAACAGGGCTGTCACCGACGTTTGCCGATATGAACCCGCTGTCGTAAAACAGGACTGCGGCTATGGTGGTCCCCATGCCGGAGTATGCCCTGTTGCCCTGTGCAACGTCGTATATGCTCTTGTTGGCAAGCCGTATGGCTTCAGACAGCCTGTCGGCGCAGGTCTGTGTTGTCTTTGCCGCCATGTCGGCTTCTGAACGGACCATGTAGTCATGCAGCGTATCAACAGCCAGTCTGCTTGCGACTTCGCCGGCTGCATGGCCGCCCATGCCGTCTGCAACGACGTAGAAACCGATGTTGTCGTCCATGCAGAAGCTGTCCTCGTTTGCGCTACGCCTGCGCCCGGTGTCTGTCAGCCCGGCTGATTCCGTCATTATCATATCAGATTTACCGCCAAACAGTTTTTGTGTGTTTTACGAGCCTTTCCGTTGTTTTTTCATCTTTTCCCAGGCCTCGTCCATCTTCTTTTTGAGGATTTTAAGGTGTGCCGCCATTTCCCCTGCTGTCTGGTATCGTTTGGCAGGATCCTTTGCCAGGGCCTTGTTGATTATACTCACAAGAGCCTTTGGAATCTTGGGGTTTATCGATTTGGGATCAGGATGCGGGTCGTTCAGTATTTTGTGCATGAGAGCGGCCGGGCTGTTTCCTTTGAACGGGACGGTGCCTGTAAGCAGCTGGAATGTCATCACTCCCAGGGAGAATATGTCGCTGCGGCCGTCCACCTTTTTGCCGGAAATCTGTTCTGGCGACATGTAGTACGGCGTTCCCTTAACGATTCCCGTCTTTGTCTGGGATGCGGCGGTTATGCGTGCTATACCGAAATCCGTTATCTTTACCTTTTTATCCTTCAGCAGCATTATGTTTGCCGGCTTTATATCCCTGTGAACTATACCCTGCTTATGGGCATAATCAAGCCCATCGGCAATTTGCGTATTTTTCAAAGTTGTCACCCTCCAGATATTCCATGGCGATATATGCGATATCCTGCTCCTCGCCGGCGTCGTAGATTGTGACAATATTGGGATGGGACAGGGTCCCGGCGCTTTCCGCCTCTCTGAAGAATTTTTTCTTCATCTCGGCGGCCTCTTCCTCGTCGAAGTCATCCTGAAACCGTACGGTCTTTATGGCCGTGGTCCTGTTTATGCGGGGGTCCTGTCCGAGGTAGACCACACGCAGGATCTGTGCCTGTGCCTATGATCTCATCGGCCTGGGAACTCCCCAGCAGCCCTGCTCCGAACACCATGGTTTCGCTTGCCACCAGCAGCTTCTTTTTTCGGACGGATATATCCTTGAAACTGCTGTCATGCTTTTCTATATACTCGTAAACCGCTGCCGCCTTGTTCAACTGCCGCTTGCGTTCGTAGTCAAGGGCGAGGTTGTACAGCAGGTCCTTCATTTCGTCATCAACAGGGACCTTTCGGAATTTGTCGAACGCCATGTCAAGCATGCCCTGCGACTGGAATGATATGCCGAGCATACGGTTCGTTTCAGCGGATTCGCCCTCCACCTTTTTTTTGCCGGCCTCGGTGGTAAAGTAGCGTATCGATACTATGCCGGTATACCCCACTATGAGAAGTGAAAGGGGATAGGTTACGTCTATCCAGAGGCCCTTTGTGACAAACCAGTATATATAGCCGCCAAGCATGGAGCATATAAGCAGGGAAAACAGCCCTCCCGCAACAGAGGCTTTCAGCCGCGGCAGGATCAACGTGATGAGAAGCCCCAGCAGGAGGATAGCGCCAAGTTCCACAAGGCGATTGTACGGGAGTGGTGTTATGAACTGCCTGTTCAGGATCGACCATATCACGCTTGCCGTAAAATCGCCGAAACCGGTGGAGGGCCCCATTGGCGTACTCAACGGTGTGGCAAGACCCTTGGCTGACAGAGACACAAGCACAATTTTCCTATTAAAAACCCTGAGCGGTATCTTGTCGTTTATCACATCAAAAAAGGAGTAGTGCCTGAAAGCCTTTTCGGATGCCTTAAAGCCTATAAGCATCTCGGTGTAAGGGGTGGTTGGAATCGATATACCAGGCAGGCTAACCGATGAACCGATGGTGACTGTCATGTCGGCCGGACCCTTTCCAATATACCGTGCCGCCAGCAGCAGGGAGTATGATGGCAGGAACATGTCCCTGTACCTGTACACCAGCCGTTCCTTGCGGTATGACCCGTCCTGGTCCGGAGCAACGTTGATATGTCCCATACCAGCTGCGGCATTACGAAAAGCAGGTATTGGAAGGATCGCCTCGTTTGAAGACGGACAACCGCCTCCCGGTATTACCCTTACATTGCCGATAGCCTGGCGCGCCAGAGCCTTGTCAGGCTCTTCATCCGGGCCGGCCGCCGGCATAATGGTGTCCTTGAAAAATATCGGGAGGATCACCCTGCCGGACCGGGAAATCGAGCCGGCAAGCACGGAATCACGGTCCAGCCGTTTCATGGCAAGGTCGAGCTCCTTCAGAAAATTTCCAACAGCGCCGCTGTTCCCCTGTTCCGGGGTTTCACTGTTGTCGTTAACCGGGCTTTTCTCTTCAAGAGAGCCGGGAGTATTCCCCGTTCCCTGGCTGTCAGGTGCCGGGGGGGCAAAGGTTTTGACAAAAAGATTTTTTATCTTTTCAAGCTCTAAAAGTCCGGAGTTTTCTTCAGGCTCGCTGTATATTATGTTAAGGCCTATAAGCGAAGGGCTGCCTTCCATTATCTTGTCGATACCATGTGCCACAAGAGATCTGGGCCAGGGCCATCTTCCGAGTTTTTCTATGGATTCGTCGTCTATATCGACTATTGCTATAGTGTCCGATTCCAACAGATAATGGTTTGAATCTGTAGAATATATCCATAGAGCCGTTTTGTGTCAATAAAAAA
>MZGQ01000092.1 GCA_002085115.1 Desulfococcus sp. 4484_241
GCGGCGCGGCGCAATATAAGCTGAATCAAAAATTTCAGCAAAATCAATCAAATCCAAAAATTTAATCAGTCCTAACAGCCCGCCAAATGGGCTTAATTGTTCAGCACAGGTATCAAATCCGGTTGAAGCGTTGATTTTTCTGGCACTGGTCCGATTCCCTTTAAATTTTTTACCGGCGCGTTTTTCCCTGTTATTCTTTTATCCTTTTGCGATGCCTGTGCAAAATTCAGGTATGAGTTTGTGGCAGGGATATTTGCCTTACTTTATACCTATGCATTCAGGGCCGGTGTAGATTTCGGCGAACCTGGCGCCGTTTTTTGAGTTTGCCTTGTAGAAGGCGATGCAGCGTTTGACAATCTCAAGCACGCCGTCTTCGTCAAACAGGCCGGGCAGTTCTTTTGCCAGCCGGGGATGGCGGCCAAGTTTCCCTCCCAGGAGCACCCGGTAGCCTTTCTGTCCTTCGGCAATGGTGCCGCTGGGACATGCCTTTGCACAGGCTCCGCAGGAAAGGCACAGAGACCTGTCTATTACCGGGGCTTCGCTGTTTTCGTCAAGTGTGATGGCGTTGTCTTTGCATGTATCTACGCATTTTCCGCACATGGTGCAGGGAGTATCCGTAATTTGAGGCACGCATGCCCCGACTATGCCGATATCCTTGATCTGTGGCTGGGAACAGGCGTTGGGGCATTCAGATATTGAAACCTTCAGTTCGTGGTGCAGCTTTATATCCCGGCCCACTGACTTGACAAGAAAATCGCGCAGGTCTTCTTGTTTCAGGATCGATTCGATACGTTCTGCAAGAGGGCTGGAAACGTTGGCCATGTTCGGGCATTTGCCCTGGCTGAAGCAGGTGTCAAGCTGATAGCCCTTGACCTCGCCGGACATCTTTTCCATGAACCGTTTCCGGGCAGCATCAACATCGCAAATGGTCACGGTTTGGCTCCCGCGGGCCATGGCTTCCTGTTCAACACGGGCGCGCACTTTTTTCCTGACAAAAAAAGGGATCCTTTTTATCATTTCTTCTGCTTCGTTGGTCCATTTCATCTGTTTAATCCCGGCATGTTGTCAAGCGCAAGGCTCGCACCTTTTTTCACATTCTCCGGCACTGCCACAACGTTTATAGCCTCTGGGCGTTCAGGTGTCAAAAGTAAATTCTCAAAAGATCTGTTTTAGTCATGCCCGGGTACAGTGATTCATAAGGGATGGTGGTCCTCCTGCCGGCGTTGTTTTCCCAGACGTATGACTTTTGCACAAAACGGCCCAACGCCCGATTGACATGAATTTCCTGTTTTACTATAACCAGTAGCTCAGTACAGAAAATTTACGGTTGTTTAATGACAGTTTGCACTTGGAATCCGGCAGTCGGCTTAAAAGGGCTTTTTAGCTCGTTTTTTTTAAGAAAGGTGCCCAAATGATAAAGGTCAATGAACATTTTTTAAAACTGCAGTCATCATACCTGTTTTCTGAAATCGCCCGGCGTGTCAACGCTTACCAGGCGGACAACCCGGATATGTCTGTAATCAGGCTGGGTATCGGCGATGCGACCCAGCCGCTTTGTCCTGCCTGCCTTGACGCGTTTCATGCTGCTGTTGATGAGATGGGCAGGGAGGCCACGTTCCGCGGTTACGGCCCTGAACAGGGGTATGAGTTCCTGCGCGAAAAGATTGCCCGGTATGATTACGGTGAGCGGGGCGTTGAGATAAGCCCCGGCGAAATATTCATAAGCGACGGCGCCAAGTGTGATACCGGAAATTTCCAGGAAATTTTTGCTGTTGATATCAAGGTGGCCATCCCGGACCCGGTATACCCGGTGTACCTTGACACCAACGTTATGGCAGGACGGACCGGTTCCTTTGACAATGGCCGTTACGGCGATGTTGTTTACATGGATTGCACGGCTGACAACGGCTTTCTGCCCGACATTCCTGACGAGCCTGTCGACCTTGTTTACCTGTGTTTCCCGAACAACCCCACCGGGGCCGTACCTACAAGAGAATACCTTGCCCGATGGGTGGATTATGCCAGGGAGAACAGGGCGGTGATACTATATGATGCTGCATACGAGGCCTTTATCCGCGACGATGCGATCCCAAGAACCATTTACGAGATAAATGGCGCAAAGGAGGTGGCCATCGAGTTCAGGAGCTTTTCCAAGACCGCCGGGTTTACCGGGACAAGGTGCGCATTTTGCGTTGTGCCGGAGGATTGCGTGGCCTATGATTCTGCAGGAAACTCCCACCATCTTCACGACCTGTGGAACCGGAGGCAGGCCACCAAGTTCAACGGGGTTTCCTACCCGGTACAAAGGGCTGCCGAGGCTGTTTACAGCCCGGATGGAAGGAAGCAGACGCGCGAGATGATCGATCGCTACATGGCAAACGCCGACAGAATAACCGCTGCAATGGATGAACTGGGGTTCTCCTATACGGGAGGGAAAAACTCCCCATATGTCTGGGTCGATGTAGGCACCGATTCCTGGGAGTTTTTCGACACCCTTCTTACAAAGGCAGGTGTGGTATGTACGCCCGGGGGCGGGTTTGGAAAGTGCGGCAACAGGTACGTCAGGTTTTCCGCATTCAACAACTACAAAAATGTGGATGAGGCCATGAACCGTATGGCCGGGATTTTTTAGGAAGGTTCCCCGGCAACCTGCTCCAGTATACTGGCCACGGCTCTCAAGGATGGGCAGTCCGGAAGCTCCAGGATCGATCTCCCCTGTATATCAAACTCCCTTATAGTGTCATCCTCAGGGATCCAGCCCCCCACCTCAAGGGTTGTGCGTTCGATAGCGGCTTTTGCTTCCTCCTGCGACCGTATCCTGTTTAACACAAGTGCGGCTTTCCTGAATTTTACGGTGCGGGCTGCGGTTTTGTAAATCTCGTTTACCACGTTCAACCCTTTTGCCGATGCGTCCGAGACCAGAAGCAGATGGTCAACCGCATCCATCACGCGGCGGTTAACCTGTTCGATTCCGGCCTCACCATCGATGACAACATAATCGAAGTGGCCTGCGGTAGTTTCAATAATCTCTTTTAAAAAACTGTTTACCCGGCAGTAGCAGCCCTCGGTTTCAGGCCGCCCTATGGCAAGAAAGCCAAGGTTTCCCTTCTCTTCTATCGCATCGAACACATCGTAATCTATACGGGAAACAAGCTCCTGTTTATCCATGGCCGTACCGTCCCTGACATCCCTTATCAGGTCGTTACGGATATCATCAATAGTGCGCCTGGGCACAATGCCAAGAGCCGAGGCAAGCCCTACGGCAGGATCGGCGTCGATTGCCAGAACTTTTTTAGAGCCAAGACCGCTAAGGATCTTTACTATGGCCGCGCTTACCGATGTTTTCCCCACACCGCCCTTTCCACACAGGGCAAAAATCGCCCGATTTTCCCGCATAGCCAATGTCCCGTAGTTTATTAGGGGATTTTTTTCAGACGTTCAATCATTCCGGGAGCCGTATCAACTCGCCGATGCTTCTTTCAATCCTGAGCCAGCGGTTTTGGCTGCCTCGGCCGCCGCACCAAGCGCTCCCATCAGCTGGGGATCGACAGGCAGGGGCGCCAGTTTCAAACGAAGCAACCGTTCCAGGTGCTTAACCAGCCCCATGCTTTTGGCGCATCCACCTGTCAGAGACACCTCCGGCTGGATGCCCACTCTTTTTAAAAGCGTAAACCCCCGTTTTGCTATAGAAGCCTGGATACCGGCAGCTATATCCTCTGGCGGGTTTTTCTTGCTAAGCAGGCTTATAACCTCTGTTTCGGCAAACACGCTGCATTGGGATGTTATTGGTATAACCTTTTTTGCCTTAAGCGACAGATCCGAGAACTGGTCAAGGTCCATGTTGAATATTCGGCTCATCATCTCGAGGAAACGGCCGGTGCCTGCCGCACACTTGTCGTTCATGACAAATTCCCTGACCCTGCCGTTTTCATCCATTGCTATCGCCTTGGTGTCCTGTCCTCCAATATCCAGCACAGTCCGGACATCCGGGTTGCAGTAGTGGACGCCGGCGGCGTGGCAGGTTATTTCCGACACGTTTGCATGGGCAAACGGCACCTCGTTGCGGCCATACCCGGTACCGATGAGCCTTGAGAGCCCTGATGGTTCCAATCCTTCAACCTGGGAACATGCTGTCTCAAGCACCTTTGCTGCAGTCTGTTCCGGGTCTATGCCGCTTGGCATCATAGCGGTAGCCACGATCCCCTTATCATCTATTATCACGGCCTTGGTCATTGTCGATCCTACGTCACATCCGGCGTAATATTTTTTGCTTTCGTTCATACTCATCGCCTCTTCATTCATCGATCCGTTTTGCCTTCATTATGTTTTCCATAAAATGGTTTACCTGCTCTATTATCCCTTCCCTGGACACGACCCTGGGGTCGCTGAGGTCATAATTGATGATCAGCATTGGCAGCCCCTGCTCCCTGCATTTTTCCCGCAGCATTCCGTTTAAGGCGGCGGTGTTCTTGCAGCCCACATGTCCGGCGACCCATAGCATGTCGATGTCGAAACGCCGGACAATCTGGAATATATCGTCGATGTAGTTCTGCGCCGGACCGCGTGTATGACGGGCCATCGGCCCCTCCATTATGTTCTGGCCTATGCCCATAAGCATGGTCTCCTCGGACGATGTGTCTATATACGGTTCCCTCCTGTTGTATGACATGCTGTCTATAATAAGTGAAACCCCGTAGGCGGTTTCAGCCCAGCTAAACAGGTCTGAAAAATGGATGAGGGGCGGGTTCCACAGCAGGGCACGGTATTTTTCATCCGGCAGAGCTCCTTTCCCTTTTTGCCGGTTTTCACGGGCTATGTCACATATCTTTGCAAACACCCTGGTGGATTCAGGGTGGCCAGGCATAACGTTTGCCCCCCACAGGTGGCTCAGGTATACAGGCTCGGCTGCAAGCGGTGACGGCCTGTCCTTTATTATGTCCCACAGCTCAAGCTCCTGGTCCACCATTCTGTTTCGTTCCTCACATATTGTTTTCAGCCTGTCCCAGTCCATCTTTCCGGGCGTGTTGTTTTCAAGCCATTTGATCATGCGGCGCAGTTCCTCCACAAAATAGCTGCGTGCACGGTCGTTGTAAAAGTGGTGGGGTATGTCCAGCCTGATAGTAGGAAGTCCCAGTTTTTTTTCTATAACCGTGTATGATGACATACCGCCGTCACACGGAAGATTCGAACTCACTATGGCAATGCCTTCCGGGAACTGCCCGGACAGGACCAGCCCCATAGTGCTTTTGGGCAGGCTGCAGATATCAGGCGGTATCCCGTGGCTTTCAGCGCAATCAATGTATTCTTCGACCGCATGTGGTTCTATTATGGGGAGGGCTATGCCGAGAAGCTCGGCCATGAATGGGACAAGACCCATTGCCCTGAGTATTTCCGGCGGTATCATGTCCTCGTGGATGACAAGCCTGTCTCCGCCGGTGAACATGTCATCCAGTACCTTTGCAAATCCATGTACAACATAAGACACCACGACAAGTGTCGCCTCGTAGTAGTGGCCATCACGGTTTTTCCCGAACTTGTTGTATAGTGAATCGGAGGAGATCAGCGTCTTCATCCATGGGAACCGCTTTAAATCCAGGAGTGTTTTAACCGGTCCGTTGTGCAGAGCCAGACGGGCTTTAGCAAGCCAGTCAAAGAATTTGTAACGCGTGCGAAGCGCCGATCGATAAAGGCTGTTCATCGTGGTTGTCCCTCCATGCTTTCCAGGAACGCTTGGACCCTGGTCTGCAGCTGTCCCATGCCGGTGGCCCCATATTCCCGTTCCAGTGTCAACACCTTAAACCCTGCGTCCCGCAGCGCTCTTCCCAGGGATGCCGATTCCACGCCCCAAGTGTCGCAGAATTTTATGAACTGGACGATAATACCTTCAACACGATACTCTTTTGCGGCTTTTACTATCTGTTCCACCCTTTTGTCGAAATCCTCCATCATGCGTGGGCAAGAGGGAGTACGCAGGAAATGTTCGGCAAGCGCGTCTATGGGAGCTTTATCCTGCCGGATAGGTTTAATCCCGTTGATCGATCCGGTGCACATCCTGTCGGCGACAACCACCGCGCCGGTTGATTCTATTGTTTCGATGTATTGCGGGTCGTCCAGGTGTCCTCCCACGATCATCAGCCTGGCTCCTGACGGCTCTTTTTTGTTTTTTGCGGCAAGACTGTCGCGGAGTTTTTCTATCTGCGGCGCGATCAGCTCTGCCGGAGACACCATCGATGCGGCCATGATTTTATGAAACTCGGTTCCTGACAGGGGCGGGGGATCCTCCTTCCTGAGCCGGGCAACAGAATCAAGAAGACCTGCAAAAGCGTTGTGTTTTTCTATGACACTTGCCAGGGCTTTTTCCGATATTTTGACATCAAATCCTGTTTCCAGTTTTTCTGCCAGTATTTCGATTTCTTCTTTATACCACTTGATAATCATATAAAGGGGTATTCGAGTAAGTGAGAAAAATGGCACCTCCCTTCCCATAGCAAAAATTGCTATGGTATCAAATTAATTTTAATGAATTTAGGAG
>MZGQ01000093.1 GCA_002085115.1 Desulfococcus sp. 4484_241
TTTTATCAATTTGGATGCTGTTTGTCAAACAGAAAAGTCTTGCTTTCTGGCCGTTGATTTGAAAGCCTTGGATTTCATGAACTTGTTTTAAAAACTTTTCGATTGCGGCCCGGTCCGGCGGCATCTTATCGGATATCACCGGGAGCGTGGTGAAAAGGGAAAAGAGATGTTGTGCAAACATGCCGATCCCGTCTTTTTTTAAGATATTACCGTCACGGAACACATCTATGCCTTCCGGTCCGCAACTTGGTGAGCCGGACTTTAATACAAAACCACAAATATTTTTAAAAGAAAGCTCTTTTAGTTTCTCCCTGGCCCATTTATTCATCCTTTCGGTAAAGTCGATGCTTTCATCTATGGTCATCAGCCTGGTGCTGCCGGCTATATCGAACAGCTGTATAGGCGGCCTTGGCACACCCATTCCACATTCCACTTCCGGGCACACCGGCAGAAATTTCACATGGCGCCCAAGGAGATCTCTCAGGCAGATGTCAAGCTTGTTTTTGCCGTTGTATCGCACGTTTTCCCCAAGCAGGCACGCGCTTATGACAACAAGCGGCTTGTCCGAAGCGTTTGTTTGCCCGGAGCAGGGGGGTATTACACCGGTTGGTTCCATTGTTGTTTTTCAGGCAGGCAGGTGCTGCACGTATATCTTTCTTGTTCTTGGGCCGTCAAATTCACAGAAAAAAACCGATTGCCATGTTCCAAGGACAAGCTTGCCATTTTCAATTATAACCATCACTGAACTGCCCATGATGCTGGACTGTATGTGTGCGTCCGAGTTGCCCTCAAGGTGGCGAAAGTTCGAGTTCGCAGGTATCAGCACCTCGAGGTGAGCGAGGATATCATGCCTTACATCAGGATCGGCGTTTTCGTTTATCGTGATCCCGGCTGTAGTGTGTGGCACGTAGGCTACCAGCACCCCGTCGGTCACGTTGCTGTCCGCTACGGTTTTCTGCAGTTTCGACGTTATGTCCAGCATCTCTTTTTTGTGTGCGGTTTCTATCGTAATGGATATCATCGCGTTTCTCCTTGTCACAGGTATACAGGCGGTTATGAATCGTTTTTCAGCAGTCCCTGGCCCGTGGCCTCAAGCACGGTTCTCCACAGCTTGCTGTGGGGTGCAACCTGCTTGCGTTTTCCAACCGACAGCGCCATGGGAACATGGACGAAGTGGTTGTTCCAGTGTCCAACAATCATTTTTGTTTTGCCGGCCATTGCGGCATGGACCGCATCCCGTCCAAGAAACCCGCAGAAAACGCTGTCGTTGGCATTGGCAGGAAGACTGCGTATCATGTAACTCGGGTCGATATACTTCAGGGAGATTGGAATGCCTTTTGAGTGGAAATAATGTGTTATCCTGTCCTTTAAGTATATTCCTATATCATTGAGTTTTACGTTTCCCGATGGGTCACGCTCCTTTGCCGAATCGGCAAAGAATTTCTGGCCAGCCCCTTCTGCTACTACTATCACGGCGTGTTTACGTCTGTTGAGACGCTCTTCCAAGGCCGCGAGCAACCCGTTTTTGCCCTCAAGGTCAAAGTCTATCTCCGGTATAAGGACGAAATTTACATCCTGTCTGGCAAGGGCGGCAGTGGCGGCGATGAAACCTGAATAGCGCCCCATCAACTTTATCAGCCCTATACCGTTTGGATATCCTTCAGCCTCGTTATGGGCGCCTTTGATCGCCTCGGTAGCTATGTCAACTGCCGTGTCAAACCCGAAGGACCTGGCGATCAGATAAATATCGTTGTCTATCGTTTTGGGTATTCCTATCACGCTTATCTTCAGGTTTCTCTTCGAGATCTCCTCTGCAATTTTCGTGGCGGCTCTGAGAGTCCCGTCACCTCCTATCATGAAAAGAGCACCCACGCTCATTCTTTCCAGGGAATCAACTATATCGGGTATCTCCTGCGGCCCCCTTGAAGAGCCAAGTATCGACCCCCCCGTGTTAAGGATGTTTACCACTTTCTCAGGGGTCAGGTCCACGATATCGTGCCCGTAATCCGGGATAAATCCCTGGAGGCCGTACTTTATACCGTAGATGCTTCTAACCCCGTACCGGTAGTAGAGTTCCAGAACGATGGCGCGTATGATGTCGTTGAGACCCGGGCACAGGCCGCCGCAGGTCACAAGTGCGCATCGCACCTTGCTGGTATCGAAGAATATTTTTTTGCGCGGCCCTGCTTTTTCAAATGAAAGGGGCGTTTTGCCTTTTTCAAAACATTCTGACACCTTGGCAGGATCAGCATGGATCAGCACTCTTTCATTGTCGCCGGTGAAATCATTGTCCGGGTCGATATTGGGCTCTTTTAAGATGGGTGAGGAAATCCTTGGCTTTCCAAGATTTTCGATCAGCGTTTCCTCGTAAGTAAAATCAAACTCCATTGGTTCCCCTTTCATTGCCAGGGCCTGCCTGAACCGGTTTTGCCCAGATGGATGTCATGACAGCCCGGCGCCTATTTCCCGTTGAACCTGAACGCACCTTTGCCAAGTATATCATGCAGGTGTAGTATGCCACAGAGTTTTTTGCCTGCGGCAGTAACCGGAAGGGTTGTTATCTCGTGTTGTTCCATTATGTTCAGCGCATCGTAAACCGGTGAATCGGGATGAACCGTAAGAGGATCCCCTGTCATCACGGTTTTTATCGGAACATTTTCAAAAGAGGCTCCGGACAGAACGAGCCTTCTTATGTCACCGTCCGTCAGAATGCCTGTAAGCGTGTTATCCCTGTCAACAACCAGCACGGTGCCCAAGTTTATCCTGTTTAGCACCCCGATCGCTTCTTTAATATCGATTTGTTCAGTAACCACAGGGATACTGTCTCCGGTAAGCATTATTGCCGATACATCCATCGCGAGCCTGCGGCCCAGCGAACCGCCGGGGTGATATTTCTGAAAATCGCTGGCCTTGAACTTTTTCCTGACGATCAACGCCACTGCGAGGGCGTCTCCCATGGCCAGCATGGCCGTTGTGCTGGTGGTCGGGGCAAGCCCCAGGGGGCAGGCCTCTTTTTTTACCCCAACATTGATCACTATGTCGCTTTGCCTGGCCAAAGATGAGTTGGTGTTGCCTGTGAACGCTATTATCTTGCACCCTATATCCCTGATTGCCGGTAAAAGGTTGGTCAATTCCTCGGTCTCTCCACTGTTGGAAAGCCCGAGGAACAGGTCCTTTTCCCTTACTATGCCAAGGTCTCCGTGCATCGCTTCAACCGGGTGGAGAAAACGGGTGGAGAAAAAGTGCCCGTGTTCCGGTACTGTTCAGTGTTGCAACGATTTTCTGCCCCACTATCCCGGATTTTCCGATACCGCTTACAACAAGCCTCCCCTCTGCCCGGCATATAAGGTCCACCATCTCTTCAAAATGGCGGTTTATTCTGGATGCTACTTCAAGAATACCTTCGGCCTCTGTTTTAAGGACATCTATGGCCCTCTGTTTTATATCTTCATTGTCTGTCATCAGTCGGTTCCTGTGCACGTCCCAATTTTACAAGTTGGTCCTGTTTCCAACTTTTATGGGCACAAATTAAATTATATGGGGCTGTTTTGCAAGAAAGATATGTACATGTGCCGCCCGTGGAAAATAATCCATAAAACCGGGGGTAATTTTTTCATTGAAAGCCCGGGTTGTAATAAGGCCTGAAGTTGTCGTATATTTGCAAACTGGATTTTTTACGCAGCAGGGAGAAAGAACCATGAAATTCGGAATAATAGGCACTGGCGCTGTTGGCGGTTACTATGGAGGCCTGTTGTGCCGTCAAGGGTTTGAAACCCATTTTCTTTTGCACAGTGATTATGAGCATGTCATGAAAAACGGACTTTTTATTGAATCAAAAGATGGCGATTTTGCGCTTGGAAACGTAAATGCCTACAACAGTCCGGAGGACATGCCGCGCTGTGATATAGTCCTGGTGGCCTTAAAAACAACTGCAAACGACAGTCTCGCATCCATCCTGCCGCATGTTGCCAAGGATGACAGCATAGTGGTCGTGCTTCAGAACGGCCTTGGTGTTGAGGCTGATGTGAGAAAGGTATTGCCGGGCGCCACCATACTTGGCGGCCTTTGTTTTTTATGCAGCAACAAGATAGGCCCCGGCCATATACGACATCTGGATTTCGGATCTGTCAGGCTGGGTGAGTTCCGTGACGACGGGACTGCCGCCGGTATAACACCGGCGCTTGATAAGGTCAGCAGAGCTTTTTCGCAGGCCGGCATTCCCGTTGATGTGACTGAAAACCTGGGTCTTGCAAGGTGGCAGAAACTTGTCTGGAACATGGCCTTTAACGGGGTTTCGGTTGTGCTTTCGGCAACCACCAGGGAACTTATGGATGACGCCTCCTCCCTGTCGCTGGTTCGTGATATAATGCGCGAGGTTGTTGAAGGAGCAAGGGCCTGCGGCTATGATCCCGGCGATAATTTCATTGAAACAATGCTGGATGTAACGGGTAAAATGGTTGCCTACAGCCCAAGCATGAAACTTGATTTTGAAGCCGGACGTCCGCTGGAAACGGACAAGATTTACCGGGCCCCGATAATGGCAGCAAGAGCTGCAGGCTTTAACATGTTAAAATCTGAAGTTATTGCAAGGCAACTTGAATTTCTCGACAGGCGAAATACCCGCAACGCCTTTTGAAATATTCGTTATAAGCCGGTTGTGTAATGCAGGTTGCTGTAGTTTTTTTGCGGCGGCAGGGGGAGGCGCCCAAAAAAGGTGCCATGTTACCATAGACCGCCATCATCAGTGCCCAGAAACCGGTTTTGGATACTGATGAGTCCGGATATTTTCGTGAAATTTTCTCCCCGATGCTCTTGCGTTCAGGGTTTGACGGTTATCGTGGGGTAGATGCCCTTCAGCCGTCCGCATGAATACGGCTGCAATGTGCTTACTGCAATGTCCCTGTTTTTCTGGGCATGGCCGCGGTTTTTTACGCCGTCGAAAAACGCTCCGTTTGCCTCAAGTATATGATGGATACGGTCTTTAAAGGCAGATACAAAGGCCGCACCGCTTCCTTCAAAAGAAAGCCTCCCCTTTTTCATCCGGCCCTTGACAGCAGCTAACTTGTCCAGAGGCATGGTGTTTGTCTCCATGTCCCTGCGATTTTTGATAATCCCCCACACAAGATGGCCGGCCGGAACAGCCAAAGGCTCGGCAGCATCTATTATGGTGTGTGGCATTATTATGGCTGATTTGCCTACTACGAGTTTGTTTTCAGGCAATCCACGCAAAAGACTGTTAAAGCCAACAAATACGCGCCTGCCGAGTTTGGCGTCTATTATTTTTGCCCCGTGTGCCGTTACGTTTTCCCCCTCAAGGCACGAATTTATGATGCAGCAGTTTTCCTGGGCGTTTGCTCCCCTGCCCATTTGGGCATTTTTTAAAAGAGCCCTCTGCGAAACCAGGACATTTTGCCCGATTACGGTTTCAGGGCTGACTGCTGCGTAACGGTCCAGTGATGAGTTTTGCGGAACCCTGACAGGATGTTTTACGTGGATCCTGTCAAAAATTCCACCAAGATCATCCCTTGTTGTCTCGGCGGTATCCATCAGTACTCCACGGGGCTTTTCACCGGGTGTAAAGCTTATATACTTTTTGAGTTTTTTCCCCTCGTGCCTGTAAATGAACTCAAACGAGCCCCGGCTTTTTATCCATATGGTGCCCGGTTTTACAGCCAATTGTCCGATTTCACCTGTCTGTACATAGGAGAAAGCGCCTATTATACAGTTTCGTGCTGTTGTGAGGTCCACGGTTGCAAACGGTTCAAGAAAACATCCGTCGCACGGAGACCCGTGAATGTTTGAGTAATGGGCTGCGGCCGTGTCCCGTATGAAAAACAGTGCCGGGCTTTCAGGATCGTGCGAGAAGTTGTGTACCAGTGCTTTTACAAGAAGGCTGCCGTTTATCTCTATCGTTTCATCACTGGAAAGGGCGATTTCAAAGTCGTTGTGCCTGAAAATATCCCCCCTTTTTTTGAGTTCGTCTCCCCGCACGTCGCTTTTGTAAAGCACCGATTCTGCCACCCTGCATTTGCCCAAAAAATGGCTCCCTCCTATGCTGGAGTGTTTGAACTCAAGGCCAAGCGGATGGCGGGTTGAAATCGCGTAAGAAGCGTAGAACCTGGAAAGCTGCTTCAACGATACAAGTCCGTAAACAGCGGGTGCAACGTCGTATTTCATCTTGCGCAGTTTTATGCTTACTCGCCGTACTGCAGTGTCCAAGAGGTTTTCAAGTTCCTTCATATGGCGGCTCCCTGTCCATGGTTTAAAATGTGAAAATGCACTATATCATATGATGCCGCACAGGTAAAACTGTCCGCGTCCGGCTGCATTGTGACAGGTGGTGTATTCACGCCTGCCCGGTCTTCTTGGCAAGTTAGAGTACCATTTTGTTTGTAATTTCGTTTCGAGCTGTTATGATTTAGCTGTCGGAGAAAGAGCTTGAAATTGGTGGGTCAAATCAGTACTCCAAAGGTTTATTATCCAAACAAAGAAAGGAGGAACCGAAATGACCCGCTGCAGAGAGAATAACGCAATCGAACAGATGACAGAAGCGATAATTGAAAACGGTATGGAAGGCCTGGAAAGCGTGATTTCCATATTGATCAACGAGGCCATGAAGGTCGAACGTAGCCGTGTGTTTGGGGCCGGGCCATGGCAGAGAAGCGAGCATCGACGAGGGTACGCCAACGGCTACAAGATGCGGATCCTGATTCACCGTATACCGTGCATTTTACAGCAGGCGACTGACAGCCACAGTTATAAATCCTCATGAAACATACAGGGAAAAGTGTTGCTTTATGAACAGGCGCATAAAAAGTTTTTTTGCCCTGGCGTTGGCCTGGCTGGTTTGTGCCGGCGGTGTTGGTGCCGATCAGTTTGTGCTAACGAGCAAAGATCTTGGTCCAGGGTTGACCAGGATGCAGGTTTTTTCAGGCTTCGGCTGTAACGGCGAAAATATTTCACCTTCATTAAGCTGGTCCAATGCTCCGGATGGAACCAAAAGTTTTGCCGTAACAGTTTACGACCCTGACGCTCCTAAAGCAGGAGGGTGGTGGCACTGGCTCATTTTCAATATACCGGCGAATGTGAGCGGGCTTGCCGCAGGTGCGGGAAACCCTGGAAACGGGCTTGCTCCGGGTGGAAGCATCCAGAGCCTGAACGATTTCGGCAGCCGTGGATTCGGGGGGGCCTGTCCCCCGAAAGGTGACAGGCCTCACAGGTACATATTTACCGTGTATGCCCTTGACGTTCCTTCATTGGGGCTTGACCAGAACGCATTGCCCTCCGAGGTTAAGCATATGATAGACAGTCATACCCTGGCAAAAGCCTCCATAGTTTCCATTTATGGGAGACAGTAAAAAAGGCTTTAGCGGATTTGATTTTCCGCCCGGTGCATTATAGTGGCTGGCTGTCATGGAATTTCATCGGGGAAGGCCTGCCTGAATATCTCTTCCTGCTCATCAAGGATTTCATTTAATATCCGCATGTTTGTCATGGGATTCATTATTACGCAACGGAGCACGACTATCCCGTTCTCATACTGCCTGCGCATCAGGGTTGTACGGGAGACGAAACTTCGGCCGGCCTCCCTCTGTATTCTCTGAATCGTTTTATTTATGTGGTTTAATCTTTTAACCGTTTCGGTACGCTCAACATCTGTGCCGTTCTTCAGGATATCTTTCAGGTGGGGTGGGCAGACACGGTAGGTCAGTATGTTTAGCTGGGGCCTTGTAACAAGATCGAATAGTTCCCTTTTTTCGATTTCGTCTGCCAGCTTGCGGGCAGTTTCTATGCCATGCTCTATAAGCAGGGCATAACCTTTCTTGCCCATTATTTTCAGTGCGCTGTCCAAGATCATTGAATTCGCTTCTCTTGAGCCCGGCAGGGATTTTATGCCAAGATCGACAGAACCGTGGCGGTTTACATAGTTGGCATGATACCTGACCACGTCCATTGCATAAGGATCCTTGAAGTATACCATGCCGCAGGTCATTGGCATGTAAAACTGTTTATGGCCGTCTATGGTAACAGAATCGGCCAGTTCGATACCTTCAAGCAGGTTCCGGTGGGTGTCGGAGAGAAGGGTGGGCCCTCCCCATGCAGCGTCGACATGGAAAAAGATGTTTTCCCGGGCGCACAGCTCCCCTATTTTCTTCAAGGGGTCTATAGCGCCGGTTTCCGTGGTTCCGGCCACGCCTACTACTGCAATTATGGCGGTGTCGCCGTCTTTTTTTATGGATTTTATCGTTTCTTCCAGATGCCGGACATCCATGCGGTGGGCATAATCAACGTCTATTGGCAGTATGTTACGGTTCCCGATGCCCAATATTCCTCCGGCCTTTCTCAGTGAGTAGTGACCCCGGCGGGATACGAGTATTACAGCCCTCCTGACCCCGTATTTTCTGTAAGCAGCGTTTATGCCTTCAGCTTCAACGCCCCCGAAGTCATCTGTAGGGGCAAACAGCCTGTTCCTGGCAACCCACAGGGCCGTGAGGTTGGCGGTTGTGCCGCCTTCGACAAAACTTCCCAGGGTGGTGTTTACGTTCTGGACATGCTCACAGTAAAACGATTCGTGGAACTGGTATATCAGCCGGTGTATTTTTGCCAGCACCTGTTTTTCAAGGATCGAGAAGATTTTGGATGTTTCAAGCTTGACAAGATTCTGGTTCAACGCGGCTGCGATTGTTTTCAGGTGGACCATGAAAAAAGGTATGGCCGATGTCATGTGGCCCACAAAGTATGGTGAGGCAACGTTTACACCGTAGGGCGATATTTCCTTTATGAGCTCTCTTATAACTTCGGACAGCTTTTTTTCAGGGTTGTCGCATATGGCAGTGCTTTTAAACTGGCTGGCAAGTTTCTTGAGACTTACGTTTTCCGTTATGCCGACGTGCTTTCCCAGAAATTCGTGGAGACCGAACAGTATCTGCTCCATGTATTTTATGAGCGTGACCCTGCACGCTTCGTCCTCGGGCCTTATAAAAACGCGCATAAGGGCGTTCCAGTCTGCGATCAGGACTTTCTTGTCGCGCGTTTCAAGCTCGGATGTTCCGGTTTTCATAAAAATGCCGTTACCAGTTTTCACAACGGTTAATCCATCGCCGCCTTTAATAAATTTTTTAAGCCGGTGACCATCTCTGCAAGGCTTGGCGCTTAACTGTTTCGGCACGGGATAACTCCCGGCCGGTCAATAGAGGCGTCCCCGACTAAGCAGATTATGAACACTGACTATACCATCAAGTGCAATGCCGTTCAAAAAGAAAATTTGCCACTCTTTCCCGCTATTGACAGTGGGGGAAACTTTTTATAAAAAAAGTCTTTAATCTTTAAGGCCTGTTTTGTCGGCAGATGCCGTGGCGTTTCCCGGTTTATCATGTTATCATGAAAAGGGTACCGGGAATGGATTGGATTTAGGTTTGTAATATAGGAGCAAAGGTTCGGGATGGAAAACATCATAGTTGTAAATGGTAATGAACTGTCGTTTGAGCAGGGTGAAACCATTTTAGAAGTGGCAAGCCGGGCAGGTATAGAAATACCAACACTGTGCCACCTCAAGGGGACTACTCCTACCGGAACATGCAGGGTGTGCGTGGTTGAGGTGGAGGGGAAAGGTGAACTTGTTACAGCCTGTTCAACAAAGGCTGCCTGGACAAAGTTTCAGATGGAGGTCCAGGCCGATGATGATGCGGATGAACTTTGCCCGGCATGGGGGGACTGCAGGTTGCAGGAGCTTGCCTATCAGTATCAGGTCACAGGAGACCGGCCGGTTGGTGAACGGTGGGATCCTGTGCCCATGGAGACTGTTAATCCATTTATAATTCGTGATTTTTCACGCTGTATCCGTTGTGGCAGGTGCGTTAAAGCGTGCAACGAGGTGCAGGTGAACAAGGCCATAACCTGCCTGGAGGATAGCAATGGCCGTATAACAAAGATTGTGGCCGGAAATGATAAGCCTCTTGTTGAATCGGATTGCGTGTTTTGCGGGGAATGTGTCCAAGCCTGTCCTGTCGGAGCCCTTGTGGAAAAAGATTCCCGATACAAGTGGCGTCCGCGCGAGGTTAAGAGAGTGCGGACAACCTGCAGCTATTGCGGAGTGGGCTGCCAGATTGAACTTCATGTGAAAGACGGCAGGGTGGTGAAGGTGACAGGTGTTGATGTCCCGCCGAACAACGGCAGCCTGTGCGTCAAGGGACGGTTCGGATATGCCTTTATCGGTTCAGAAGAGCGTCTTACAAAGCCTCTGATCAAGGAGCAGGATGGCAGTTTCAGGGAGGCAACATGGGATGAGGCTATAAAGCTTGTTGCTGAAAGGCTTTACGGCATAAAGGAGGCTGTCGGCCCTGACAGCATAGGGGTTTTTACATCGGCGCGCATGACAAACGAGGAGAACTACCTTGCGCACAAGTTCACAAGAGCCGTTCTGAAAACAAATAATATCGACCATTGTGCCCGTCTCTGACATTCCTCCACCGTGGCCGGTCTGGCCGCAGCATTCGGAAGTGGATCAATGACGAACACCATTGGGGATATAGAAAAGGCTGATGTAATCCTCGCTACGGGTACCAACACAACTGAGAACCATCCCGTGATTTCAACGTTCGTAAAAAGGGCGGTGGAAAAAAGGGGGGCCAAGCTTATAGTGGTGGATCCGCGCAGGATCAAGCTGACCGGGTTCGCCCATAAATGGGTCAGGCAGAACCTGGGAACAGACGTGGCTTGGATAAACGGCCTTATGAACGTTATCATAAACGAAAAACTTTACGACAGCGAATTTGTGGAAACCCGCACTTCAGGTTTCCAGGAACTGAAAAATACGGTGGAGAAGTTTACTCCCGAATTTGTCGAGAGCATCACTGGAATAGCAGCGGAGGATATAGTAGAGATAGCCAGGATGTATGCCAATGCGCGTGCGGCGAGCATAATTTACTGCATGGGCATCACTCAGCATACGACCGGTACCGACAACGTAAAGTCACTTGCCAACCTTGCCATGCTTTGCGGTCATCTTGGTAAGGAAGGGTGCGGGGTGAATCCGCTAAGAGGGCAAAACAATGTCCAGGGCGCGTGCGACATGGGCGGCCTGCCCAACGTTTTCACCGGTTACCAGCCGGTTACCAGCGAGGAAGCAAGAAAGAAGCTGGAGGAAGCCTGGGGAGTGACAGGGATTCCCGGGAAGCCGGGATATACAGTCACCGAGATGGTGCCTTTGGCGATCGAAGGTAAAATAAAGGCTCTGTACATAATGGGGGAAAACCCCATGGTCTCTGATCCAGACCTGAATCATGTTGAAAAGGCCCTTGCATCTCTTGATTTTCTGGTAGTGCAGGACATATTCATGACAGAAACCGCCAGGATGGCTGACGTGGTTCTGCCTGCGGCCTGTTTTGCCGAAAAGGATGGTACTTTCACCAATACCGAGCGAAGGGTGCAGAGGGTGCGGAAGGCTGTTGATCCGCCCGGCGAGGCCAGAGAAGACTGGAGAATTATAGCGGATATTTCTGCTGCAATGGGTTTCCCGATGGCCTATGAAAATGCAGAGGAGATAATGGCAGAGATCGCCCGGGTTACTCCTTCATATGGAGGAATAACATATGGGCGTATCGAACATGTTGGCATACATTGGCCCTGCCCCACCCAGGATCATCCAGGGACCCCTGTTTTGCATGTTGACAAGTTCCCCTGCGGACGGGGCAACTTTCATGCTATCGATTATATACCGCCTGCGGAGCAGCCTGATGATGAGTACCCGCTGCTTCTCACAACCGGTCGCGTCATATACCATTATCACACAGGGACCATGACCCGTAAAAGTGGTGGGCTCAATGAGCTTGCTCCTGAGAATTTTCTTGAAATTTCGGCCGAGGACGCAAAACGTTACGGCCTTGAGGATGGAAGCCGGGTCATTATAACCTCCCGCAGGGGAAAGATATCTGTAAAGGTAATGATCTCTGAAAAGAGTATACCAGGTTCGGTTTTTATCCCATTCCATTTTGCCGAGTCTGCTGTCAACCGTCTTACCAATGCGGCTCTCGATCCTGTTGCAAAGATTCCTGAATACAAGGTTTCCGCCATAGCCATCGAGAAGGAACACTCTTAATCTTCAGGGACAATTTGTGGCTTGTTCGGACCTGTG
>MZGQ01000020.1 GCA_002085115.1 Desulfococcus sp. 4484_241
GCGATGATAAAAATGTAAATCGGTAAACAGGAATGACTAACGCTGATTAATTTTGATATGGCCGAAAGGCCGATTGCGGAAAGTTACGTGCAAAATTCAGGTATATAAAACTTTTTTCTGTTTATGCATTTTATGGCGTGCCTCGCTATCCTGTCCGGCGTGTAGCTGGTTCTTCTGAAAAAAGCCTCGGCCAGACGTCTCTGCCGTTCGTCAGGAGATGTAAACTGGTCCATCAGGTTTGTCTTAAAAAAAGTGGGGCAGATGACAGACACTCTGATGTTAAAAGGAGAAAGCTCAGACCTTAGCGTTTCCGAAAATCCTATGAGAAATGTCTATGCCATAGGTGCCCATACCATAAAGTCTGGAAAATAACTGGACAAAGGTATAAAGTGTCTTGCAGAATGGACCGTGTACCCGGGGTGTTGCCTGTGTGTAACGGCTTGGCAACACAACAATAAAATCATGTAAAGGCGAAAAAAATGGCTTACACCTTACAGAAACTGAGTCTTTTTAAGAATGCTGCTTTGGCTTTTTCCTCTCTCATGGCCTGGGAGATAAGGGAAGGACGTGTTACAGGCACGATCAAAAATCTTTTTTCCGACGCCCCTGTTGATATCTCGTGGGCAGATCTTTTGGAAGAGTGCGTTTCAAGGGTGCCTGACAAGATGTTTCTGCGCTACAGGGATGAGTCGTTTACATACCGCCAGATGGATGACAATGCCAACCGGATGGCGAACTTCCTGCTGTCCCGGGGTGGGGCAAAGGGCAAGGGGATTGGCATAATGATGCGGAACTCTCCCCGCATGCTGGATATCTTTTTCGGCACACAGAAGGCCGGCATGTATTCGGTAATGATAAATCCTGAACTCAAGGGGGACGGCCTTGAATATATAATAAATCACAGCGATATAGAGTATCTTGCCATAGACGCTGAGTTGCTGGGGACTCTCTTTCCCGTGCTTGAACGACTTGAGCGTGTAAAACCCTCTTTTGTTTTTGTGAATGATATCGAACAGGAAGCCAGGGACATAGAAATCCCTGGTGACATGGGCCGGCTTTCCAGTGCTTATGAGGCACCTTCAGACCGGCCTGATATATGGTATGGACCTGATGACATATGCCTGCTTATCTATACGTCGGGCACCACCGGCCCTCCGAAAGGTGTCGTGTACCGTTACAAGACAACCGGTGTTACCAGGCTCAGGTTTCTTGGGCGGTTTTTTTTGAAAAAGTCTGACATATATTATGTCTACCTGTCGCTTTGCCACGGCAACGCGCTGTTTCTATCCACGACCATTACCATGTCTGTTCTTGCCCAGATGGCCCTTGCCCGGAAATTTTCCGCAAGCCGTTTCTGGGATGATGTGAGGCGTTACAACGCTACCGTGTTTAACACGATCGGCTCCATCATTCCAATTCTCATGAAGCAGCCGGAAAAGCCTACTGACCGCCAGAACAACGTCCGGGTGGTTTTTTCCGCAGCCTGTCCGGCCGATATGTGGGAGCCGTTTGAGAAGCGTTTCGGGGTAACCATTTATGAAGGATACGGTGCCATCGACGGAGGCGGCAAGGGCGTAATGAACTTTGGAACGGCGCCAAAAGGCTCTCTTGGAAAACCGATGGCTCCTCCCGGATGGACAAAACTGGTTGATGAAAACGGAAACGAGGTCCCGCCCGGCACACCGGGCGAGCTTATATTCAAGATCGGCAGCAAGGAAAACCGAGTAGAATACTACAAAAACGAAGAAGCATCGAAAAAAAAGGTCAAGGACGGCTGGCTCTATACAGGAGATATACTAAGACAGGATGAGCACGGGTTCCTCTACTTCATAGGCCGCAACACCGAGTCGATGAGAAAAGGCGGGGAAAACGTCTCAGCCTACGAGGTGGAGCAGGTTATCATGAAACACCCGGCCGTGGAGGAGGTGGCTGTATACGCAGTGCCTTCCGAAATGGCCGAGGATGAGATCATGGCAACGATGACCCTTGTCGAGGGCAAATCTCTTACAGCCCGGGAACTGTGGGACTTTCTGTCGGACAAGATGGCAAAATACGCGGTGCCTCGTTATATCCGGTTTGTTGATGAGCTTCCCAAGACAAACACGCACCGGGTCATAAAGCGTGTACTCGAACGGGAGGGTGTCACAGAAGACACCTATGATGCCTTAAAGGACCGACAGCGCTGAGCCGGTTTTTTTCAGCAAGCCTCCTGTTTCATGCTTTGCCGGTCTCCATTCATAAGCAGCTTTTTTCGCCATAAAGGCCAGGCTTTGGAAAAATTATAACAAAAGGCCTTTAGTGTAAAAATTTAATATTTTACCGGGAGGACACCATGGCCGAATTCAAAGAATATGACAGGTATGATGCGCTTGGCATGGCGGAGCTTGTAAAGAGAGGGCACGTTACGCCGTTTGAGCTTTGCCATGAGGCTGCCCGCAGGATAGAAACTTTAAATCCACGGTTAAACGCTGTAATATACAGTATGGTGGACAATGCCATGAGCATGGCAAAAGAGATCCAGGCAGACGGGCCATTTTCCGGTGTTCCATTTTTGCTAAAAGATCTTATATCTCTCTATGCAGGTGCTCCAATGACTTCCGGTTGCAGGGCATACAGGGATTATGTCCCGGACCATGACAGCGAGTTGGTACGGCGTTACAAAAAGGCAGGGCTGATAGTCCTTGGCAAAACCAACACTCCGGAGCTGGGTCTTTTGGGAGTTACCGAGCCTGAGCTCCATGGCCCGACACGCAACCCCTGGGATACAGACAGAACACCCGGTGGCTCAAGCGGCGGGTCTGCAGCAGCGGTAGCTTCAGGCATGGTTCCTGTGGCGTCAGGGGGAGACGGTGGCGGTTCCATCAGGATCCCATCATCATGGTGTGGTCTCTTTGGTTTAAAGCCAAGCAGGGGCAGGGTGCCTGCCGGGCCTGATTATGGTGAGTTGTGGCAGGGGGCAGCCCAGGAGCACGTTCTGACCAGGTCTGTACGTGACAGCGCCGCAATGCTTGATGCGATCAGCGGTCCTGACCCTGGCGCTCCCTATGTCATTGTACCGCCTGAGAGGCCATATCTGCAGGAGGTTGACCGGGAACCGGGGAAGCTTAAAATCGGGTTTTCCACGCGGTCCCCGATAGATATGCCGGTGCATAAAGAGTGTGTGAAGGCAATCGAGAAGACGGCAGCCCTGCTTGAAGATTTAGGTCATATTGTGGAAGAGAAATATCCTGCGGTGGATGGCCATGAGCTTGCAAGAAGTTATTTTATCATGTACTACGGCGAAGTTGCCGCGGATATCGACGAGATGGAAAAGACCCTTGGCCGAAGGGTCACTCGCCGGGATATGGAGACTCTTACCTGGTCGCTTTCGAGGCTGGGGAAAACATTTTCCGCAGGCGATTTTGTCACTGCAAAGCGGGCGTGGAACAGGGCAGCCAGGGCTATGGGAGATTTTTTCAACTCCTTTGATCTTTACCTTACTCCCACCACAGCAGGGCTTCCGCCGCGCATAGGAGAAAACAGGCTTTCATCGTTCGAGGAAACAGCTACCGTAGTTATTCATGCAATCGGACTTGAAAACCTGCTTATAAAGTCTGGAATGGTTGAAAAGACAGGTTACAGGAGCCTTGCTGTCACCCCCTTTACTCAGCTTGCGAATCTTTGCGGTCTCCCTGCCATGTCAGTGCCGCTTTATTGGACAGAGGAAGGATTGCCGTGCGGTTCACAGTTTGTTGCACCTTTTGGGGGCGAAGGTCTGCTCTTCAGGCTTGCAGGTCAACTTGAAAAAGCCGCTCCCTGGGCAGAAAAGTTCCCGCCGGTTCATGCGTCCAAATTTTAGGAATACAGGTTCGGATGTTATAATCGACCTGCCGGTTTTGCCTGTCAGGTGACAAAAGAGGCAGGACCGGCTGAATGCCGGGCAGCTTTTAAGCAGTATCTGCATTGCAACAAACAGAAATGATTGCAAAAAAATGTTAAGTATGACAGGAAACGTGACAGCAGGCCAATATTCAGGTAACATGCGTCAATTTGCGTGTTCACATCCGGCTTTGCATGGATAGGTTTGCTATACTGTCACGGCCTTTTTGCTGGCTGTATTTTTTTGTGAAGTCCGTTTTTATATGGGATGAATACCGGTGCCGGCGGTAAAAAACAAAGCAAGTTTATAAACCTTATCTTTTAAATATGTTTAAAAAAATATTAAAAAAAACGGCGGTTTTTTTTGTGGTGGCTGGCTTTTGTTTTGTCATGGCCACCACGGTCTTTTATTATTACATCAGCAAGGACCTCCCGAGTGTTAAGGCGCTTAAGGATTACCGTCCGCCTGTGATAACGACTCTTTACTCGGCCAACAATGCAAAGATTGCCGAGTTTTACAGGCAGCGGCGTATCGTGGTGCCGCTTTCCAGGATTCCCCGCATGCTTATAAACGCTTTTGTGGCGGCAGAAGATGCCAGGTTTTTCCAGCATACCGGGATCGACCTGGTGGGTATATTGCGTGCTTTTGTAAAGAATGTCGAGGCTGGCGGTATTGTTCAGGGCGGAAGTACCATTACCCAGCAGGTGGCAAAATCGTTTTTTCTTTCTCCGGAGAGGACATATATCCGTAAAATAAAGGAGATGATTCTCTCTTACCGTATCGAGAGGTGGTTTTCAAAAGATGAGATTCTTTATCTTTATCTCAACCAGATATACCTTGGCCATGGAGCCTATGGAGTTGCGGCGGCTGCAGAAAACTATTTCGGCAAACCGATAGACCGGTTGAACCTGGCTGAATGCGCTTTGCTTGCCGGACTTCCCAGGGCGCCGAGCCGGTATTCCCCGTACCGGTACCCGGAAAGGGCCAGGAGCCGCCAGCTGTATGTTTTAAACCGGATGGTTGATGATGGCTATATTTCCAAAGAGCAGGCACTTAAAGCCCGCAACATGCCCATCGACATAAAACCGGTGCACAACTGGTTTCAGGAGATGACACCGTGGTATTCGGAGTATGTCCGCCGGTATGTGGAGGAAAAATACGGTTCCGATATGCTTTACAACCAGGGACTGTCGGTTTACACCGCGGTGGATGTTTCAATGCAGCATGCCGCCAGGGATGCGGTTGAAAAAGGACTTCGCGTCGTTGACAAACGGCAGGGCTACCGGGGCCCGATTGCCCATCTTGCCAAGGAGCAGATAGAACCTTTCATGGCTTCACTCAGGGATGAGAGCCGGAAAAGGGGCGAGGCTTTGTCGGTTGGCGATATTGTAAAGGGTGTTGTGACCGAAGTTGATGACGATAACGGCAGCGTCTGGGTGAGAATCGCAGATGGCGTTGGCAAGATTCCGTTTGCCGACATGAAATGGGCGAGAAAACCTGATGTGAATATAGCCTGGTTTGAGCCGGAAGCGCGCATAACCAAGCCTTCGCAGGCATTGGCCCCGGGCGACGTGATATTGGTAAAAATCGTTGGGCCGTACGAAGAGGACAACGATGGAAACGATATTGCAAAAAGCGGGAACGATAAAGAGGCAGAGGCTGTAACAGCAGGAAACGGCGGATCGGTCTATCTTCTCTCCCTTGAGCAGGAGCCTGAAGTTGAGGGTGCGTTGATCTGCATGGAGACAAAGAGTGGTATGGTCAGGGCCATGGTGGGCGGCAGGGATGCATCAAAAAGCCAGTTCAACAGGGCAGTCCAGGCGAGACGTCAGCCCGGCTCCGCGTTCAAACCCATTATTTACGCGGCAGCCCTTGACAAGGGATACACTCCCGCCAGCGTTATAATCGATTCGGCAATAGTTTTCGAGGACACGGCCAACAACTTTACATGGAAACCGCACAACTACGAGGAGCGATTTTTTGGCCCCACCCTGTTCAGGAATGCCCTTGAGAAATCCCACAATATCCCAACGATAAAGATACTTATGGATATAGGTGTTGATTACGTGAGAGATTATGCAAAAAAGATGGGTATCACTTCGCCGCTTAGCAGGGACCTCTCAATAGCGCTTGGGTCATCGGCTGTTGCTCCCGTAGAGCTTTTAAAGGCCTATTCGGTGTTCGCCAACCTTGGCGAACTTGTAGAGCCGATTTTTGTCACTAAAATCGTTGACCGGGACGGCAGAATACTGGAAAAGAACGTTGCGGCTCCAAGGCGTGTTATAGGAAGCGATACTGCTTATATAATGACCCATCTCCTCAAAGGAGTGGTTGAGCACGGTACCGGCAGAAGGGTAAGAGCGCTTAACAGGCCGGCTGCGGGTAAAACAGGGACAACCGATAATGTTGATGATGCATGGTTTGCCGGATATACACCCGACTATGCTACCGTGGTCTGGGTCGGGTTTGACGATGAGAGGTCTCTTGGAAAGTCCGAAACAGGCGCCAGTGCGGCAAGTCCTATCTGGCTCCATTTTATGGAGAAAATTTTAGAGGGCAAACCGGTAAAGGATTTCAAGGTCCCGGAGGGTGTGGTCTTCTCCAAGATAGATGCAAAAACCGGACTGCTGCCGGGTGATGATACAAAGGAGACCTTTTTCGAGTGTTTCAAAAAGGGAACTGTTCCAACCGAGCACACGCAGTCTTCAGGGGTGCTTTCCAACGAGGAGCAGTTTTTCAAAAAGGGAATGTAGTCTTTAGCATATACGGTAAGGCGGTGGTGCAGAACAAAGGCGCTGAAAAACATTTTCCCAGCGCCTTTTTAGTGTCAGGTGGCTGAGGGACAAGGATTCGAACCTTGACTAACGGGGCCAGAACCCGTCGTCCTGCCATTAGACGATCCCTCAAACATCTTTTTATATAATCGGGATTTTTTTCAAGGTCAAGCCGATTTTGGCAACCAGGCATTTTTAGATGTGGCTGTCGATCTTGTGGCTGTTCCTGTGAAGCCCCCGGTGCTTTACGGGAAATCAGGTATTGTGCAAAAGGCAGATGGCCGCGCCAACTACTATATCTCTTTTACACGCATGGATGTTTCCGGCACAGTCACCCTGAAGGGCGAGAAACTTTCCGTTGACGGGATGGCATGGTTTGAGCACGGAGACTGATTTGAGAATGTCACTGCCCCTTTTTTATCATCTCTATGGCCGTGTTCAGGCGTTGCATGACTTTCTGTTTCCCCAGAGCCTCTATTGTCTCAAATATACCGGGGCTTTCGGTCCTTCCGGTAAGCGCCACGCGCACCGGCTGCGCTATTTTCCCGAACTTTAAACCGGTTTTGTCCATCACCTCCTTGAACGCTTTCTGCTGTGGCTCTTCGGCCATGCTTTCAAGCTTTCCGAGCTTTTCTGCGACCAGCTCCAGGACCTCAAGATTCTGTGGCGTTAAAAATTTTTTCGTTGCCGCACTGTCGTAAGAGAGCGGCTCCTCATAGTAAAATGCGGCCTTGTCTGCCATCTCCCTGAGCGTCTTGCTGCGCAGCGTCAAGGTTTTTATAACTCCGTGCAGGTACTTGTCGTCATTTGCGTTGTATCCTTTTTCCTTCAGGAACGGGAGCAGGTGTGGAGCCAGTTTTTCCGGCGGGCTGTTTTTTATGTGTTCCGCGTTTATTGCCAGAAGTTTTGCCGGGTCAAACACTCCGGCTGATTTCCCTATATGCTCAAGCGAAAAAAGTTCTATCAGCTCATCTTTTGTAAAATACTCCCTGTCCCCATGGGACCACCCCAGCCGGACCAGTGCGTTGACAAGCCCGTCGGGAAGATATCCCATATCCCTGTACTCAAGGACCGACATGGCGCCGTGCCGCTTGCTCAGGCGGGAGCGGTCGCTGCCCAGCACCATGGGCACATGCGCAAATACCGGCAGTTCGCTGCCAAGGGCCTGGTAGAGCATGATCTGGCGGGGCGTGTTTGTGACATGATCGTCACCCCGGATTATCGTGTTAATGCCCATGTCGATGTCATCCACCACCACCGCCAGGTTGTATGTCGGCATGCCGTCGCTGCGCCGTATGATAAAGTCTCCTATCTCCTGATTGTCAAAGGCTATGGAGCCTTTCACCACGTCGTTTAAAACGGTTGTACCCACATCGGGCGTCCTGAAACGCACGACAGCGTCCTTTGACGGGGGAAGATTCCTGTCGCGGCAGGTACCGTCGTATGATGGATTGCGGCCCTCGGCAATAGCCCTTTCCCGCATATTTTTCAGACGCTCGGCAGAGCAGGTGCAATAGTACGCATGCCCGGATTCAATAAGTTTTTCGATATAGGTGTTATACAGGTCCAGGCGCTGGGACTGGTAGTATGGCCCCTCGTCCCAGTCTATTCCAAGCCATTTCAGAGATTCAATGATTCCCGTTGCCGACTGTTCGGTAGAGCGTTCGGTGTCTGTATCTTCCAGGCGTAAAATAAATTTTCCACCCGTGTGGCGGGCATATAGCCAGTTGAAAAGCGCAGTTCTGGCTCCGCCTATGTGCAGATGCCCGGTAGGGCTGGGAGGAAAGCGTGTAACGATCGTATCCATCTGTATGCCTCGTGTTCTGCTTCGTTATATCATGGTACTGCCATTTTTTTATGGTGCATCATAAGCCATTTGGACCGATCCTGCAAGGCTGGTAAAGACTTGAAAATCTGATGGGGTGGTAAATGTTTTTGACCGGCAGCTGTTTTTTTAAGGCGCAAAAAAAGCTTCAAAAGCAGTATTTGTCTATTTGGCAAACCTTTTTAGGAATATCATTTTCAGCATCCGAAGGGCGGTTTTTGCCACCTTAAAGTAATTATCGGAGTGTTTTGAAACGCCTTTTGCGCGCCTGTAATATGAAATCGGTATTTCGATTATCCGTTTCCGGGCGCGCAGCAACTCGATCATCATCTCCGGCGAAAACTCCGGCCCTGGTGCGTGCAGGTTGTCGCGGATTTTGAGATACACATCTTTCCAGATCGCGCGATAGGTGCAGCCGACATCGGTAAAGCGGGGCTCCTGCTCCCACCACAGAGCCTCAACGAGTTTTCCAGCAAATATATTGCCCCAGCGCAGAAGTCCCTTCATATTTGCGCCCTGTTCGATCATCTGCCGCGTCGTCCGGGTGCCAATAACCATGTCTGCGTCTTTCATATATTCGAGAAATTTTCCCATATCCTTTGCCCGGAACGAATGGTCAGCCTCGGTGATAACCAGGATATCTCCTTTTGCGTGGTCCAGGCCGTATTTTATGGTGTCGCCATATCCTTTCAGTCTCACCGTCTCTACACGGGCACCGGCCTCAAGCGCGACCTTTCGGGTCGCATCCCCTGAAGAATTATCCACAACGAGCACTTCCGACGCGTGCGGCGCAAAATCTTTTACAACATAGGCGATCGACTCCTCCTCGTTATAGGCAGGTATAACAACACTCACCTTGTAGTTGTCAAAATACCTGGAACGGTATAGATAGCATGCAAAATTGTAGTCCTCCATCGAATTGACATTCTGGTACAATCCTTTGAGAAAAATACCCTTTACTTTCTGTCTGCCGGCCGCAAGACGGTTTATGGCGTCGGTCAGCTCGACCCTGCCTGAAAATTCGGAAGGTTTTGTCGCCTCGATCGCGCTGAATATTTCAGGCGTAAACAGATAGGTGCCGCATCCGAGAATATCAGTTTCAATATTCAGCGGTTTTTCGATGAGTGCAACTATCCGCTCCCCGTCCATCCTGACCGTGTAATTCTTTGCAATGGCCCTGAAGTCGTCAGTCCGCATCAGCCCACAGACAGCAGCGCACCCGCATAGTTCGATCGCTTTTAGCCTTTCATGGTCAGAGCCGATATACACCTCATCGCCGAGAATCGTAACAAAGCGATCCTTGATAAGGCCCTTGCACAGGAGCATGCCCCGGGCCATGCCGGCCTCATATTCCCGGCACTCGACGTAATGCACATTTACACCGAATCGGGAACCATCTCCAAGAAACTGTTTGATCATCTCGCCCATATAGCCGACGATTACATAGATATCTGTAACGCCGAGCTTGTCGCGCATGATTTCGATATTACGGAGAATGATGGGCTTGCCGGCTATCTCGAGCATCACTTTCGGGATATAGTTAGTTGCCGGGTAGGCTCTTATACCGGCACCGGCCGCAGGAATAACCCCTGTTTTAAACATTACCGTCCCTTGTATTTATGGCAAAGCGTTGTGCGTCGGCAATTTGGCATCTTTTCGCTGTCAACTTTTTGCTGACATCGCTATCTGTGGCATTGTCTTTAGCCACATAACCGCCCGGTTTTGTCTGTCAAAAAGGGTGAAAGGATAACAGATTGTTTTTCAAACATTATCTATAGCAGGACCGGTATTGTGAGTCAATGTTTTTGAACCTGCTGCACGGCTGCACCAGTACTTTTCGGGGAAGTCACAAAAAGGCAAAAAAATCTCAAAATATTAACATTGCCCCTTTTTCATTCATCTGTCTCTTTTATCTTTCCTCTTGTACGTTTCAGCCGGCCCCTTTTGACCTTTTGGTCAACCCTCCTTTTTCTGGAAGCTCGTGAAGGCCTGGTCGGTTTTCTGGCCCTGGGAGTTTCCATGGCCTTTTCAACCAGTGCCCGCAGCCGGTCAATCGCGTCCTGCCTGTTCTTAGCCTGCTCTCGAAACCTCCTTGCTTCAATAACCAGCACGCCTTCGCTGTTTATGCGTTTGCC
Source organism: Desulfococcus sp. 4484_241 (assembly GCA_002085115.1). Lineage (GTDB taxonomy): Bacteria > Desulfobacterota > Desulfobacteria > Desulfobacterales > Desulfosudaceae > MZGQ01. Next base: position 10,594 of record MZGQ01000020.1, read on the forward strand.
CGCAAGTGTTGCAAGCCTCTCCTTTACTCTGTCGGGAAGTGATGGGGAGCCGTATACGTCAAAACGCAGCTGTACAGCGGTTGCCACCTTGTTGACATTCTGGCCCCCGGGCCCTGAAGAATGGATAAATCTGAAACCTATTTCGTTTTCATCTATGCTTACCGGGCCGATGACAATCATCTGTGATGCAGGTTTTTTCAATGGGCGGAACGCCGGATAAAGTTCAGCAACCGTCCTTTTAATATGATGGCGTCTTCGGGGCACATCTCCTGGCAGCAGTAGCAGCTGATGCATATGTTTTTGTCCGCCGAGGGGCACTTGTCCTTTTTTATCTTCATGGCCCCGACCGGGCAATGCTTAACGCACAGCCCGCATTTTTGGCATTTTTCCTCCACAACCACCGGCAGGCAGCTCATCTGTTTTGACAGGATTCGATTCAGAAAAATGCCTACCATGCCGGTCACAAATGTGGCCGGCATTTTAAAATCCCGCAGCGGTACGATCTTTGTGTTCAGGTCTATTTTGGAAATATCGATGGTCCCTAAGCCTCTTTGTGCGGCGATTTTGAGGTGGGGAATCGATTCGGGCTGCCGGCCGATCATGTGCACCGCCACAGCATCAAGACAAACGCCGTTCGGGCTTGCCAGTATCTTGCCAAGTTCACGCAATTTGCCGTGATGCGGGCCATTGCCTTCCATGGCCGTAACAGCGTCCATTATGTTCAGCTCCGGAGGCCTGATGGCGTAGATATCCACCAGGGCCTCGGCAAATTTTACGGGGGTCGGCGCCAGGGAGTGCGTCCGCATTTTATCTCCGCCTACCACATATCCGAACGTGTTTTTCACCGCCCCTGTATAGAACGTCAGACCGTGTGTTTTAAGTTTGGGCAGGTTGATTACAAGGTCGGCCGAAAGCACATCCCCGGCGATTGTGACATGATCGACATTTCTGTTTGAAAGTTTTTGTCTCACCGGGGTTCGGCTCAACTTGACAAAGCAGTCACCGGCAGCATCTTTTATTCCGCTTGTTATGGCCGCCTTTTCAGACCTGCCGTAACCGAACACGCCTGGGTTGTCGCCCACCATGACTTTTGCGCCTTGTTGCTGCAGTTTGTTCACTATCGCCCTGACAAGGGAAGGATGTGTGGTAACGCCCTTTTCAGGCGGTTCGCCGGCCAGGATGTTGGGTTTTACAAGAACGTTTTTCCCCTCAAGGTCCATGGGGAATTCCTGGAATATCTTATCCATCGCATCTGCCAGGAGCCTGTCATCATATGATGCGTCAAGTACCAGGACACGGTTTTTTTGTTTATCAGCCATGATTAAAAAGCCTCGCTGTATTTAGGATAATTATTAAACCACTTTCCGGCTTTATCCGCAAATCAGGTTTATTGTTCTTTTCTTTTGGACAGTCCAAAAGAAAAAAACAATAAGAAAAAGACCCCCGGCAGCTTGGCCTGCGGCTTCACATGCGCTGCATGGGATAAAAACCGCAGCCGCACAACAACCAAAAAAAGCAGGGTCTTGTCGATAGATAAGTATGCCCTTAAAATTTGCAGTAAAATTAAAATGGCTCAATTCTCACGACCGGAAAACGGCTCGGTTTTAAACGACCGTTGACAGTTATCACTACCGGTTTGCCCAAAATCCTATTTTATCGCCATACTATCCGGAAAGGTCGTAACTTTTTCAATTTAACACCTTGTGGATGGAATCCAACAACCTGGCCAGAGAAAATCGGACATTCTGAATCTTCGGGGGTGGCACCCGCGCATATTCTGCAAAAAGAAACTCATAAAAAGATATGTCTTAGCAATATATCTTGCCTAAATATTTACAAAAATAAAAACATGTGCCATCTTTTCCCCAACGCTGCGTTCAGCTGCTGTCACTTTGCCTTCCACTGTACCCTGCCCAGCTCCTTTGATGACCTCAAAACCCCACTTTGCATTGCATTACCAATATTCTCATCAGGAGGGTATGTTTATTCCGTTTCCCATTTTGGGAATCTATAATTTCTTGACTTCATGGAAACAGGTATGGTTTAATGTTTTTTGTTTATGATTCCAATTTTTCGGATAGGTTATAATGGTTTTTGCTCTTATTTTAAGGAGGATGCATGAATAAACTGGAACTGGTCACTGCCCTTAAGGAGAAAACAGGCATTCCAAAGGCAGAGGCGGCCGAGGTGGTGAAAATTTTTTTCGATTCCATGGCTGGTGCTCTGGCGGCAGGTGAACGGGTCGAGATCAGGGGGCTGTGCAGTTTTTTTGTCAAACACTACAAGAGTTATACCGGCAGAAACCCCAAGACCGGCGAGAAGGTTACAATCGCTCCGAAAAAGCTGCCGTTTTTTAAATGCGGGAAAGAGCTTAAAGAGCGGGTAAACAGTTAGTGCTGTGCCTCGATTTGACGAGCTTGTAGGGCAACAAAGGCCTGTAAGGGTCCTTGCCGGTATCCTTGCAAAAAGAGAGATCCCCCACGCTTTTCTTTTCACGGGAATCGATGGCGTGGGCAGGCGGACGGCAGCCATGCTTTTTGCCATGGCGCTTAACTGTCTTACCCATGCGGAGGGGGACGGCCCGGTTCATGAACCGTGTGGAGAATGCAGGTCATGCAGGGCTGTTATTTCCGGTGCGCATCCTTTTGTAACTCTTGTTGAGCCTGTGGGCGGTGTTATCAAGATAGACCGGATACGTGAGATTGTCCGCCGTATAAGTTTCAGGCCGCCTGGTGCCGGGACACGGGTGATAATCATTGCAGATGCCCACAGGATGAACCCGGAAGCTGCAAACGCGCTTTTAAAGTCACTTGAGGAACCCCCGCCGCAGACCATATTTTTTCTTACGGCCGAAAACGTCTCCGACCTTTTGCCCACGGTTGTTTCAAGATGCAGCCATGTCAGGTTCAATCCTGTCCCGCCGGAGGCGGTAGAGACATTCATACGCGACAGGTATCAACTGGATAAGGAGAATGCAAGGCTGGTTGCGGCCATGTCGGAAGGCAGTATTGCAAAGGCTCTTGATATAGCAGGCACGCCGGGCGAGTTGGACAGGCTGGCTCGAATGAGAAGGCGGCTGTGCGAAGAGCTTTATGCCATGCCGTCACACCGGCTTTCGGCGGTTCTGGCATTTGCTGAAAGGATGTATAAAAACAAGGATCATATTGACAGGTGGCTGTATATGATCCTGAGTTTTTTAAAAGATGCCATGGTGGTTTGTGCCGGAGGCGGGAAAAATATTGCCAACACAGATGTTCGGGAAACGGTTTTGAATATTGCACGGCGCGAAAGCGTACAATCCCTTGCCGCCAAGATCGATGCGGTGCTGGAGACCGAAAGGGCTATCTTGCGTAACCTGAACCTGCGGCTTTCACTCGAGTTAATGGCCTTGCGCCTTGCGGACAGGTGTGATGAGAAAAACAGTTGAGATAAAGTTCAAGCCGGACGGCAAACCTTACGTTTTTGACTGCGGTGCCTTTGTGCTTGAAGTGGGCGACCATGTGATAGTTGAAACAGAGCAGGGTTTCGGCATGGGTGTGGTGTGCTCGCCTCCCAAGCCGGCCAATAAAGAGATTATAAAGACCCCGCTTAAAAAAGTTCACAGGAAAGCCGTAGATAAAGATTTTCTGCAGCTTGAGGAAAACACCACCCTTGAAAAGAAAGGGTTTGAGTTCTGCCAGGCCCAGATAGAGGATCTCGGCCTTGAGATGAACCTGTTTTCGGTGGAGTGCACTTTTGATTCCAGGAAACTCACTTTTTTTTACACTGCTGACGGGCGTGTTGATTTCAGAGAGCTTGTAAAGCGTCTTGTAAGGGAGTTTCGTACCAAGATAGAGATGCGTCAGGTCGGTATCCGGAACCAGGCCAAAATAACCGGGGGAATCGGAAGATGCGGCCGGGAGATCTGCTGTGCAAGCTTTTTGAAAAAATTCGATCCCATCTCCATAAAGATGGCAAAAAACCAGGGGCTTTCCTTAAATCCCACCAAGATATCGGGGTTATGCGGAAGGCTTATGTGCTGCCTGGCATACGAGGATCCTTCATACAGTTATCTTAAAAAGTTTATGCCGGACATGGGGAAAAGGGTAAAAACAACTGCCGGTGAAGGGAAGGTAGTGGAGACAAATCCGTTGCGTGGCATGTTCACGATCCAGAAGGAGGACGGCAGCCGGGTCGAGGTTTCGGTAAACGATATTGTGTACACGGACAAAACAGAAAAAGTGGATTCTTGAGACGGAGTGAATCATGGCGGATACCTGTTACATAACAACACCAATATACTACGTTAACGCAAGGCCCCATATAGGCCATGCCTATACGACCGTCGTTGCCGACGTGTTTGCCCGGTTTAACGCCATGTGTGGCAGGGATGTGTTTTTCCTTACGGGCACGGACGAACATGGCGACAAGATAATGAAGGCTGCCGCGGAGCAGGGCGTTTCCCCCAAGAAATACACTGATGACATAAGCGCCCTTTTCAAGGACCTGTGGGCCAGGCTCAACATACGGTACAGCCGGTTCATACGCACTACCGATGAGGACCACAAGCGCGTTGTGCAGTACATCCTGGCAAAGATTCATGAATCGGGCGACATCTATTTCAGTGAATACGAGGGACTTTACTGTTTCGGGTGTGAGCGTTTCTATACGGAAAGGGAGCTTGTGGACGGAAAATGCCCGGACCACGAGACAGAGCCCGAGCAGATAAAGGAAACCAACTATTTTTTCAGGATGAGCAGGTACCAGAAATGGCTTGTGGACTATATAACGGAAAATCCCGGTTTTATAAGGCCGGAAGGTTACCGGAACGAGATCCTGTCGTTTTTGAAGGAACCGCTCGAGGATCTTTGCATATCAAGGCCCAAGGCGCGTCTTGACTGGGGTATTCCCCTCCCGTTTGATGAAAACTACGTTACCTACGTATGGTTTGATGCTCTTGTGAACTATGTTTCCGGCCTTGGCTATCCGGACGGGGACAATTTCCGCACTTACTGGCCATCTGCGAATCATCTCGTTGCCAAGGACATCATAAAGCCCCATGGCATTTACTGGCCCATAATGCTGAAGGCAGCCGGCATACCCCTGTACAGGTCTCTCAACGTGCACGGCTTCTGGAAGGTGGATGAAAGCAAGATGTCAAAAAGCCTTGGGAACGTGGTTGATCCGCTGGAGCTCATGAATGTCTATGGCCGTGACGCATTTCGGTATTTTTTGTGCAGGGAGATGACGTTCGGGCTTGATGCCGGTTTTTCAGAGAAGTCCCTTGTAGACAGGATAAACTCAGACCTTGCAAACGATCTTGGCAACCTCTTTTCCAGGGTGCTTGCAATGACCGAAAAGTATTTCGGCGGCAAGATCCCGGAAGCGGATTTATCCATACTGCCGGACACCGGTATGGATATAGAGTCGTTGGCCCGGGAAGCCATACTCGAATATGAACGGCACATGAAAGGTTTCTACATATCAAGGGCGCTTGAGGCGGTATGGAGTTTTATCGGCGCCATGAACAGGTTTGTCGATTACACTGCGCCCTGGGTTATTGCAAAGGACGAGAGCCGCCGCGGGGAGCTTTCAGCCGTCATGTA
>MZGQ01000094.1 GCA_002085115.1 Desulfococcus sp. 4484_241
TACTATCTTCATAACTACAAGGTGTTTGGCAAGATAACCATACTGGGCGAGTTTCTGGCCATATCAGCGGTGTCGATGTGTCTCATGTTCATCATAGTCGACCTTGGGCAGCCGATGCGGGCCTTTAATGTCGTAATCCATCCGACACCGAATTCAATGCTCTTCTGGGATATGATAGTTTTAAACGGCTACCTGTTTTTGAACGTCGTGGTGGGATGGAGCGTGCTCGAGGCGGAACGCAACGGAGTGGCGCCGCCCAAGTGGGTAAAACCGCTGATTTATATTTCCATTCCATGGGCGTTCGGGATCCACACCGTAACTGCGTATCTGTACTGCGGTCTTCCCGGAAGACACTTCTGGCTTACAGCCATACTGGCCCCGCGGTTCCTGGCATCGGCGTTCGCCGCCGGCCCGGCCATGATTATTTTGCTTGCGCTTATAATGAGGCGTTTTACCAGTTTTGACGCCGGCAAAGAGGCGATCCAGGGTATTGCGCGCATAGTGACATACGCACTTATAGCAAACGTGTTTTTCTTTGCGTGTGAAGTTTTCGTGGCGATGTACAGCAATATTCCCGGTCACCTTGTCCACCTGAAATACCTGTTCTTCGGTCTCCATGGCCACGGTGTACTGGTCCCATGGATGTGGACATCCCTTGCACTGATGCTGCTTGCCATTGTCCTGCTTCTCATTCCTGCGACGCGCAGAAACGAAGCGTTCCTGGCTTTCTCATGCATAATTCTCTTTATCGGGATCTGGATCGACAAGGGCCTTGGCATGATCTCGGGCGGTTTCATTCCATCCCCGCTTCACCACGTAAACGAGTATGTGCCAACGGTTCCGGAGATAATAATATCGATAGGGGTATACGCGGCAGGGTTCCTGATACTGACGGTTCTCTACAAGATAGCGATAACGGTAAAACAGGAGGTTTCCGGCCAGGCCTGATAAAACATTTCAGGCCGTAGCTTTAAAAAATAAAACCGGAGAAGATCAGTTTTGTGCTCTTTTCCGGTTTTTTTATTTGTTCAGGCCTGTCTTGTTTGATGGTCTCGTAAAAAGTAGCGACCGGGTATTTGGGTTAAAAAGCGGTATGGCGATGATTTGTACATCCCTGGCGTCAATTTTGTATAAAAATTTTCACCTGCTCTTTGAAATAAGCTATTATTGCCGACGATGCCCCCGTCATATCGGGCATAATTCCTCATTTGGCAGTATTCGGGACATCCTGAAGACCGCTGCCCGGAAGATGTTCACTGTCAGAGCCTTCATTGTCACGCAGTACTTCACGGTTTTAACCCAAGTTTAACACCTGCTGCCTCAGAGATGGTGGAGCTGGGCATCATATTTATTCGTAAAACGCACATAGGAAAAACTGCTGCCGGCGAAGCGTATTATACCTATCGCCTGTTGCGAGCCAGGCGGGAAGGCAATAGGAGGGGCCGGCAGGAAACCCTGCTTAACCTTATCCAGGATTGAAAAAATTTACCAGGCACTTGGTTGTCCCATGCAATCCGGCGGTATGAAAAAAATGTTTGCTTGAAAGCTTCACATCAGAGAACGTCCACTTTGTAGTGCCACTTGACAAAATATGGCCTGCAACAGATTGATTTTGCAACTTTTTTAAAACGGTCTGTTAAACTCGGGCTAAAAAATAAATTGCCTCTACATAAGGAAGGTTGCGAAGAAGCGGGCATCTGCGCAGGAGAGTGAAAGACAGGTGTTTACAGTGAACCGTCAAGGATGTTTGCAACAGGAGCCTTGCACGTGCGGCATTTCTGTGCGCCCCTGAACAGCGGCTGGCCGCATGAAGGGCAGTGATACCTGCGGCATTCGGCACGGGCCCACTCGATGCTTCCCTTCTCGTGGCCATGTTTTGCGACACATTCGCGCCACAGGGGGATGGCCCTCATCATAACCCTTACACCTGTTGCCAGGCCGAAACCTGTTATCTTGCCGCATGGCCAGTCGTCGCACTGGTGGCACGAGTAGTAGCCTTTTGCCCTGACACATTCTCTTATATCGCACCCCTTACAGAAGGCGTAAAGCCTGCGTGGCGGATCGGGCTGCATGCATCCGAAGCACTCGGTCTCCTCAGGCTTTGTCCCGTAGAGATTTCCAAGGACTGCCTTGAACTTTTCGTTGTCGTCTCTTGTGGCGATATAAACGCCGCACGTTCCGCAGTACAACCCGCACGGTGCCATCAGTTCCCTGTTTGTTATCTCTTCCTCTGTCCATCCTGCCATGTTGGCATCCCCACAACCGGCTTAAATTTTTGTACCCAAAGGCTTCAACAGCTATTTTTTTCGATAGACACCAAGCTTTTCAAAAGCGGCTTTTATGCTTTTTTTGTCCAGGTACCCCATGTGTCTGCCCACCACTCTGCCTTCCCTGTCGTACAGTATTTGCGTCGGGACTCCAAATACTCTTAACCGCATTGCCAGGTCCCTGTGTTTGCCCACGTCTATGGTGATAATCGATACTATCCCCTCATACTCCTTTTTAAGTTCGGTAATGACCGGTCCCATCATTTTGCACACCGGGCATCTGTCTGATTCAAGCTGCAACATTGTAACCATGCCGGGCGTTGGTATGGGTGGTAATTCTGTGCCCGCCTCTTCGGCAGCCCAAAGAGGCTGGCAAGAGAGAAGCATGTACAATAACAGGCCAAAAAGCAGGGACAGTGGGGCAGTTATTGATGTTCTTTTCCCGGGGACCGGGGATTGATTTTCAGAAATTATGCCATCCATGATGTTGCATGCCTTTCAATTAAACATCTAAACATCCGGTCACAGAGTCATCTTTTTGTTTTGAAAACCGTTGTTGCAAGGTATAAGGCCGGAACAAGAAACAGCATGTCACGCATAATATACCATATTGTTGATATTTTTTCTGCAGGGTTTTGTGATGTTGAAAAGCAGCCGCAGTTGACATTCAGCCCTCGGATTTGGTTGTACACAAGCGCAAGGAGAAAAACCAGCAGCATAACGTTTACCCACATGACCGCGCCGGGCAGCCAGACGCCGGCGACCAGGCATGCGCCTGCAGTGATTTCAAGCCATGGGAGTATAACCGCAAACAGGTTGACCAGGCTTGGAGGCAGTATGTGGTAGTTATGCACAGCAGCGGCAAAACCTGCCGGACTGATGATTTTGGTGGCTCCTGCATAGAGGAACACCGCGCCTAAAAACAGACGGCAGACAAGTTGCAGCCGCGATGAACCCGGCTGTTTTATGTATGGTTCCGGCAATTTAATTTCAAGACTCCAGATGGTTTATTGTAAATTATGCAAGCCGGCTTTCATTTTTTATTGTCAGGCATCAACATGAGCGGCATGTCATGCCGCAAAGCAGCTCGCCGGTGCCGCACTCTCTTGTTTCGAACTGTAACACAGGGTGGTCTATGTCGAATTTTTCCATAAGAAGCCTGGCTATTTTGACGGATATGTTCTCAGTTGCGCTTATGGGCTGGTCCGGTACAACAACGTGGCAGGTCATGGCAACCGAGCGGCCGCCTACACTCCAGGCATGGAGGTAGTGTATACCCTGTACCCCGTCTATTGATTCAATCTCGGCCTTGAGCTGATTGAGATCAAGGCCCCTGGGTGTGCCGTCCATCAGCACGTGCACGGCATCTTTCAGTAGAGAGAACCCGCTTGCCGCTATGTAGGCAACGATCGCAAGGCTCAGAGCAGGGTCGATCCAGGGGGCGTCAACAAACCGCATCACGACCGCGCCAACAAGAACCGCCACAGATGTCATAAGATCTCCCACCATGTGCAGGAAGGCTCCCCGTGCGTTCAGGTTATGCATTGAGTCCCTGTGAAGAATTAATGCCGACAGGCCGTTGCCCACTATGCCTAACATGGCCATCCATGCGACTATCCCAAGTTCTACAGGTGCGGGACTGGCAAGGCGTGATATAGCTTCAATCGCTATATAAACGGCTGCACCGCCAAGAAGAGCGACATTTACAACCGCGGCAAGTACCTCCATACGCTGCATGCCGAAAGTGTGTTTCAGTGACGGACCCTTTTTCCCGGCCATGTGGGCGGCGTAGGCGATAAGCAACGATGTGAAATCGCCGAGGTTGTGCACTGCGTCCGATATGAGGGCCATACTGCCGGCCACCATGCCTCCTGCGATCTGCGCTACAGGTATCAGCAGGTTTATAAGCATTGCCAACAGCAACCTTTTGCCCATCTCTTGTGAGTGATCGTGGTTATGAGCCATCTTTTTCCCCGCTTTTGACAGGATATTTGTGCTTTTGCCATTGTGCCCAGCCTCCTTCAAACACCCTTACATTTTCATAGCCAAGGCCTTTTAACATACCTGCAAGTTCCTCGCCAAGGGTGCAGCCATTGCCATCACAGTAGGTGACAATAAGGGCTTTGGTGTCGGGAACGGCCTTGAAAAAGTGTTCAAGAAAATCGTCTTCCCGGCCAAAAGGCAGGTTGAATGCACCGGGTATATGGCCGGCTCTGTAAGCTTCGGGGCCCCTTGCGTCAACAAAGACAGCACCGCCCTTTTTGTAAAGACTTATTGCCTCCTGCAGCGTGACAGACATGCCGCCAGAAGCGGCCATGTTTTGTTGAGGGGCATTGGTAACGGTTGTAATGACCGGAAGCCCGTTTGGCCTTACATGGTTAAAAAGCAGGGCAACAGCGGCAGACAGTATAAGCAGGCCCGAAGCCTGGGCAAGAGCAATGGTCAACCCGCGTATCCCGGCGTGGCTGCTTTCCGCATCTTCTTTCATCATAAATCTTTTGTTGCCTTTATGTGCCGTTTTTTTAGGTTTTACGCTGTTTACGGATTTTATTGTAACGCTTTTTACCGTCTGCCGCTACCCCTGTACTTGACATCAGGTGAAAATCATTCCAGAATCTTTATTACTGCATGGGTGTAAAATCGGCAAGGATGTTTTGGTATGAATGGCACATCGCAGATTGTCTGGGGCTTTCTGTTCGGAACGATAGGCCTGGGGTTTTTTGTTTACGGTAAAAAACAGAAGGCCATAGTTCCCCTGCTTTCGGGTATTGCCCTGTTCATCATTCCCTATTTTATCACCAACGTTTATCTTCTGGCAGGTGTCGGTATCCTGCTGTCGGTTGTTCCGTTTTTCATAAAAATTTAGCCGGTGCCGATCCATTTTGTCAGATGGCACAAGACAACGTTTCATATTTGCAAAACCTGATTTTTTTCATATCGGGCAAATAAGGAATTTTGACCCTGGCGTACTGTTGTAGGCCGCACCCTTTTTGCATGTCTGCCTGCTTTACCTGGATGGCAGACAGGCAACGCACAGGCCGCCCGGCTCCGGGCTATACAATTCTTTTGAACAGTTTTTCAATCTCTTGTGTGGACCAGCTTATCGATGTGGGGCGTCCGTGCGGGCAGTGCATGGGGTTTTCGCACAGGTCAAGCCGTGCAAGGAGTTCCTCCATTTCCCGCACAGAAAGCCGCTGGTGTGCCCGAATGGCGCCATGACAGGCCATAACATGGAGAACATCGTCCATTATGGTGTCAATACCGGGGGAAAACCCGGTGTCTGCGAGTTTTTCAGCTATCTCCTGCACCATGGCCGAAACATCGGCATCGGAGAGCAGCGGGGGAACCGCTTTTACCACAAACGCATTTTTCCCGAACGGTTCTATCTCGAGGCCCAGCGCACCGAGATCTTCCAGCATCGGCTCAAGGGCAGCGGCCGCACTGTGAGTCAGGTCTATGGTTTCTGGAACCAGCAGGCCCTGGCTGGCCCCACGGTTTTCCCTGGCCTGCTTCAATGCTTCAAAGAGTATCCGTTCATGCGCTGCGTGCTGGTCTACAAGCACCAGCCTGTTTTCCGCCTGGCACACGATGTATGTGTTAAAGAGCTGGCCTATTACCTGGAGGCCGGTAAACCCGTGTTTGGGAACGGTGTCTGTCTGGCCAGGGGACAGGGCGGGAGAGATGTTTCCAGTTTCCTGTGCCGGTGCCGGTGCCTCGGTACCGGGGAGCAGTGTTTCAATGCTTTGCATATACCGGCTGACCGGCTCTGAAACAATGGAGGGCGAGCGCAGCGGGCCCGGTGCCTGGATGGTTTCCGAACGGCTCGGACTATCCTTTTCCCAGGGCGGTGTCTGTGCCGCGGCCAGGGCCGATGCTACAGTGGTTTTCATGCACTGGTAAACTCTTCGCTGGTCTGCAAACCTCACCTCTGTTTTGGCTGGATGCACATTCACGTCAATACGGTCAAAGGGGATCTTTATGAAAACGGCAGCCACAGGGAAGAGTCCCTTTACGAGGCGGCCCCTGTATCCCTCAAAAAGCGCGTATTGCAGGCCACGATCCTTAATGCCCTTCCTCATGTGCCACCGGAATAAGTCCGCCCTTTGTGTTTTGCCCAAGAATATCGGCCGCCCTTTCCAGGGGGTTTTTTGTGCGCGGCCAGTTTTTGACTGTTTTGCCGTTGTGGATCAGCTTGAAATGTATATCGCTTCTGCATAGCGCAAAGGCGGTCATGGTATCGGCTATGTGGGCTGTTTCGGTGGAGACCGATTTCATGAATTTTCTGCGTGCCGGTGTATTGAAAAACAGCCGCCTCACCTCGACGGTGGTCCCGATCGGAGCTCCTGTCTCCCTGACATCCTTTATGGTACCACCTGACACCACGATCGTTGTCCCATTATCGGAATCTTTTGTCCTGGTCGTTATCACAAACTCCGACACGGATGCTATGCTGGGTATGGCTTCCCCCCTGAAGCCAAGTGTGCGTATTGAAAACAGGCCGCTCTCGTCCGCTATCTTGCTCGTTGCGTGGCGTTCAAGGCACAGCAGCGCATCGTCAGGGTCCATCCCGGTTCCGTCGTCTGAAACCCTTATAAGAGATCGTCCCCCATTTTCTATTTCAACAGTGATGGTGCTGCTTTTTGCATCTATGGCGTTTTCCACCAGTTCCTTTACCACAGAAGCCGGGCGTTCAACCACCTCGCCTGCAGCGATTTTGTTTGAAAGATGTTCGGGAAGGATCCTGATACTGGGCATTGCAGCCGGTCCTGTTTGTTGCTTGTTGCGGGCATTTCGACAGGGGATACCCGGGTGGCGGTTAAAATATTTTACTTTTCCGGATCACCCTTGACGAATTTTTCCAGAAATTCTGCCTCCAGGGGCGACAGGTCAAACTTGACAGTTGCCCTGTTCGCTATCTCAACGGGGTTTGCCTCTGGATTTTCGGTCCTTTGTTCCGATATCCATTTTACAGCTTTTTTCAGGCGCTCACCTTCAGGTATTATTGTTGTCATATCTTTTTCCTCATTTTGTTAAAATGCTCGGTTTTTTTCCACAGATTCCCAGTGCATTCTCAACGTTTGCCGCAACCTTAAAGAGCGTTTCCTCTTTGAAATGTTTGCCCGTGAGCTGCAGGCCTATTGGAAGCCCTTCAGAAGAGAAGCCGCAAGGGAGCGAAATTGCCGGGACTCCTGCCAGGTTCGCTGAAAGGGTAAACATGTCGGAAAGATACATCTTCAGCGGATCGTTTGTTTTGTCTCCAATTCGAAACGCCGGTGTCGGGGCCACGGGCGAGGCTATCACGTCGCATATTTCAAACGCTTTTTTAAAATCGTTGGTTATTAGTGAGCGAACCTGTGACGCCTTCCGGTAGTAAGCGTCGTAATACCCTGACGAGAGGCAGTATGTTCCTATGATAATGCGCCGTTTCACCTCGTCGCCAAACCCGAAAGACCGTGTGGATGTATACATCTCCAGAAGATTGTCGGCCTGCATGTCGCGGAATCCGTATTTTACACCATCGTATCTTGCCAGGTTTGAGCTCGCCTCGGCCGGTGCTATGACGTAATAGGCTGCAACGGCATATTCAGTGTGCGGTAACGACACCTCAACGGTTTTTGCGCCAAGCGATTCCATCCGGTTTATGGCCTCCTCTACTGACCTGGCCACCTCGGGGTCCAGGCCCTGCGCCATGCCATACTCCCTGCAGATGCCCACGGTAATTCCCTGCAGTCCGCCGGAAAGGGATGCCAGATAGTCGGGGACATCCATTGGAACCGATGTCGAATCCCGCGGGTCATGTCCGGCTATTGCGCCTGTCAGTATGGCGCAGTCCCTGACATCCTTGGCAAGCGGGGTCAAGTGACGAGGCAAAAGCCACCAGGCCATACCTGGACACCCTTCCATATGTCGGCTTCATGCCGACCACCCCGCAGTGGGATGCAGGCTGGCGTATAGAGCCGCCGGTATCTGATCCCAGGGCGCCAA
>MZGQ01000095.1 GCA_002085115.1 Desulfococcus sp. 4484_241
TAGTAGTTGTTCCGCAGGTTCGGATCGCTTGAGTTAAGGGTGAGGGACTGTCCCCCGAAATTGTCGTCAACGTAAAGCGTCACGCTGTAACCGGGCCCCACCCGAACCGACTCGACATCGTCGTTTTTCATTCCCAGGGCCTTGCACTCGCCAAGCGTGTAGTCGCCCGGCTGGAAATCGGCCTGTCTGTCGTTGTAGTGTTTCTTACCATAAACCGTGACGCCACTGTTTTCGTAATAATAGATAACGGCTTTTTCCACAGATACCAGAGGCATGTAGGCCAGCCATTCAAAGGGTGAATATGAAGCACCGCCCTAACGGGATTACCGGCAGCATCGGTGCTGACGTCCTTTTGCCAGAAGATTATGTATGGAATCCCGTCAAGCGGAGGATCGTCGTTCCAGTTTGTCGGCTCGAACCCGGAATTTTCACAGGAGGAGCTGTAGGTAAAGGAGCTGTTTGAACCGTGGTCTGCAAAAAGGTTGTCGGCAATATCGTCATCCTCGCTTCTCCACGTGGTTTGGCCGCCGCACCCGCCTCCGCTTGTGTGTGCCGTGGTGCCCTGGATACCCCGCATGAAGGATATGCCGTAGTATGTGGCCTGGCCCACGTCAGTCCCGGCGTTGCGGACCCGGAATATTATGCCGGGCATGTAGCACCCGGGGTGGTTTGCAAAAGGTGGAGTGGTGTCATCCTCGGTTTCGGTGAACTTGACTTTTACCTGGGTTTCATAGGAGAGTCTCTTGTTGGATCTTAGCCACAGGTTTTTCAGAAAATCGCTTTGTCCCGGCATGTCGGAGCATGCCCAGTCCTGGGCTGTTACGCTCTCCTGCTGGAAGACGTTGTTGTTTGCCTGGATAAAGGCGTAGGTGCTTTCGGTGGTTTCGATTTTCAACGAGTTGTCCGGCTGGATGGTAGCTGTGCCTATTACCGACGTGGCTGACTGCTCACCCGGAGTCTTGTTTGCTATCATTTTCATTATCTGTGCCGTGTCAAGCGGCTGGTTTAAAGTGAGTTTTACCGATGTTTCCTGGCTGGTCCCTTTCCCTACTATCCCGGTTGACTGGATGGTTGCGTAGCGTCCCAGCACCACCGGTGTGTTTGCCGCTATGTCCACCCCATTAACCGGCAGCGGCTCCTTGCCAGGGACGTTTCTCAATCCTGTCAGACGGTTACCGTCCAGCCTGTCATATACCAGGAATATCTTGTCGTCATAGCTGCCGTCATGGTCGGCGTCGGCCATAAAAGATACAAGCCCCCTTGTGGTTGGGAAAAAGACGCTCATATTATCGATAATTATGGATGAACTGCCGGCGGGTTTCCCAAAGTCGGAGGCTTTCACGTTTATCTGGTTCGTTGTGGTCAGGGCGACCGGAAGAACGTATTC
Source organism: Desulfococcus sp. 4484_241 (assembly GCA_002085115.1). Lineage (GTDB taxonomy): Bacteria > Desulfobacterota > Desulfobacteria > Desulfobacterales > Desulfosudaceae > MZGQ01. The sequence goes on from MZGQ01000095.1 coordinate 1,388, forward strand.
ATCGCTCTTGACCCCGCCGGAAAGACCGGCGGTAATGGAGTAGGATATCGTGCCCGCGCCTGCGTCTATCCCGGAAATGGTGGCATCCACAATTGTCCTGGCGTTGATGCCCGTGTCGAAGAGTTCAAGATGGCCGGCGAGCCCTCCCCCGGGAATGGTTGCGGAGGCTATTTTATCGGGCAGCCCATTCCCAAAGGCGCCAAGCAGGGTGCTGGGGTCGCCCTCTGCCGGATCAAAGTAAAAGCACCGGGCATCAAGACTGAATGCGTTACCCTGGGAGACAGGGAAGCTGCCATCAGGCTCGGTGGATGAAAGTGAGTCTATAAAGGCTGTATCGTCGTCTCTGTTTGCCATGAAACGGTCCAAGGCGTACCTTAGCCCTGACTCTGCAAGGTAGTATGCCTGCTCGCCAAGTATGCTGCTTGCACCAGAATACCGGGATGTGTTCAGCATTGATATGGCCCCTGCACCTATGGCCGCAAGTATGGTCATGGTTACAATCAGGCTTAACAGTACGCTGCCTGCTGTTTGCCGCTCTTTTAACAGAAATTGCTTTCTGCCCGGAGGGGTGTGATGCTGAATGCCTGTAAACAGGCGGAACATGAGCCATGCTGCCATTGCCAGAGCGGCAAGGCCGGATGGAAAAAACTCGACGAAAAACAGCAGCGCGACCAGGGGGGCACTCATCCATCTCATGATTATGGCAAGCCACAGATTGCTTCTTGCCGTATCTGCCAAGGGCCTTCCGATTTGATAGTAGAGAGCCTGTAAAGTATTGCCGCCAGGGATTTTCTTTAACCGGTTTTCCCGGAAATCGCGTGCAATCGCAATAAGACCCGGTTCCCCGGGATAGAGTGTCTCAAGCAGGCACAGCCCTTGGGCCGCAGTGGTTCCGGTTCCGGGCGGTGTATAGGCTCTGCTTGGTGTGAAGGTGTTGCGCGGCAGGATACGTTCCGAAAAATCCAAAGACACGTTTTCAGGACCGCGCATTTTTAAACGGGCCTCGACTATGGCGAGCTCGCCTATGGGGTTGGTGCCAATTTTCCATTCATTGTTTTGCTCGTCCAGGTAGTGAAACTCAAAAGATGATATGTTTTTCATAAGCGGAGCAGGTCCACCTGTTCCTGTTCCGTCGTCGAGGAAAAGGGCCCCGTTTTTGTACTCGAAGGTTTCAGTGATTGTCCCGAGCCTAGAGTCGAGGCGGGTCAGGGTGAGCCGGGATTGAGTGGCCTCACTGACCTGCATGAGGCTTCTGACACTTTTCCGTATCCTGGTTAAAACAAAGTCGCTGTCTATGGCAAGCTGGCTGCCTGCCCTGGTGATCATGAACCCCTTGGCGACCTGGACTATCCCAAGGCCGGCCACACCTACCAGCAGTGAGATTATTACCAGTGACGCAATTATTTCAACCAGGGTGAAGCCTTTCTCATTTGCCTGCCGGCTGTTTTTTGCCAGTTGCCTGTTTATCATGACTGGGTCCCCGACCAGAAAATTGAGGTAAGACTCGTGCCACCTGCCTGGGAGGCGATTGTTATTTTCAAAAAATTGTCTCCGGAACCACGCTGGCTGCTGCCAGGGCCATCAAAGGGCGGCCCGCTGTACCAGAGTTTTGTTACATCAAACTGGCTGAACGTGTTTCCATCCACAAGTGCGGAAATGTAATCCAGGGCATCTTCACCGCCCTGGTTTGACGCGGCCAGGTGGATGCGGCTGTTGTAGGCAGCAGTGAGATTGTCCATGGCCTGGGTGAGCTGATGGATCTCTCCAACGGCCGCGAGTTGCCGGCCGCTTTTCATGAATATGGCGGACATCATGGTGACCAGCAGTGTGCCCAGGATCGCCGCTACGATTAGGGAGACTATCACCTCTATCAGGGTAAAACCGGCTTGTGGGCTGGAACGTTTCATTCTATATAGCCTGTTGAATTTATGGTAATGGTTCCACCTGAAAATACAAGGGTCCTGGTGCCGGTGGGATTGCCGCTGCTGTCCGCGGGGCGGCCCCAGCCGTCGAAATAGACATCGGTGTCAGGTCCGCTGAACCCGTCCGGAAATGTTATGGCAGGCGATTTTTCGCCGGCTATCAGGGTCGGAACGCTGTTTCCCTGAGCATCTTTCCTGTTTATGGTATAGGAACCCGGATTAAAGTCTATCCACCAGGTCATATCTGAATTCATGGATGCGTTTCTCACGTATCCCAGGTGAATCTTTATCCTGTTTAGCATGGCGGCGTTGTTCGCGTCAGTGTCTGTGGTCATGACATGTACCGCAACGACCGCCGACACTATGGCCAGAACAAGCAATGCCGCTATCACCTCTACAAGGGTGAAGCCGGGTGTCTTACGGGATGTTGATGCTGACAGCATGGGATATTTCCCCGGTTTGTTGCCTGACGGTTAATATGTTTTTGTGTCATCCTGCAGCTAAGTGCAAAGGCTATATACCGCATATTTCATGATAACAGATTCTGCTATATTACAACAATATAGAATGGTTTTAAACGATTTTGTTTTGCACACAAAAAGAATCAATAATTAACGGGATTATGGATGATTGGGTAAAGTCAAACCAATGCGGCCCAAAAATATAATCCATAAAGAGCATCCACCTTCCGGCATAAGGGATGGCAGCCAAGGTTTGTTCCCTGTTTATCCGTTTTCCATTTGAAATGGCTTTTTTTCTTGACCATCAACCGGTTATTGTATAAAAAAAAAGTTTATTTTGCAGGATCAGCATGTTTTTGGCTGACAGTGGTTTTTGTATTTGAAATACGCAACATAACTAAAATAAAGAAAGAGAGGAAAGGGTTATGGAACCTATTATCGGCCCTGCGGATTTTACGCTTTTTGGCATTATCCCAACGGTTATATTTTCATTCTTGATTCCGGCTATCGGTGTAGGGTGTTTTGCCTACATAATGGCAAGGCGGATCGCCCCCCTGGTTAAGGCGGCTCCTGACAACCGGTTTGACAACATACCGGCACGCATAAAAGCCGTTATCAAGATGTGGCTGCTGCAGTGGCGCCATCCCAGGTACATGACAGCAGGCGTGCTTCACATCATGATTTTCGCCGGTTTTATGGTTCTTTCGATACGTTCCAGCGAACTGGTCATTCTGGGTGTTTCCTCGAGTTTTACGATTCCCGGGTTTAACACGATCATTGGGGATGTCTACAACGTGCTCAAGGATTATGCCGCCACCATGGTGCTTGTTGCCTGTATAATCGCCGCTTACAGGCGTGGGGTGATAAAACCGGCCAGATACGCCGTTCCGGCCAAGTATGGTCACGACCATACGGGTGAGGCCCTGTTTGTACTTGGCCTTATTTCAACCCTTATGATAGCGGAAAGCCTGTTTGAGGCAAGCAAGCTTGTGGGTACAGAGGCACACGCGTTTGTTGCCCCGCTTTCGCTTGTCTGGTTTGAAAAACTTCTGCTTTCAGGCTCTTCCCATGGAACTCTGCAGGCTATTCATGTTGCAGCATATTACGTGCATGATTTTGTATTCTTCTTTTTCCTTTGCTTTCTGCCTCTGGGCAAGCATTTCCACGTTATTACATCTATTTTCAACGTGTTTTTCATGAGGCTGAAAAAAGGCAACATCAAACCGGTTCGTTACGACGTGAGCGATGACCAGCTTGATGACCTGGAATCGTTCGGGGTCAAGAAGATAGAGGATTTTACGTGGAAGCACATGCTCGATTTTTACTCCTGCGCAGACTGCGGACGGTGTGCCGACCAGTGCCCGGCAAACAGGGTGGGCAGGCCGCTTATCCCCCGCTTTATAACAATCAAGGGCCGTGACAAGCTGTTTGCAAACTACCCTCTTGTTGGCGAGTTTGCGGAAAGCAAGCCGCTGGTCGGAGATATTTACGAAGAGGCCGAGATCTGGTCATGTACAACCTGCGGTGCATGTGAGGAGGAGTGCCCGCTTGGGATCGAGTATATAGACAAGATAGTTGATCTCAGGCGCGGGCTCGTGGATGAGGGGATGGTTCCCCAGTCGTTGCAGAAGCCATTGGCAGCCCTGGAGAAAAGGGGCAACGCATGGGGGAAGATGGAAAAGAAGCGCGCCGACTGGACCAAGGAGGAAGAGTTTGCCGCCGAGTGCCAGGTGAAGATACTGGATGGAAAGAAGGAGAGTGCGGACCTGCTTTATTTTGTTGACAGTATTTCGTCATACGATGACAGGATGCAGGAGCTTGCCAGGGCAACGGCCCGCATACTTTCCGTGTCCGGCTCAGATTTCGGCGTATTGGGCAAGGCTGAGAAGGACAGCGGCAACGAAGTGCGCAGGTTCGGTGAGGAGATGCTTTTTCAGGCACTGAAGGAGCAGAATATAGATGCGATACTCAATTCGGGCGCCAAGGCCATAGTAACGGCTGATCCTCATGCATTTAACGCCATAAAGAATGATTACAACGATGAGCAGCTTCCGTCCATAGAGCATCTTTCACAGTACGTGGCAAGGAAGATAAGGTCCGGCGATATAAAACTGAAGCAGGTGGAGGATTCCTCCAAGGTTTATACCTACCACGATCCATGCTACCTTGGTCGGCATAATGGCGTTTATGATGACCCCCGGTTCGCTATGGACTCGATACCCGGTTTGAGGAGGGTCGAGATGACCAAATGCAGAGACCGCTCGTTTTGCTGCGGCGGCGGCGGCCTGATGCTTTTCTACGAGCCTGAGGAGGAGGAACGTATGGCCGTGTTGAGGGTTAAGATGGCGGCCGAGGCAGGGGCGAACGTGATCGTTACCGCCTGTCCGTTCTGCCTTGTCAACATGGAGGACGCCATCAAGGTGGCCAAGATGGAGGATACAATGGAGGCGATCGATTTTTCCGAGCTCATAGCCAGGCACCTGGCGGCTTAAATGGGCCATTGGGGGTCGGTTTTAGGAAGAGGCGAAGGTTATTGTTTAACTTGAAATAATGTTGGGAGGATGAAAATGGAAATTTTGGTTTGTGTCAAGCGGGTCCCGGACACCGAAGAGAACGAGATCGAGATCGCAGACGACGGCAGGGACATCGATCGTGATGACCTTGTGTACTCGGTCAACGAATGGGACAACTATGCGGTTGAAGAAGCGATCCAGATCGTCGACAAGGTGGG
>MZGQ01000096.1 GCA_002085115.1 Desulfococcus sp. 4484_241
CCGGCCTGTGTGAGCAGGTCAGCCACCAGCTTGGCGCTTATGGGGACCCGCGGAGCCACCTTCTTATCCTGCCTCGCGTAACCGTAGTAGGGAATCACCGCTGTTATCTTACTGGCTGAAGATCTTTTTAATGCATCCAGCATCAGCAACAATTCCACCAGATTATCATTCACGGGGGCGCACGTGGACTGGATGAGAAAAACGTCCTTCCGCCTGACGTTTTCGTTTATTTCGATCTGAACCTCACCGTCACTGAAGCGGGAAACCTTTGCCTGTCCCAATGGCCGGTCAAGGTAGTCGCAAATCTTTTGTGCAAGAGCTGGATTGGAGTTGCCCGAGAAGATTTTAAAGTCGTTGCTGTTTGTCTTCAACTTCCCATTCCTTACTGTATTTTAGCGTATCTGGCCTGTTCTGGCTGGGGCGGGAGGATTCGAACCTCCGAATGCAGGAATCAAAATCCTGTGTCTTTACCGCTTGACGACGCCCCAAGAGTCAGGCACAAGGTTGTTCGGTAAAGTTGTTCATCATTGCCCCGTCAGAAGCCTTGCGTAAAACAGTTGCCTTCCGTTACCTTGAATCGATGTATAAGCTCTTTTCGCTGTTATTTCATCCTGGAAGATACCAAATACCGTGGGGCCGCTTCCCGACATAAGTGCCCCGATTGCTCCCAGCCTCATCAACTCTTTTTTCGCCTCTCCGATTTCCGGATAAATTAAAGCTGTTACCTTTTCAAGGTCGTTTACCAAGTGCTTTGCAAAATCCAAGCGAGATTCTTTTGTAAAAGATAAAACCGTAGAGTTTTTTTCATTATTTGTCAATGTTAAATTGTAACTTTTATACACCTTCGCGGTTGATATGCTTATAGCCGGACGTACCAGTACTATCGGTGCGTTCGGAATCATGGAGTATGGCGTCAAAAGATCCCCTATGCCGGTCGCTATGGCCGGCTTCCCATATAAGAAAAACGGTATGTCGGCGCCTATTGAAGCGCCAAGCCGTATAAGATCTTTAGTGGAAACAGGGTTTTTAAAGTGTTTGTTAAGGTGCAGCAACACAGATGCAGCATTGCTGCTACCGCCGCCAAGCCCTGCACAAACAGGTATATTTTTTTTTATCGTTATGGAAAGGCCGCTTTTTATGCCGGTTGTCTCAAAAAATAGGGCTGCGGCACGGTGAGCGAGATTGGATTCGTCAGAGGGGACATCGCTGTGGTCGCACTTCGTTGTGATTCCTTCCTTTTTTTTTATTTCGAGGGTTATTTCGTCAAAAACAGAGACAGGACACATGAGGGAAAACAGTTCATGATACCCATCCTTCCGTTTACCCGTTACATGCAAAAACAGGTTTATCTTGGCAGGTGAAAGGACCTTCATCAGAATAGACACGCCTGGAAACTCTGGTTTACAAAACAGTCAGCCCGGATGTTGCCCGTTGCGCCGGATGCTTTCGTATCCGGGCTGCCGGGAGCCAACAACCAGGCTAACCATGTTTTACCGATGTTGTATGTGTATTACCGTGTTGTATCTATCAGCATGTAAATGCCGTTTACCTTTCTTATCAGCAGTTGCAGCCGGTCCCCCTCTTTTATGGACGCCATAACTTTTTTGTAGTCATCGATGTTTCTGATCCTTTTGTGGTTAATCTCCTTTATCACGTCGCCTCTCATCAGGCCCAGCATGTCGCCTCTTCCGCCTTCTTTCACCTCAGAAACGTAAACACCCTCGGTACTGTCAAGATTGAGCCTCCGGGCCACATCGTCAGTTATATTGGCTACCGTGACATCAAGGGCGCTGACTTCAGCCTCCGCCTCTCCGCCTGCTTTTGCGCTGATCTGTTCATCGTTACGCTTTGTTATTTTGACCTTTACCGTTTTTTTCTTTCCGTTTCTGATCAGCAGGATTTTTACGGTTTTTCCCGCCGGGATATTGGCGATCATTGTTGAAAGATCGTGGCTGTCATCGATTTTTTTGCCGTCCACTTCCAGGATTATGTCTCCCGGTTTTATGCCTGCCTTGTCCGCCGGATCGCCCGGGAAGACTTTACTTACAAGGGCGCCCCGCCCTTCCTTGAGACCGTAGTATTCGGCCATCTCCTTGCTTACCGGTTGTATCCCGACACCAAGCCACCCGCGCTCCACATAACCCTTTGTCTCAAGCTGCCTGATAATGTTTTTTGCAAGGTTTGATGGTATTGCAAACCCTATACCCTGGCCGCCCGCAATTATGGCGGTGTTTATCCCCACTACTTCTCCTTTCATGTTGACAAGCGGGCCGCCGCTGTTGCCGGGGTTTATCGACGCATCAGTCTGTATGAAATCGTCGTACGGTCCTGCGCCTATGACCCGTCCCTTGGCGCTTACGATACCTGCCGTTACTGTCTGCTCCAGGCCGAAGGGACTCCCAATGGCGATCACCCACTCTCCGACCTTGAGGCTGTCCGAGTCCCCAAGAGGAACGCTTGGAAGAGCATGATCCGGATCAATCTCAAGGATAGCTATATCTGTTTTGGGGTCGGTATGCACCTTTTTTACTTCGTACTCCTCGCCGTTTTTAAGCTTGACTGTTATTTTATCTGCGTTTTCAACGACATGGTTGTTTGTTACGATTATCCCTTTTGGATCTATTATGAATCCTGATCCCAGGCTTCGCTGCTTGAAATGTCTCTCATGAGGGGCATTGAAGAACCGTTCGAAGAAGTCGTTGAGAGGGTCGTTCGGGCCGAATGGTGATCCAAAGTAATGACGGAACATACGATCGGTTTGGGTTGTTACCGTTTCGGTACGGACATTGACCACTGCCGGGCTTATTTTTTCGGCTACTTCGCTGAAGGATTCGGGAATGAGCCTGACCTTTTGCCCGACAGCCGCAGACACTGTACTGCTCGCCACAAGCCACACGAAAACCGATATGACACCTACACAGGCTATATATGTCAGCAGCTTTTTTTCCCGGGTTGTCCTGAATCCGGTTTTTTTCATTTTTCCTTCTCCTTTACATAAAGAATTCGTAGGTCACGAAGTACGGTTTCAAGCAGGCCTTTTTCCTCTTCCGTGAGATTGCCCTCTGTTTTTTCCTTTAGCATGGCAATAAGGTCTATGGTCTGCCTGGCCATTGCAAGGTTTTTCTGGGTTTTCCCTGAAACCGGGTCCTGCAAGGCCCCCAGGTGGACAAGAGCCGATGAGTTCAGGGAAAATACAAATGTTGAAAAATCTATTGCCGGAAGCTGTTCCTCCCTGCTTTTCTGCTCTTTTTCCGGCTTGTCGTCCTTTAGAATAAAGTCGGTCATGATCTGCTCCCTGCCGGTACGTGTCTTAAACCCATCCCATGGATTTGACAACTTTTGCCCGCACGGCCCGGCTTTTTTTAAGATAATACCTTGTTTTTATTCGTCAAGTTCGAAGACCATCACGTCCTTTACAAGTGGGAGCTTTTCCAGCTCTTCAAGCGTTTCTTTGGAGATGCGGGAACCGGTCCTGAGGAAAATGATGTTTCTTTCGTTGTCGCCCTTCTGGCCCACCTGCATCCTTTCGATATTTACACCAAACGAGCCCAGCGTGGTCCCTATGCTGCCGATCGCACCTGGTTTGTCGAGGTTGTGGATGATGGCAAAGAATCCCTTTTTGGGAATCATTTCAAGGCGCAGGTCGTTTATCTGTACTATGCGGGGCTCCTTTTTGCCGAATATGGTTCCGGCAACGCTGTCTGTCCCCGAGTCGGAGGTTACGCTGATCGTTATAAGGTTCAGATAGTCTATGGGGGTTGTATCGCTTCGTGTGGTTATGGTGATCCCCATTTCACCGGCAAGGGAGGTTGCGTTGACTGAGTTGACATTGTGCTGGACAAGAGGCGTCAGAAGCCCCTTTACAGCGGCGGTGGTAACCGGCATCAGGTCAACTCCCTGGAAATCACCGTTATACTCGATTTTTATCTCTGTAAGGTTCGGCCCTGAAAACTGGGCCAGAACACGGCCCATCCGGTCTGCCAGCGTTATGAAGGGCCCGAGCTTTTCCAGAAGCTCACCTGATACTGCCGGCAGGTTTACGGCATTTATCACCGTGTTGTTTTTCAGATACTCGATTATCTGGTGTGCTGCTGCTTCGGCCACGTTAACCTGTGCCTCTTTTGTGGACGCGCCGAGGTGAGGGGTCGCAACGACATTGTCGAGCTTGAGAAGCGGTGAATCTCCCGGGGGCTCTGTTTCAAACACGTCAAGGGCCGCTCCTGCCACCTTCCCTGACACAAGGGCGTCGTAAAGATCGGCTTCGTTGACGATCCCGCCTCTTGCGCAGTTTATTATCATGACGCCATCTTTCATCTTTTCGAATGCCGCCTTGTTGATAAGTCCGGTTGTTTGCTGCATCTTGGGAACATGCACGGTTATGTAATCGGATCTTGAAAGCAGTTCGTCCATGGAGACATATTCAAAACCCTCATTTTCTATGGCGGCTTTTGATATGTTCGGATCGAATACTATAACCTTCATCTTGAGCTGGCGCGCACGGTCGGCCACTATTGAGCCTATCTTGCCAAACCCTATGACGCCAAGGGTTTTATTGCAGACCTCGCGTCCCTGAAGCTTCTTTTTTTCCCACTTTCCTGCCTTGAGGGTCTCGGTGCCTCTGGGAATGTTGCGCGTAAGCGACATCATCATGGCAAGGGTGTGCTCTGCGGTTGTAACCGTATTTCCTTCCGGGGTGTTCATTACTGCAATGCCGTATTTCGTTGCAGCCGGTATATCGACGTTGTCAAGGCCGATCCCGGCCCTGGCGATTGCCTTGAGCCTGGGCGCGCCAGCGGCCAGTATCTCCTCTGTAACCTTTGTTGCACTTCGTATGATAAGGGCATCGTAGCCGGGGATTATCGTTTTGAGCTCCTGCGGGGAAAGACCGGTTTTGACATCCACTTCAAAACCCGGCTCGTTTTTAAGGCGCATAACGCCTGATTCGTCTATATTGTCCGACACCAGTATCTTCATTGTGCTCATTTAAAATCCTCCGTCAAAACCAAAAAAGGTGCTCGTAGCCGATGCTGTTTTTGCACAAATGCACAAAGAATTTTTTTATCTTCTTTCCCGTTAAAGTTCAAGGTAAAAAGCCGGTAAAATAAAAGCAGATGCTGGTGGGGGCTGACGCTTTTCGGGGTGCCTGACGGCGTGCTCATGATTGACACGTGCCCTTGACCTCTGATATTTAAATAAATGATTGTTTGTCGTAAGGGCATGCCGCCCCGAAACAGTGCCTTTTGTTTTTAACCGCCTGGAGATTATGTCGTGTCGTTTGTAAAGTGCACCGGGCTGCCAGGCATGGTCTATAGTCCCGAACCGTCTTTTTGTGTGCCTCATAAGCATAAATGCCCGGACTGTTTTTCCTGCCAGTCCTGTCCGGAAAGCCGTTGCAGGGTATGTAAAAACCGCAAAACAGATAACGGGAAAAGAGGGGCCGGGAAGAACGAAGCCTGATCTGTCATTAAAATGTTCGGGGTGGCGGGCTGAGGCTGTATGCAGGGGGCAATTTTGTTTGATTCCAAATCGTTAGATTTATGTAAGACAGGGAGGATTGCCATGAGAGGTACCAGGTGGACAGGAGTTGTCATCGGGATAGCGGCTTTTTTTGTGTTGCTGCCCGTGATTTGCGTATGGGCCCAGGAGCAGGATTTTAAAACCGTTACCGCGGAAGGGGTCGCCGTTATACGGGATGGCAATCTTGCATCTGCCAGGGACAGCGCTGTTAATGATGCCCTGAGAAAGGCGGTGGAGCAGGCTGTCGGCACCATGGTGTCAGCCCAGACCATTGCCGAGAACTACACCGTTCTAAGCGACCGTGTTTATTCCAAGACATCCGGGTATGTAAAGAACTACCAGGTGGTCTCGGAGAGTCAGGATGGCCGGCTCTACAGGGTAAGGGTGAAGGCTGATGTGGCCGGCGCGGATATTGAGAAGGATCTTTCAGCCCTTGGCCTTTTGATGGCAAGGAAGAACATGCCGAGGGTCATGATAATGGTTGCCGAGCAGAATGTTGGCCAGGTGCGTTATGTGTACTGGTGGAACAGGACAATGACAACCAGGACAGATATGACCATTACAGAAAACATCCTTATGCAGAAACTGGCAGAAAAGGGATTTAACGTTGTGGATCACAATGTCGCAGATAAAACTGTAGGGTTATCGGACGCCTACCGCATAGCGGATCTTTCGGACCGGGCTGCGCAGAAGATCGGCAGGCTCTACGGAGTGCTCCCGGGGCACACCCGGACGAGGTCACGGCCGGGATCAATGCGCTTAAGGCGGCTGCCGGACAGGCGGCAGACGATCTTATCGGCCGGATAGTGGATCGCTGGAGCAGCGATGTGAGCAATGCCGGGCTCATACAGGTTACAGTGTCCGGCGGTATAACATATGATCGCCTGGTCAGCCTGAAGGACGCCGTAAGGGGGCAGGTCACCGGTGTCAAGAATATCTACCAGCGGACATTTGACGGCCGGCAGGCTGTACTTGACATTGAATTTGCGGGCGGTTCGGCACAACAGTTTGCCGATTCGCTGTCAAGGATATCCTTTAACGGTTTTTCCGTCACCGTCACCGGTGTGACCCAGAACAGCGTTAGCCTCGAGATGTCAGGGCAGCCGGCCTCTTATTGATTTGGCCCGAAGATATTATCGTTTTCCGGTAACCTTGCAAATCGGTATTGGCCGCTTGAAAGAGGACCGGCAGGCGCAATGTTTGCGCCTGCCGGCATGGGGAGGGGGGAGGGGAACCGATCTGTTTTTGTCAGTCGTTAAAACGCCACGCTTTCGGTTGCTTCAGTATCGGTCTGGGTGCCGAGGCAGGACGGCAGCCCGAGGTAGTATTTGAATATGCACAGCACATCATACATGTCGGTATCGTTGTCGGCGTCAACGTCGGTTTGAATCTCGACAGCATCCCCGCAGTCCGTGTCATAAACCCCGAGCGCTTTTTCAAAGGCGCACAGGGCGTCCGCCGGGGTGACCACGCCGTCGTCGTTGCAGTCTCCGGTCGCCTTGGCAAGACACGCGCCAGAGGCTGTCCAGTCGGCTATGTCGTCGGTAAGTGCCTGTATGTCAAGATGGGTCTCTTCAGCTGAAACAGAATGAAAGACCAGGTAGCCAAGGATACCTTCCTGGCCTGCACGGATGGGCGAGTCGTTTGTAAAGGCGCCTATGCGGATTAACCCGACTCCCGCCTGGGTGCCGCTCCAGGTCTCGTTCCCGGACACCTGCCAGCCACTTAACAGCGTGGAGGGCATGTTGTTGTCGGCCGGGTCTGTGACGAAATCCACATACCCCAAGATATTGGGATCATAAACCACCTCGAACCCAAGGGCATGAACGTCGTTGGGGGCGGCCTGTACCCGGATCGGCACATACAGGGGAGCATCATCCGTGGTTATGCATGCCGGTGCACCCATTATATCTATGCTGCCGCTGTTGTCCTCCACGCAGACTCCGGGTGTATAGATGTAGGCTTCAAGAACGCCGTCCTTTGCATAGCCGCCGACCGCCACTCCTGATGTGTTGATGTCACCGAATCCGGACGCGGTTGATCCTGGAAAACTGTAGCCCTGGGCCAGTGCCAGGTCGTAATTCGGGGGGCTGCTCTGGCCAAATACCAGGCTGGCCGTACTTGGCTGCACAGGGGGACTGTCAGGATCGAGCAGCGAGGCAAGCAGGTCGTTTAATGTGAGCAGTGCGTCATTCGTGTCGTTGTCCGCGTTTACGTTCGTGTATGCGAACAGCACCCGGTCGGAATCAAGGATCGTGTAGGGTATGGTGCCGTAAATTTCCACCACTCCAGGCACCTGCTCAGCCTCCACGGCCTGGCTGTTCACGAGGTCGACCGTCCTGATATCGGTGTCGAGGCTGTTTTTGTTCATTATCACGCCCGGCCGGGATTCTCACATCGTCGTCCGAGAGCAGGTAGTTGCCGTCTATGTCGAGCATGTAGCTTCCCTCCTCCAGGGGGTATTTAAGTGATACAGTGTATCCGGTGATGTTGCCCGAATTGTTTATCGAAAGCGGGAAGGTCATGACGCTTCCGCTGCAGTTGAAAACCGAGAACTCGTCAGGTGCCAGCAGGCCGTCACTGTCTATGGCCCTTCTGTTGAAGATGTATCCCTGGGTAAGCGAGGCATAACCGCTTGCCCCGAAAAACCCGGCCATCACCCCGACGATGTCTCCGGAGTTGTCGATGCCGGTTGCAAATGCGGCCAAATCTGAGCCATATTGAACATAAGGTGCTGGCATGAAGTCGCCGTTGTCATCCGTGCCGCATACCAGCATCGGGAGTGTCCATGGATAATCTGCGATAAACGCAGCCACACCGATATCGTCGTAGATGTCCTTGTATACAAACGCGCCAACCATCGTGTCGTTGTCATTTATATCCAGCGGAAGGAATGTGTAGCTCTTGAGTGTTACTACAATACCCCGGTAAAAGAGGCTATCCAGTTCCGTCCCCTCGCCACCTGAAAGGTCGAAGGTTTTTCCATGCGCCTTGAGCTGCGTTGGGTTGTAAACCGTTGTGGAAACGGTTGGCGTGTTTATGTCGGTGCATACAAGGCCGGTCATATCCACCATTTTGTCAAGCACCCCGAAATTCATAAGAAATTCGATCATGCCGTCTCCTGCTATGCCAATGGCATGGCCGCTGTTGTTGCACCGCGTCAATATGGCCGGTTCAGTCTCGCCGTTGCTGTTGGTGTATGGAACGTTGATGTAGTCGGCAAAGGCCGCTGTCGCAGCAACAAACATGCAAAGAGTCACGATTGTAAAGATTTTCCCGAGTTTGCTGTTAAATTTTGTTGTTTTCATTTTTATTCCCTCCCTTTTGCTATATTTTGACTATATTGCAACGGGTGTGCCAGGAGGGGAATTTTTAAAAAATATTTAATAAAATTAAATAATTATTAAAAACAAAGCCGCTTGTCGCAGGTGACCTGTTGTACTGTGACGCAGGACAATGTCCTGCGTCACAGGATAGTGTCCTGTAAAAGAGAAAGGTCTTGGGGAAAACATACTTGGCCACCATTGGCTTTTGGCTGGAAGTTATGCAACGGGGCGTTAAATTTCCCATGAGCCCGGGCTCCGCAACAGACAGACGGTGAAATTTAAGGGCAATTATTGGAAAATTTTGTTGATTCAGGTAGATATGATTGTAAATACAACAAAAAAACATCGCCCGGAAATGTGGGTGGCGCCGACCTTATTATAAAGGGCATCTAATAGCACCGAAGATTGATTTGCCGGCCTTGCGTTTGAAACAGGTTTGACTTTTACCCTTAAATATATTTGAATGCCTTACGTTTTGGCAGGTTGAAAAGATGTGAAAAGGAGGGAAGGGTAAATGGACCACGTTTGCGCAAAAGGCATCAGGCGGCGGAACAACCGACAGGGAGAAGGCTGTAAACCTTTACTATGCGGTCAGGGACGGCTTTCCTTATAATCCTTACCGCTTTACGCTGGAAAAGGAGAAGTACAAGGCCAGTTTTACGCTTGCGGCAGGGGAGGGGTTTTGTATACAGAAGGCCATTTTACTTGCTGCGACAGC
>MZGQ01000097.1 GCA_002085115.1 Desulfococcus sp. 4484_241
CCGGTTATGCCGGACACGGCCATGACCATGATGGGCTGTCTTGGTGCCAGGGTGGATGAAAATGAGCGGTTCAGCCTGGAATCGTTGAAAAGATGGGGATGTCTGCCCGCAGGCGCTGCTGTTGAAAAACCCAAATCCCTTTTCCCAAGGGTGGATGTAAAAGAGAAAAAGAATGCCGGGAAACCTGCTCCTGCTGCTGCTGATGATGACCGGCCCGGCATGGATGTAAAACCCGAGATAGATATAGAGACATTCTCAAAGGTCGATCTGCGGATCGGCCGCGTCCTGGCCGCGGAAAGAGTGCCAAAAGCCCGCAAGCTGCTCAAGCTGGAAGTCGATATAGGCGAGGTCCGAACCATAGTTGCCGGTATTGCCGAGGTTTACAGGCCTGAGGAACTGGTCGGCAGGCAGGTTGTGGTTGTTGCGAACCTGAAGCCTGCCAAGCTTATGGGGGTCGTGTCTCACGGCATGCTTCTTGCCGCCGTGGATGGAAAGGACGGGGTGCTGGCCACGGTTGACAAGAAGGCAAAGCCGGGGACAGTGCTAAAATAGAGCGGCATGCCTTTTTGCCTGTTTTAAAGGCTGCCTGCTTATTTTGCACGATAAAAGAAACATGTGGAGGAAATATGCCTGGATTTGAAATTTTCGGCGACGAGGAACGCAGGGAAGTAAACGAGGTGCTTGAAACGGGTGTTCTGTTTCGCTACGGTTTTGATGCTGCAAGGAAGGATCGCTGGAAGGCGAAAACATTTGAAAAAGAGCTTTGCCGCATAACCGGCGCAAAGTTTGCCCATCTTTGTTCGAGCGGCACCGCGGCCTTGTCCACGGCTCTTGCCGCCTGCGGCATCGGCGCGGGGGACGAAGTTATTGTCCCTCCGTTTACGTTCGTTGCGACTTTCGAGGCGGTGTTAAACGCCGGAGCCGTGCCGGTATTTTCCGAGATAGACGATACCCTTTGTCTTGATCCGGACGCTATAGAGGATGTGCTGACGCCGCGCACAAAGGCTGTGATGCCTGTGCATATGTGCGGCGCCATGGCGCAGATAGACGCTATAAAGGACTTGTGCGACAGAAAAGGGCTTATTCTGCTGGAGGACGCGTGCCAGGCGCTGGGCGCGACATTCAACGGTAAAAGCCTTGGCAGGTTCGGCCGTATGGGGTGTTTCTCTTTTGACCCGGTGAAGACAATAACCTGCGGAGAGGGGGGCGGTGTAATAACCGATGACAAAGAGCTTTACGTGCGGGCCGACGCATATGCGGATCACGGTCATGATCATATCGGGACCGACCGGGGAGCCGAAGACCATATCCTGCTTGGCACAAACTACAGGATAAGCGAGCTGAACGCTGCTGTTGGAGTGGCCCAGATAAGAAAACTTGACCATATCCTTTCACTCCAGCGCGCAAACAAGAAGGCGTTAAAGGATGCGCTCTCCGGGTTTGACGGGGTTTCTTTCAGGCGGATCCCGGATGTTGAAGGGGATTCTGCAACTTTTCTTTCATTTTTTCTGCCCGACGAGGCCCGTGCAAGACAGATCGCAAAAAGTCTTGCGGAAAACGGTGTTGACGGCTGTTTTTACTGGTACGACAATAACTGGCATTACATTCGCAAATGGCACCATTTAAAGAGCCTTAAGGCGGCGGCCAGGCTGCCTGCCCAGCTTGCCGATAATTTAAGGGACTATTCCCATATAGAGCTGCCAGGGTCTGACTCGGTGATGTCCCGCTGCATATCGATGCTGATAAAACTCTCATGGACACAGGATGACCTGGCATCCAGGATCGAATCCATGAGAAAGGCTTTTAAATCATAAAACCAAGGCAGGGCGGTCATGTTCAGAAACTTTAGAATGATTTCAAACGTCATATTCGGCAGGGGATGTTTCAATCAGCTTGACGATATCCTTTCTGCGCGTCGTGCCGGGTCCTTCATGGTTTTCCTGGTTGATGACGTGTTTGAAAACAGCCCCCTTGCCAAAAGAGTGCCTGCAAGGGGAAACGATCTGGTGCTGTTTGTTAATGTCGATGATGAGCCCAAGACCAGGTACGTGGATGCTCTTACCACGCAGGTGAAGGAGTACTCATCGGCGCTCCCGGACGGTGTTATCGGCATGGGTGGCGGCAGCACGATGGATCTTGCCAAGGCCGTGGCGATCATGCTTACCAATCCCGGTTCGGCAGCGGATTACCAGGGCTGGGATCTTGTAGAGCATCCTGCCGTGTACCATGTCGGTATTCCCACCCTTTCCGGCACCGGCTCCGAGGTGTCAAGGACTACGGTGCTGACCGGCCCCACGAAGAAACTTGGTATAAATTCCGATTATACCGTGTTTGACCAGGTTGTGCTTGATTCCGAGCTGACCGCCGGCGTTCCAAAGGATCAGTGGTTTTACACCGGTATGGACTGTTATATCCATTGCATAGAGTCTTTGCAGGGCACATACCTGAACGCATTCAGCCGCGCTTACGGAGAAAAGGCACTGGAGCTTTGCAGGCAGGTATTTCTCGAAGACCATGAAGACAGCGCGGACCGTTTGATGATGGCCTCTTTTTTCGGGGGCATGAGTATCGCTTATTCCCAGGTGGGCGTGTGCCACGCGATGTCCTACGGCCTTGCCTTTGTGCTGGGCATTCACCATGGCATAGGAAATTCCATAGTGTTTGATTACCTCGACGAGTTCTACCCGGAGGGAGTGGCCGAGTTTCGCAGGATGCTCGAAAAGAACGGCGTAGAACTTCCAAGAAATGTCACCAGGGATGTCAGCGAAAGCCAGCTTGACACCATGGCCGATGTGGCGCTTGGCCTTGAACCGTTGTGGGAAAACGCTTTTGGCAGCGAGTGGCGGACCATAATGACAAAGGATCGTGTCAAACAACTTTACCGGGCAATGTGATTGTTGAAAGGTGAAAACCGATGTGTGGTATTGTTGCTATTGTCCCGTTCCGGTACACGGCCGCAAGCGAAAGTGACGCTGGTATCCGAGAGCTTGAAAAACTTTCAGACGAACTTTTTGCCCGTGCCCCTGGAAACGGACGGGCTAAAGGCGATGAGCTTTTCGGCGGGGACGATCTGCTTTGCCGGTTGCATGAAAAGGTGTGTGCCCTCAAGACGGGAAACTCCTTTTTCCGCCTTTTCTCAAATCCTGCAGATCTTGCTCTGGTGCGGTCGATCGCGCTGCGGATGCAGGAGTTGATCCGGGACACGGAAGGTTTGGCCTCGGGGCGCTCATCTTTAGAGGAAGCCTCTACCGATATACTTTATCAGAAGCTTGAAAAGCTCAAAGACATTGCCTGGTGTATTTCTGCCGAGGTTTGCGATAACGTTGAAAAAACAAAGGAGCTGGCAGCAGAAGAGAGGCTTTCCAGAGAGGCCTTTTCCCTTTTGGGAAGGATAAATACCGCCTTAAACAGCCTTGACCGTCTTGAGGTAAGGGGACGGGATTCTGCCGGGCTCTCCATCATGGTTGCCCTGGACGCAGAACCGTTTGAAAGGTTTTGTTTTGCGCTTGCGTCCGATGGTCTTGAAAAGGAGTTTGAACAGAGGGTAAATCCCCGCGTTTTGTCAAACAGGGCTATATCCTATGCAAAAGATGAAAATGGCGGAGGTGCATGCCTTTCTTTTGTTTACAAGGTTGCATCGGAGATAGGCAGCCTCGGGGATAATGTCAGGTTCCTGAGGAGCGAGATACGGGAGGATTCTCTTTTTCATCATTTGCTTGATGTGCCTTTTCGTTGTTTTACCATATCGGGCCATACCAGGTGGGCGTCGGTGGGAACGATTACAGAAGCCAACTGTCATCCCCTTGACAGCATGACAGAAAGCACGGATAAAGGCCCACACGGGCCTGTCATCCATGCCTGCCTGAACGGTGATATAGATAATTTCCAGGAGCTCGCCGCAGAGCATGAATCCGCAGGCCAGAGGATAGCCCCTGAAATCACCACCGATACCAAGATTATCCCGGTACGCATAGCCTCTTATCTGAAAGAGGGCAATTCGATAGAGCAGGCGTTCAGGCTTGCCGTGCGGGATTTTAAAGGGTCCCACGCCATCTCCATGAACACCTGTCTTGCGCCCGGGAAGATGTTTTTTGCGCAAAAGGGAAGCGGTCAGGCCCTTTTCATCGGCGTGGCTGAAGATCATTATATTGTCTCTTCCGAACTTTACGGGATCGTCGAGGAAACATCATCCTTTGTCAAGATGAACGCAGGGGCATCGGATGCCGGCCAGATAGTTGTGCTGGATTATGATAACGGAGGGGGCGCAAAGGGGATTAAGGCCTTTTCCTATGACGGGACATCCATGCCTGCAGAATCGCTTTCCATGATGCAAACAGAGATAACATCCAGGGACGTGGACCGGCAGGAATATCCCCACTATTTTTTAAAGGAGATCTCAGAAGCTCCGGCATCTATAGCAAAAACGCTTCATAACCGTTGGAAGCCCGAAGGTGATGGGCATGGCCTTGATATAGTGCTGGGCGAGGATGTTGTACCTTCATCGATAAAAGAGGCCATTGCCGGAGGGGCGATAAGGCGGATACTTTTCATAGGCCAGGGGACCGCTGGTGTGGCTGCAATGGCTTGCGCCGATATTTTCGATTATTACCTGTCCGATCCGTCCATGGTTGTCTGTGGCATGAAATCCTCGGAGCTAAGCGGTTTTGATCTTGTCGATGATGTGGTTGCCGGTGGAATGAACGATACCCTTGTGTGTGCAATAAGCCAGTCCGGCACGACAACAGACACGAACAGGGCGGTTGACATGGCCAAAAAGAGAGGAGCCGCCACGATAGCCATAGTTAACCGGCGTGATTCGGACATAACTTTCAAGGTTGACGGGGTGCTTTACACCAGTACCGGCAGGGATATCGAGATGTCGGTCGCGTCCACAAAGGCGTTCTATTCGCAGGTGGTGGCAGGCTCCCTCCTTGGCTTGTATATCGCAAAACTCAAGGGGAGCCGAAACGGGGATTTCATTACCGAGGAGATAAGGCAGCTTTTGAGGCTGCCGTCCTGCCTTGGAAGGATTTTGGAAAAGAGTTCGTATATAGAAAAATGCGCGCGGCGGTTCGCTTCGACCAGAACATACTGGGCTGTTGTCGGAAGCGGTCCAAATAAGGCTGCGGCTGATGAGATACGTATAAAATTAAGCGAGTTGTGTTACAAGACCATCTCTTCGGATTTCGTAGAGGACAAGAAACATATAGATCTTTCGGCCGAACCCCTGATAATCGTGTGTGCGGCCGGTGCAAGGGCCAGGATACTTGACGATATAGTCAAGGACACCGCTATTTTCAAGGCGCACAAGGCCGTGCCCATAGTAATAGCCGACGAAGGGGAGGAGAGGTTTGCTCCTTATGCTGAGGATGTGATCTACGTACCGCCTGTTGCGGAGCATTTCGGGCCTGTTATAAACACCTTTACAGGGCACCTGTGGGGCTATTACGCAGCGCTTTCCATAAATGAAGGCGCCAGGATGCTCCATGAGTTCAGGGATGATATCCAGCGCGACATAGAGAATTACATCCGGGATGGTCTGGATCTTTTCGAGATTGTGCTGGAAAACAGGTTCAAAGAGAAGATGGTAAGTTTTTACGCCACGTTCAGGGCAGCCAGAAACGATCCGCTTCGTCCCGTTTCCATATCAATGGCGTCGGATCTTGCGCTTCTTTTCAAATATCTTGCAGGAAGGCTTCCCCTTTCCGATTTCGAGCTGGATTTCGGGAAAAAGGGAACAGCCCCCAACATGCTGGAGACTTTTTTCTCATACCTTGGCGAATCGATAAACCGTATGGCAAGGCCGATCGATGCGATAAAGCACCAGGCCAAGACTGTTACGGTAGGCACGAGCCGTGTAAAGGAGACCATGAATGGTATTTTATTTGAGGCACTTGCCCGTTACGGAATGGATGTTTCGCAGCTGACCAACAGCAACGTTGTTGTGTTGAAGAATGTCCAGCCCATAATATCTGAGATTAAAGGGGCCATCCTCTACGAGGTGCATAACCTGAACCTTCTTGGCGAGCCGACCGATGAGACGACAATATCGATTGTCAAAAAGGACGGTGTGCTTGCTTCCATTCCATCCAGGGTGGAAACGGACAATCGTCTTAAGGGTACGAAAAAGATCATAGTACGTGAGGGCAACGTTTATCTGGGCAGGGGGCGCAAGGATGACCGTAACATAGTAGTGATACCGGTCCTGTCATCCTCCCC
>MZGQ01000021.1 GCA_002085115.1 Desulfococcus sp. 4484_241
TTGTCATGCTCGTTCACCAGAGTATCGGCCGACGCATCTATCTGGAAATCGCGGGAGAACCATGCAAGCACCGCAATAATGATAAAAAAGAGAGCCAGCATCTTTAAAGGATGTCTCAACAAAAAGGCATAGAACCTTTCAGTGCGTGTTCCGCCAGTATCCATTATTGTTCCCCGCCTTTTACAGGTTTTCGTAATTGTGCAAACAGGTCATCAACGGTTCCGTCCTGGAGTATGGTATCAAACTGAGCCCTGTAGCTCCTTACAAAGCTTACCCCATCCACCTCGATATCGTAAACCTTCCAGGCATCCCTGCTTTTGTAAAACTTGTAAAGCACGGGCGTCTTGTCATCAGTAGTTATTATGTTCATCACGGCATAAACCCTGTTGCCCTTCAGAACCGGTTTTTCATAGGTAACCTTCTGGTCAGAATAGAGAGTTGTCTTGTCAAGGTAGGACTCCTTTAACCGCTTGACAAAAAGTTTCACAAACTCCTTCTGCTGGTCAGGAGAAAGTTTACCCCAGTGTCTTTTCCCAAGAGCCAGCTTGGCCATGAGATCAAAATCGATAACCGGCTCTATGATCTCCATGATCCGGGACTCCTTTTCATCTTTGGAAAGACCGGTTTCTTTAAGCACAGACAGCACTGCATCTGTCTTTGTCTTTAAAAGCGTTGCGACCTCGGCTGTGGCATCATTCCCTTTAAAGCCCTCAAGAGCTGAGGCTGTAATTGATGCCGCTGTGACAGACATTGCAATAACCGTTAACACAAAAAATTTTCGCATGACCTACTCCTTAATCTCTTTGGCTCTGTGCTGTTCATAGCCATCGCGTAAAAATATGTAAAGATCAAGCGCACCGCTTGTAATGGCCTCATAATCCCCTATATGAAGCGACGTATGGTTGACGGTTTCAACCGATGATGCGGCTATAACCTCGTCCGTATCGTCAAGGTAGTTTACAGGGTTCAAAAAAGCGTCTGCCACCCTGCCAGCCGCATCCCTTATATTGGACGGGCCGAAAACAGGTAAAACAAGGTGAAAACCGCTGCCTACACCGTACCTGCCCAGAGTCTGCCCAAAATCCTCGGGATAGCTGGAAAGGCCCAGCCATGCCTTTGCAGGGTCCCAAAGCCCCGCGAGCCCAACGGTTGTATTGACAACAAACCTCAATGTTTCGACACCCGCCCGCTTGAACTTCAGCTGCAGAAAATTGTTGGCAAACCTTGCAGGAAACCCGAGGTTGTAGAAAAAGTTGTCTATCCCATCTGTATCCTCAAACTCATCAAAGTCGTCAAAACCGCTCTCTTCAGCATCCCAAGACATGTCCAAGGTGTGTTTTTCAACGGTGCCGACATCATCCGGGACAGCAGCCGACGAATTCACAATAAAAACAGTATCACCTGTCGAACCCGCATATGCGGTACAGGCGGGATAAAGAGACAAAGCAAAGAGCAGGGCTCCGGTGAACAAAAACAACCGTCCCTGCTTATTTGCAAGCAGAGACGGTTTGTTTGAAAACGGTATCAGAGCCCGCCAAGACATATTTTAGTCCTGTTCTGCTATTCCATACTTTCGGGGCTGGGTTGCCTTGACCGTGTCTGTATGGCCACCCCATTCCTGAAGCTTTTGCAAAACTTCACTGCGATAATATATCGAATCGGCCTGTCTGCTGACCAGACGTTATGCTAACGATTTTTGTAGAGCGGAGAAATATCCCGCAACGATTTGACGATATCGCCCAGCGCAGCGAGAAAACCCATCACATCTTCCTCTGTATTTTCTATGCCGGGTGTTATTACCAGGGTTCCCTGAGCGTCGGCATGATCAAGGCCTATCGACATCAAAACATGGGACGCCCTGAGCGAGCCCGTAGCACACGCAGAACGTGTGGCCACCGTATAACCGGCATCCTCAAGCATCAACATCAGGCTCTCTCCCTCTACATATTTAACAGATAATGAGACCAGGTTTGGAAGCCCGTTTTCCACATCACCGTTAATCAGGTACTCATCTATATATTTGGGAAGCTCTCTTAAAAGCAGCGATTTTAATTTTTTAAGGTGGTTCACACGCTCATCCATGTGTTGCCTGGCCAGGTCCGCTGCCACCCCCATCCCAACGATTCCTATCAGGTTCTCGGTTCCCGCCCTGCGGTTGTGCTCCTGTATGCCCCCGTCCATGATGGGCCATATTTTGGTGCCTTTGCGTATATATAAACCACCCACGCCGGTCGGCCCGTAAAAGGAATTTGAGCCGAAACTCACAAGGTCGGCCCCCATCTGTCCGACGTCGAACGGGATTACGCCAACCGAATCCACGGCATCGGTATGCAACAGGACGCCCTTTTTCCTGGTTATCTCGGATATCTCGGATATTGGCTGTATTGTTCCGATTTCATTATTGCTGTGCATTATGGTAACAAGAACGGTGTCGTCCCGAATCGCTTTTTCAACATCAGCAGGGTTTACTCTACCCTTATCATCCACCGGCACCGATGTGGCCTTCCAGCCCAATTGCATCAGCCTCTTGATGCTACGGTTGACGGCGTTGTGCTCGATGTTGGATGTCACTATATGCTTGCCCTTGTCAACATGCGCCCTGGCCACACCCTTTATGGCATGGTTCACCGACTCTGTACCGCACGACTCAAAAACAACCTCCTTCGGGGCACAGCCAAGCAAGCCGGCGACCGACTCCCTGGCTTTCGCCAGCCTTTCTCCAGCCTTTTCACCGGCGATATTCTGGCTCGACGGATTGCCTCTGAAATTCTTTATAAGTTCTATCATAGCCTCCTGCACCTCGGGCAAAAGGTGGCTGGATGATATATGGTCTAAATTAACGGGATTCATATAGTCAACCTCCTGTTTTTGCTAAAACTTGTCACATTGCAAACCTTTGCATCCTGCGGCACCTCAGACTCACAGTAGGGGCAATAACACTTTTCTCCGGCATTATGAAGCTCATCGTGCGGCTCCTTGCGTCGTGGTTCTGCAAGAGGTTTCCCGGCCTTCCTGGCTTCGTAATCCTTTATAGCCATCTGCAGAGCATCGGCACCAAGGTTTGAACAATGGAGCTTGTTCTTGGGAAGACCCTCAAGAGCTTCTGCAACCTCCTTGTTGGTTATCTTCTTGGCTTCCTCTATGGTTTTTCCCTTTGCAAGCTCTGTCAACATGCTTGAAACAGCGATGGCTGACCCGCACCCGAATGTCTGGAACTTGATATCGCGGATGCGGTCATCCTCCACATCTATATAGATGGTCATCATGTCACCGCAGATCGGGTTGCCTACTTCACCGACACCGTCCGCATCTTCTATTACCCCCACGTTCCTTGGATTCCTGAAATGGTCCATTACTGTTTTTGAGTATATCATAGCTGCCTCCATGCTTTTTATGTTGACATAATGATACCACATTGTGGTATAAAATATATGATTTAATATTACACCTCACAAGATAAACTACAAGAGTTTTTCTTTTATGGTAAGATTATGACAAGCAAAGAATTTACAGTGGTTCGGAAAACCATCGGCAAGACACAAAAACAGATTGCCCGGCTGCTTGGTATATCGATCAAGGCGGTTCACAGCTACGAGCAGGGATGGCGCTCTGTTCCGGACCATATCGAAAAGCAGATGTTACTCCTTGCCACGAGCATAAACACAACCGAAAAAAGAATAAAGGATTGCTGGACAATAAACAGGTGCCCCAACTCAAGAAAAACCAAATGTCCCGCATGGGAATTTAAAAGAGGCAACATATGCTGGTTGATAAACGGGACCATATGTAAGGGGAAACCCCTTGGTACATGGAAAGAAAAAATCAGAATATGCAGATCATGCAAGGTGCTTACATCAAGATTGCCCCCGCAGATTAACCTCTTTGAGACAACATAGGAAAAACAGCATGGCTAAAAAAAAGAACTACGCCTTTGACACGATTGTGGTTCACGGCAACAAGAGTACCGGGCATGATCACGGCGCCACTTTACCCCCAATATTCCAGAACGCGGCTTTTACCCATAAATCCGCCGAGAGCCTCAGCAGGACCTTTTCCGGTGCAACCGATGAACCAATATACACCAGGCTTGGCAACCCGACGAACCATGCACTTGAAAAACGGCTGACCGAGCTGGAAGGAGGCAAAGGTGCCATAGCCATGGCTTCCGGCATGGCTGCAATTGCAAACACCTGCATGGCTCTTCTGCGAACCGGCGACGAGTTTGTGGCAGGCCGGTCATTGTTCATGTCAACATATGTGCTTTTTACAAGCGTGTTTAAAAAATACGGGATAACGGCCCGGCTGGCAGCCCCCCTTGACAGCTCTGGCATAAAGGCCGCCATAAATGACCGGACCCGGTTCGTGTACCTTGAGACCATAGGCAACCCTGCCATGGACGTCCCTGATATCCGGCATATATCAAAAACCGCGCATGATTACGGGATCCCGCTCATTGTTGACAACACGCTGGCGACCCCGTTTTTATGCAGGCCCCTGGAACTGGGAGCTGATGTAGTAATCCACTCAACCACAAAATACCTTGGCGGACACGGGGCGTCTGTAGGCGGAGCTGTCATAGTTGGAGACTCCTTTGAATGGGATAAAAAGAGGTTCCCCGATTTTGAACCCTTTGTCCAGCGAAAGGGCAGTCTCGCACTTATCGACAAAATCTGGAGGGAACACCACATAAATTTCGGGACCACACAATCTCCAATGGACGCTTACCTGACCCTGCTTGGCATAAATACGCTGTCTCTTCGCATGGAGCGGCACTTCGCAAATGCCATTAAAGTGGCAAACTTTCTCAAGGGCCACCCGAAAGTAAAATGGGTAAACTACCCGGGGCTCGAAAACAGCCCCAGCCACGCCACTGCCGTAAAACAGTTCGGCAAAAAAGGGTTTGGAGCGCTTCTTACTTTCGGACTGGCCGACCAGGACACCTGTTTCAGGTTCATAGACAACCTGAAGTTGATCCTTAACATAGCAAACCTTGGAGACTGCCGAACCATGGCCATACATCCCTACTCGACCCAGTATGTATCGTTCGACGAGGCTACAAGGAGAAATCTCTCAATAACACCGGACATGATAAGGCTGTCGGTCGGAATTGAGAATCCATCCGATATATGCGACGACATTGCTCATGCATTGGAGGAATAAGAGGCATGAGTGAATATACAGAACATGATAAAAACGGCGTTTCCGTAGGGCTGGTGGAGAAGAAAACTTTTACATTCGCGCATCCGCCAGACAGAATGGAGCTTGAATCCGGGGCGTCTTTGGGCCCTGTCACCATAGCCTATGAGACATATGGCACTCTGAATGCCGACAAAAGCAACGTGGTCCTTGTGGCCCACGCATTGACAGGAGACTCCCACGCAGCAGGGTACTACCGGGAGGATGATCCAAAACCGGGCTGGTGGGACATCATGATCGGCCCGGGCAAGGGGATAGACACGAACCGATACTTTGTGATCTGTTCAAACGTGATAGGCGGATGCATGGGGTCTACCGGGCCCTGCTCCATAAACCCGGCCACGGGACGTCCATATGGAATCTCCTTCCCGGTAATCACGATCGGAGACATGGTAAAAGCCCAGAAGGCGCTTATGGATCATCTTGGAATAGAGCGTCTTCTTTCCGTGGTAGGCGGTTCGATGGGAGGCATGCAGGTGCTTGAATGGAGCGTCCGTTATCCCGATATGGTTGCCTCGGCCATTCCGCTTGCCACGACTACGCGCCACTCAGCGCTTGCCATAGCATTTAACGAGGTTGCGCGGCAGGCCATCATGTCCGATCCGAACTGGAACAAGGGGGACTACTACGGAGGCAAAACACCGGACCTTGGCCTCGCGGTGGCAAGGATGATCGGGCATATCACCTACCTGTCCGACGAGGCTATGAAGCAGAAATTCGGCCGGCGTCTGCAGGACAAATCCTCATTCTCCTACGATTTTGGAGTGGATTTCCAGGTGGAGAGCTACCTTCGCCACCAGGGGGCCAGTTTTGTCGAACGGTTTGATGCAAACTCCTTTTTGTACATTACAAAGGCAGCCGACTATTTCGACTTGGAAGAGCAGCACGGTGGAGGGTCAGCTGTTGGAGCGTTCTCAAAGGCAAGTGCGCGTTTCCTGGTGGTGTCCTTCACCTCGGACTGGCTCTATCCTACCTACCAGTCAAAGGCGATGGTGACCGCTATGAAAAAGAACGGCCTGGCGGTCAGTTTCTGTGAAATAGATGCGGATTTCGGCCATGATGCTTTCCTTGTCCCAAACCGGCGTCTTACAGAACTCATAAGGGGATTTTTAAAAAGTGTCAGCGCAAAACTTTAACCATACAGGTCAAATGAGGTTTGATCTTGCCATAATAGCTTCATGGGTGGAGCCGGGCGCAAAGGTCCTTGGTTTGGGTTGTGGCGAAGGAGAGCTGCTGCACTTTCTCAAAACACACAAACAGATATATGAGACCGGTATTGAAATAGTCGAGTCAAAGGTTGCCAAATGCATAGAAAAAGGCATAAACGTCGTGCAGGGTGATCTGAACCGGGAGATGGAAG
Source organism: Desulfococcus sp. 4484_241 (assembly GCA_002085115.1). Lineage (GTDB taxonomy): Bacteria > Desulfobacterota > Desulfobacteria > Desulfobacterales > Desulfosudaceae > MZGQ01. The sequence continues at coordinate 6,557 of MZGQ01000021.1, forward strand.
ACTACCCTGACAATGCGTTTGACTATGTAATCCTTAGCCAGACACTCCAGCAGGTGTACGAACCGGAACATGTCATAAACTCAATGCTTCGCGTCGGCAAAAGAGGGATAGTAAGCTTTCCCAACTTCGGCTACTGGAAAGTCAGGGCTCAGATTCTTTTCTCCGGCCGTGCGCCCATTACAGAACAGCTTCCCTACCAGTGGTATAACACGCCCAATATCCGTGTGCTAAGCATTCGCGATTTTCGTGAATTTGCAACAAACATGGAGATCCGTATCATAAAGGAGGCCGCTACTTCACCGGGCCGTACCCCATACACCGGCACTGTTATACGGTTTGCCCCAAACCTTTTTGCAACCTACGGTATTTTCCTGCTCGAAAAAGAAATTTCATCCGCCTGACGCCGTAAAATTTTTCCCGGGAGGTCTTATGAAGATAGTTTCTTCAATAGCAATAAGCAGGCACAAGGGCACACGCAAGGAGTGCGTGCAGCAGGCTGTACTTGTAAAAAATCATGGTCTTGAAAACGATGCACATGCCGGAAAGTGGCACAGGCAGGTCAGTTTTCTTGCATCTGAAAGCATCCAGGAGGCAGCGCAAAAAGGGCCCGATGTCTCGTTCGGCGATTTTGCCGAGAATATAGCAACACTTGGAATAGACTGGAAAACTGTTCCAATAGGGAGGTTTTCGCAAAAGTAATTGAAGGCGGCCCGATAAGGTGTGGAGATCCTATCCATGTTCGACAGTTGCGGAAATGAAAAATACATAATACAATATAATAACAAATAGTTATCCATAATCTGAAAAATGGCGTAGTGCCTACGAAATCAGGAGGGAAAATTGATTTTTCCAGATGAGATTTGGTGGGTTGATATTAATCTTTTTCAGGATGTTGGATTAATCTGGGGTGAGATCGGAGCGCTGTAGAATACGCGAATCTTTTATGGAAAAATTTACCATGTTAAGCCGGTCCATGACCTTGCGGATTCGCTCCCAGGACATGCCCGTTTCCTTTTAACTTTTGATTCTATTGACTATTAATACCAATCGGAAAGCAAAAAATCAAGCGAAAATAAATTTTTTTAAATAATTCAATATATAACCAAAAACTTTTCACGAGTTCATCAAGAGATAACAAAATTTTCATCGTCCAGGGGACACAGGGCGGAAATTTTTACCTGCTGTGGCCTCCAAGACAACTTTATCAAAAACCAATAGCGGATTTTGGGTGGTTCGAAAAGATTTGACAAAAAGAGCGGTTTTTTTTATTCTCCAACACTTGATGCAGAGGCAGCGGAACTCCCCTTTCAAAAATGTTTTTGGGTTGCCGGTTTTGCTGATTCAGCTGATTCAGACGATACTTAACGGAGTCGGTCAATGGCGATATCCAAACAGGTCCAACAGTGTCTCTCCTCTTCCTCCTGGATACGCAGGATGTTCGAGGAAGGGGCCAGGTTGAAGCAGTTGCATGGCGCAGGGAATGTATATGATTTCAGTCTTGGCAATCCCAATGTACCACCGCCTGATATTTTCAAAACCACTCTGCAGTCGGTTATCAAAAGTACGGATATAAACCACGGATACATGCCCAATGCCGGGTATCCTGAAACACGCCGGGCGGTCGCAGAGCATGTGTCGAAACAGCAGGAGAGCAGCCTGTCGGAAGAAGATATAATCATGACCTGTGGGGCGGCAGGCGGTCTTAACGTTGTCTTAAAGGCCATTCTTGATCCCGGGGACGAAGTGGTGACTCCTGCCCCGTTTTTCGTGGAGTACAGGTTTTACACGGAGAATCATGGCGGGGTGCTTAAAACGGCCGGGACCACTTCCGGCTTTGATATAGACATGGACGCCATGGACAGGGCGATCGGACAAAGGTGTAAGGCGGTTATCATAAACTCGCCAAACAACCCTACCGGTGTGATATATCCTCATGACACGATACGGCGGCTCGGACAGCTTCTTGCCGAAAAGGGGCAAAAGTATGGAAGGAAGATATATCTTGTTACTGATGAGCCCTACCGTGAAATAGTTTATGAAGGGGCCGGTGTGCCTCCGGTTTTCCCGGCCTACCCTGACAGCCTGGTTGTCTACTCATACTCAAAGACGCTGTCGATCGCCGGCGAACGGATAGGATTCATAGCTGTAAATCCCGGTGCTTCATGCAGGCAGCAGCTTATAGAAGCCATGACTTTTGCAAACAGGGTGCTTGGATTTGTCAACGCACCGGCTCTTATGCAGCGTGCAGTTGCAGCACTTCAGGGTAAGCACGTTAATATAGAGCATTACGCGGGAAAGCGTGAAATGCTTTGCGACATAATGGCGCAGTGCGGATATGAATTCATAAAACCGGCGGGCGCTTTTTACCTGTTTCCAAAATCGCCGATTCCTGATGATGTGGAGTTTGTAAAAATCCTGCAGCAGGAACGGATCCTGGCTGTTCCAGGTTCCGGGTTCGGCAAGCCGGGCCATTTCCGCCTGGCCTTCTGTGTGGATGACAAAACAATAGAAGAATCGGCAACAGGCTTTCGCAGGGCTGTCGAATCGGTGAAATAAAACCGGTGTCTGCCCATGCAACGTTTTGGCCGGTATCAGGCAAATTTAAAAAATGGGAGTGTGCTTATGAAGATTTTAAAGGTGGATCATCTCGGGATAGCTGTAAACAGCATAGAGGAGGGGAAGAACTTCTGGAGTGACATACTGGGCCTTCCGCTTGAAGGCGTTGAAACAGTGGAGGAGCAGAAGGTGACCACCGCTTTTTTGCCGGTTGGCGAAAGCGAGGTGGAACTTCTCGAATCCACATCGCCGGATGGGCCGGTGGCAAAGTATATCGAAAAAAAAGGCCAGGGGATACAGCATGTTGCATTCCGGGTTGACGATATCGATGCGGCTCTTGCCGAGCTTAAGGAAAAGGGGGTGCAGCTTATAGACCAGGTCCCGAGGCGTGGGGCAGGCGGCGGCAGGATAGCATTTCTGCATCCCAAGGCCACCGGTGGCGTGCTGGTAGAGCTTTGTGAAAGGCCCAATGACTGAACCCCTGTGGCGGTAAAAGGTCCGGGTGAAAGAACAGGCGAAGGGTAACCGCTTGTAAGCAACCAATTGGATGGAGGATGTTTTGTATGGCAGATCTTGCAAAATGGAAAGAGATAGCCGAAAAGGAGCTCAAGGGCAAACCGGTTGAGTCCCTCAACTGGGAAGCACCGGAAGGTATAGTGATAAAGCCTCTTTACACGGCAGAAGATATTGAAGAAATCGAACATGTCGATTCAATACCGGGCGAAGCTCCGTTTGTCCGGGGCGTAAAGGCCACCATGTATGCAGGCAGGCCCTGGACCATCCGGCAGTATGCCGGGTTTTCCACTGCAAAGGAGTCAAACGCGTTTTACAGGAAATGCCTTGCAGCCGGCCAGATGGGGCTTTCAGTGGCCTTTGACCTTGCAACCCACAGGGGATATGACTCGGATCACCCAAGGGTTGCGGGTGACGTTGGCAAGGCCGGTGTTGCCATCGACTCGGTTGAGGATATGAAGATCCTGTTCGATGGCATACCCCTGGACAGGATGAGCGTTTCCATGACCATGAACGGAGCTGTTCTGCCCATACTGGCTGCCTACATAGTAACCGCCGAGGAGCAGGGCGTGTCGCAGGAGCAGCTCCGGGGAACCATCCAGAACGATATTTTAAAGGAGTACCTTACACGTAATACCTATATATATCCGCCGGTCGAATCTATGAGGATAGTGTCTGACATCATCAGTTACTGTTCAAAGCAGATGCCGAAGTACAACACTATCAGTATAAGCGGGTACCACATGATGGAAGCAGGAGCAGATTCGGTACTGCAACTGGCTTTCACTCTTGCAGACGGCCTGGAATATGTCAAAACAGCGTTAAACACCGGTCTTGATATCGACCAGTTCGCTCCGCGCCTCTCCTTTTTCTTCGGGATTGGCATGAATTTTTTCATGGATATAGCCATGCTCCGCGCGGCCCGGCTGCTGTGGTCTGAGATCATAGGGCGTTTTGACCCGAAAAATCCAAAATCCAGGATGCTGCGAACCCACTGCCAGACATCGGGCTGGAGCCTCACAAGGCAGGATCCCTATAACAACATCATACGCACCACACTGGAATGTATGTCCGCCGTGCTGGGAGGCACGCAGTCGCTTCACACAAACTCGTTTGACGAGGCCGTGAGCCTGCCGACGGAGCTTTCATCCCGCATCGCCAGGAACACCCAGATAATCGTGCAGGAAGAGTCGCACGTGTGCAAGGTGGTTGATCCACTCGGCGGCTCCTACTACGTCGAAAGCCTTACCGACGCTATGGCGGAAAAGGCCCGGGCCATCATCCGTGAGATAGAGGAGATGGGAGGTATGGCAAAGGCCATAGAGACCGGTATGCCCAAGATGAGAATCGAGGAGGCGGCAGCCCGGCGCCAGGCCCGTATCGACCAGGGCATTGAGACCGTGGTCGGGGTGAACAAGTACCAGGTGGAGGACGAGGTGCCTCTGGAGGTGCTGGAGGTCCCTGAAACGGTGAGGGAGGAGCAGATAGCGCGGCTAAGGGAGATAAAGAAGACAAGGAACAGCGATGAGGTGAAAAGAACGCTGGAGGCTGTGACCAGGTGCGCCGAATCCGGGGGCAATCTCCTGGAGGCCTGCATACCCGCCGTAAGGGCCAGGGCCACTGTCGGCGAGATCACCGAGGCAATTGAAAAGGTCTTCGGAAGGTATGTGGCGACAACACAATGCATATCAGGCGTCTATGCAAGTGAATGCAGGGACGGCGAGATAATCGCATCTTTGAGAAAGCGTACGGATGATTTTGCAAAAAAACATGGGAGAAAACCAAGAATTCTTGTCGTCAAAATGGGGCAGGACGGACATGACAGGGGAATTAAGGTCGTTGCAACAGGGTTTGCCGACCTTGGTTTTGATGTGGATATAGGCCCGATGTTCCAGACTCCTGACGAAGCCGCCAAGATGGCGGTGGAGAACGATGTCCACGTTGTCGGCGTCTCCAGCCTGGCAGCCGGTCACAGGGCGCTTGTGCCGGAACTGATAAAGGCATTGAAGGAGTACGGCGGTGAAGATGTCAGGGTTGTCGTAGGCGGTATCATCCCTCCTGCTGATTACGATTTTCTTTACAATGCGGGCGTGGCGGCCATATTCGGCCCAGGGACGGCAATAACCGATTCTGCCAACAAGGTTCTGAACGTTCTGGAAGGGCAGGCATAGCCATCAGCCCGGGCAGGTGAAAGACCGGTGACAAAAAAACTTACAGCCGAGGAATACGTGCGTGGCGTTCTTGCCGGTGACAGGCGTGTGCTTGCCAAGACGATAACTCTTGTTGAGAGCTCGTTGCCTGAACACAGGAAGGTTGCAGGCCGTGTAATCGAGATGCTTCTCCCCCATTCCGGGAACTCGATGCGTGTGGGGATAACCGGGGTGCCCGGAGTCGGAAAGAGTGTTTTTATAGAGACCCTTGGAACCTTTTTGACCGGACGGGGAATTCCCGTCGCAGTGTTGGCGGTCGATCCGAGCAGCAAAAAAAGCGGAGGAAGCGTGCTTGGTGACAAGACACGCATGGAAAAACTTTCGGCAGACCCGCTTGCCTACATACGTCCCTCTCCATCCGGTACTACTCTTGGCGGCATAGCATCCAAGACAATGGAAACAATACTGGTGTGCGAGGCCGCAGGCTTTGAGGTCGTAATGGTCGAAACGGTAGGAGTGGGCCAGTCCGAGACTGCTGTGGCGTCCATGGTGGATTTCTTCCTTGTTCTTGTGCTGGCTGGAGCCGGTGATGAGCTGCAGGGGATAAAAAAAGGAATACTGGAGCTTGCCGATGCGATTGCCGTCACAAAGGCCGACGGAGATAATATTGAAAACGCCATGCGGGCGAAACAGACATATGAAATGGCTTTTCACATGCTGGGCACGCCCGATTCCATATGGGCCCCCAGGGTATTTACCTGCAGTTCTTTTACCGGTCATGGGATAGAGGATATATGGGATGCGATCGTTGAACACAGGGAGATGCTCACCCGTTGCGGAGAGCTCGATGCCAGGCGGAGAAAGCAGGCCGGGCAATGGATGTGGAGGCTGGTCGAGGAGGGCCTGAGGGAACGGTTTCTCTCCCTTCCGGAGATAAAAGAAGCCCTTCCCGAGATATCCCGCAGGGTTGAACGGGGCGAGCTTACACCTACTGCAGGCGCGCATCATCTTTTGTTTTGTCTTGACAGCAGGTTAAAAGTATAGCATTTTTTGAAAATTTGGCTGTTTAATATATAAGCCGGAACACAGCATCACAGCAGCGGGAACAGTACTGCTGTTTATTCCGGCAAACATGGAAAAATGGATACCGGATTGTCAAGCAAGGGGATTTGATATGGGTAACACCAGTGACAAGATCAGGGAGTTGAAAGAAAGAGAGCAGGCGGTTCGTGAAATGGGCGGCAAGGAAGCCGTGGCCAAGCACAAGGCCAAGGGCAAACTCACTGCCCGTGAACGCATAGAGGCTCTTTTTGACCCTGGCACGTTCAGGGAGCTGGACATGTTCATGTCTCACAGATGCACCAATTTCGGCATGGAAAATGTCAGGATCCCGGCCGAAGGAGTTATCACAGGCCACGGTCTGGTGGAGGGCAGACCGGTTTTCGCCTATTCACAGGATTTCACATCACGCGCAGGCAGCCTGGGCGAGATGCATGCCAAGAAGATTACAAAGGTTATGGATATGGCATTGAAGGCCGGAGCGCCGGTCATCGGCATTAACGACTCAGGCGGAGCCAGGATCCAGGAAGGCGTGGATGCGCTCGCAGGTTACGGGGAGATATTTTATCGAAATTCCCTGTGTTCCGGGGTTATTCCGCAGATATCGGCCATAATGGGGCCCACAGCCGGCGGTGCGGTATATTCTCCGGCAATGACCGACTGGATCTTCATGGTAAAGAAAACCAGCTACATGTTCATAACCGGGCCACAGGTGATAAAAGCGGTAACAGGTGAAACCGTTACCTTCGAGGATCTTGGCGGGGCCATGGTGCACAACGAGAAAAGCGGTGTGGCTCATTTCGCCTGCGAGGACGAGGCCGATGCCATAAAAAGCATACGCAGGCTTCTGTCCTACATTCCTTCCAACAACATGGAAGACCCGCCTGTTGTCCCCACAGGCGACGATCCATACAGGGAAGACCCCGGGCTGGATACCTTGATACCGGATGATATAAATCAGCCGTACGACATGAAGACGGTGATACGTTCAATAGTTGACAACAACGAAATTTTTGAGCCCCACCAGTATTACGCAAAAAACATAATAGTGTGCTTTGCACGCATCAACAACCGAAGCGTGGGAATAATAGCCAATCAGCCGAATTTCCAGGCCGGCTGTCTTGACATAAACGCTGCAGACAAGGCCACAAGGTTTATAAGGTTCTGTGATGCGTTCAACATTCCCCTGCTTACCATTGCGGACGTGCCTGGATACCTTCCGGGCAAGGACCAGGAGTGGGGAGGGATCATAAGGCATGGTGCCAAGCTGCTTTGGTGTTACTCCGAAGCCACTGTTCCCAAGCTGCTTTTAATCACACGGAAGGATTATGGGGGTGCTTACCTTGCCATGAGTTCGCGCCATCTCGGAGCAGACGTGGTGTATGCCTGGCCAACCGCGGAAGTGGCTGTTATGGGGGCGGAAGGCGCTGCCAACATCATATATCGTAAGGAGATTCAAACATCGGCGAACCCCGAACAGACAAGGAAGGAAAAGATAGAGGAGTACAGAAGGCAATTTTCAAATCCGTACCGGGCTGCTGAAAGGGGATACGTTGACGCCGTTATACAGCCCAGGTATACGCGTCAGCGCATCTGCGAGGCACTGGAACTTATGTGCACCAAGCGGGAGACACGTCCGCCCAAGAAACACGGCAACATACCAATGTAATCAGGCAGGCAGATATTGTCGAATAACGGAGGCATACCTGATGAAGGCAAGGGATAAAAAGGTAAGGGCAGCGATTTCGGCGGCCGTTACCGCGTACATAAAGGGAGAGGCCGAGATGGCGGCGGTGTCCGGGCTTGTAGCGGCAAACAGAGGCCGTTCACCGCTTGAACAGGGGCCTTTTACAAGGGAAAACAGGTGGGGACAGACCGGCCGGCAGTTCGGCATGCAGCTGCGGACCATGATGCAGTTAAGAACGCTGAAATAGAAAGACAGGCATACCAGGGAATATATTTTTAAGGAGAGGTATACCATGAGCGATCATCACCAGGTGAAAATGACGACAATGAATTACGACAAGGACCGGCCAAAAGCGGAAAACCCGCTCAAGGTTATGGATCTTTCGCTTCGGGACGGGCATCAGTCCCTTTTTGCCACCAGGGGGCGCACTGAGGACATGATTCCCGTGGCAGGGCTTATGGACGAGGTAGGGTTCTGGGCCGTTGAGGTCTGGGGCGGAGCGACCTTTGACACCATGCACAGGTTCCTGAACGAGGATCCATGGGAACGCATAAGAACGCTAAAAAGGTATTTCAAGAAAACCCCTCTTTCGATGCTTCTGCGCGGCCAGAACCTGGTGGGCTACCGTAACTATGCGGATGACGTGGCAAAGGCCTTTGTGGAACGTGCCATTGAAAACGGCATGGACGTTTTCAGGACTTTTGACGCGCTAAACGATTTTCGCAATTTCGAAACCGTTGTTTCCGTCATAAAGAAATACGACAAACACTTCCAGGGCACCATATGTTATTCACTGACAGAGCCAAGACTCGGCGGCGAGGTATACAACGTTGAATACTACGTCAACAAGGCCAGGGAGCTTGAGGATATGGGGGCGGACACCATATGCATAAAGGACATGGCAGGTCTTGCTGCTCCCTATGACATATTCGACGTGATCAGGGCGTTAAAAGAAACGGTAAAGGCCCCGATACATTTCCACAGCCATTTCACTGCCGGGCTTGCTCCCATGTCGCACCTGAAGGCGGTGGAGGCCGGGGTTGACATCATAGACACCTGCCTGTCTCCCTATGCCTACCGTACATCGCATCCCGCAGTCGAGCCGCTTGTGATGGCCCTTCTTGGCACAAACAGGGACACGGGGATAGATATCAACAAGCTGGTGGAAATAAGGGATATCCTCGAGCGCGATGTTATGCCGAAGTACCGCAGGTTCCTGAACGAACCCACCATGTCCCTCATAGACATAAACGTGCTGCTTCACCAGACACCGGGCGGTATGCTCTCCAACCTGTTCAACCAGTTAAAGGAGATGGATGCCTTGGACAAGCTTGGTGATGTTTACAAGGAGCTTCCAAGGGTGAGAAAGGATCTTGGTTCCATACCCCTGGTCACTCCGACAAGCCAGATCGTCGGTGTTCAGACAGTAAACAATGTGCTGTTTGACAAGGACGGGGAACGTTACACCCGTATCACCGACCAGGTTAAGGACCTGTGCTTCGGCCTGTATGGTAAGACCACAAAACCGATCAATCCCGAGGTTCAGAAAAAGGCCCTTGCCGGTTATCCAAGGGGTGAGACACCCTTTACCGGCAGGCCGGCCGAGATACTGGAGCCCGAGCTTGAAAAGGCCAGGGAGGAGATCGGTGACCTTGCCGTTGATATGGATGACCTTCTTATTTATGCGCTGTACCCTGTAACCGGCAAGAAGTTTCTGAAATGGAAATATGGGCTTGAGGAACCGCCTGAGTCGGTCAGGGCCATCAGCCTTGAACAGGCAAAGCAATTGGAGCGCCTGGCGGCAAAGGCCAGGACGGGTCAGGTTGTTGAAAAAACAGACAAGCACGAGATTCCTGAAAAGAGCGAAACATTCCGTAAGTTTCACGTATTTGTCGATAATGAATATTTCGAGGTCGGTGTTGACGAAAGCGGAGATTCGCCCGTGATCAGCTACATACAGCAGGCTGCGGCGCGCCTTGGGGCGGCACCGGCTCAGCCTGCTGCGGTTCCGGCGGCGGCGCAGACGCCGGTTGCTGCGGCTCCGGCTGAGCCCGTTTCTGTGACTCGGCCTGCCGCTTCGCAAACCAAGGAGGAAGAAAAGACAGCACCGGCTGCTCCGGCACCGGCAGCACAGGATACGGATGGAACACCGCTTTTGGCTCCAATGCCCGGCATGATAGTCAAATATACGAAAAACGTTGGTGATGAGGTGGCAGAGGGGGAAACAGTGGTAATCCTCGAGGCCATGAAGATGGAAAACGCCCTCCCCTCGCCAGCGTCAGGCAAAATCAAATCGATAAATTTTGGCAGCGGCGACTCGGTTCCCAAAGATGCCGTGCTGTGTGTGATAGGATAGGGGCAGGACAATGAAAATACATGAGTACCAGACAAAAGAGCTGTTCAGGAAATACTCGATTCCAACTCCGGCAGGCCGTGTGGCCGAAACCGCGGCCCAGGCAAAAGAGGCCGCCCTTGAACTCGGTGGTTTCCCGGTTGTGGTGAAAGCCCAGGTCCATGCCGGGGGCAGGGGAAAGGCAGGAGGCGTTAAACTTGCCAACTCCGCGGATGAGGTTGAAACAGTTGCCGGGGCAATGCTGGGTTCCAGGCTGGTCACCCACCAGACAGGGCCGGAAGGCACTGTCGTGCGAAAGGTCCTTGTCGAAGAGGGTGCAGATATTGCAAGGGAGCTTTATCTTTCGGTGGTGGTAGACCGCGAGACAGCCAGTATCGTCATCATGGCAAGCTCTGCCGGCGGTATGGATATAGAGGAGGTTGCTGAAAAGTCGCCTGAAAAGATTATCAGGGTTTACATAGATCCCCTGGCCGGACTTCAGCCGTTTCATTGCAGGTTGCTGGCGTTCGGGCTGGACCTTGCGCCGGAGAGTATCAAACCGTTTACCGGTGTGGTGAAATCCCTTTTCAAACTGTTCGTGGATTACGACGCATCTTTGGTCGAGATCAACCCGCTTATCGTCACTTCCAGCGGAGCCATTGTCGCTCTTGACGCCAAGATCAATTTCGACGACAACGCTCTGTTCCGCCATGGCGATATAAAGGAGCTCAGGGACACTGGCGAGGAGGATCCACTGGAGGTCGAAGCTTCCAAGTACAACCTGAACTACATCAACATGGACGGGAACGTGGGCAACATGGTGAACGGTGCCGGCCTTGCAATGGCAACCATGGACATAATAAAGCTTGCAGGAGCAGAGCCGGCCAATTTCCTGGATGTGGGCGGCGGCGCCAACGCCGAGATGGTTGAGAACGGTTTTAAGATAATCCTGAGCGACGAAAAGGTCAGGTGTATCCTCATAAACATATTCGGGGGCATTCTGCGCTGTGACGTGCTTGCCTCCGGCATAGTGCAGGCTGCAAGGAACACCGACATACACGTTCCTCTTGTTGTCCGCATGGAGGGCACCAACGTTGATGAGGGGAAAAAAATACTTGCCGATTCCGGGCTTGACCTCCATACGGCAACAAGCTTGAAGGAAGCGGCAGAGATGGTGGCAAGCATAGTCGGCAAGGCCGCATGAGAAAAATTTACATGCCGCATGTTCGGCCGTGTAAGCCAAGTATTGTTTCTATATTTGGAAAGGCTGTGTGTTGCAATGTCTATATTTGTGGATGAAAATACCAGGTTGCTGGTGCAGGGTATAACAGGCAAGGAAGGATCGTTTCACACCCGGCAGTGCCTTGAATACGGAACCAATGTGGTTGCCGGGGTTACCCCGGGAAAGGGCGGGCAGGATATCAACGGCGTTCCTGTTTTTAACACCGTTGCAGAAGCAGTTGAACAGACCGGCGCCAACTGCAGCATGATATTCGTCCCACCCCCGTTTGCCGCCGACGCTATATGCGAGGCCGCCTATTCCGGGATAGGGCTTATCGTTGCCATCACCGAGGGTATTCCGGTGATGGACATGATGCGGGTCAAGCGGATAATGGACGGCCTGCCATGCCGTCTTATAGGGCCTAACTGTCCGGGTATAATAACTCCCGGCAAGGCCAAGGTAGGTATAATGCCGGGGCCTATTCACAAGCCCGGCGGTCCTGTAGGAGTTGTTTCAAGGTCCGGGACACTCACCTACGAGGTGGTTCATCAGCTTACAGAACAGGGTATAGGCCAGACCACCTGTGTCGGAATAGGCGGTGATCCTATCAATGGAACCAGTTTCATCGATTGTCTCGATGCTTTTCAAAACGACCCGGATACAAAGGGGATAGTAATGGTCGGGGAGATAGGCGGCAGCGCCGAGGAACAGGCCGCCCGTTTCATATCGGAGAAAGTCACAAAGCCTGTCGTTGGTTTCGTGGCAGGGCTTACCGCTCCGCCTGGCAGGCGCATGGGACACGCCGGCGCGATCATAAGCGGTAAAAGCGGAACAGCAAGCGGCAAGATAGCCGCCCTCGAAGATGCCGGTGTTCATGTCTGCCGCAATCTTGGCACCATTGGAGAGCTTTGCGCAAAGGTGTTCTGATGTGCTGAAGCAGAGCGCCGGATTATACCCCTGGCTAAAAACAGACCTTGAACTGTGCAAAAAAGCTGTTGGGATAAGTTCCAAACTCGCTTTCAAACAGGATGCCGCCCGTGGGGGTGAACCCAGGCCGGCCGCCTTTGTTTATGGTGGCGCCCAGAAGAAGTTCCGGGTTGTCGCTCGTGGACCACGTCAGTGTTGGCTGTAACTGCATCGAACCAGGGGAAGGGGTTTACTTTATCATCATAATACCCGCGCTTTTGGCACGTGCTTTTAATCCTTTTTCTTGTAAAGTGGCTGCTGTTTGATGCTTGGGGAAAAGTCCGGAATTTTGTCTTTTGATATTGTCCTTGGGCCGTCCGGGGAAAGGCGTTTACAGGATGGGACAATCTGAACCAGTTCTGATCTCTGTAATAACTGTATGCCTTAATGCTCAAAAGCATATAGAGCAGACTATCAGGAGCGTTCTGGAGCAGACTTACCGGTTTGTTGAATATATAATAGTTGACGGTGGCTCCACGGACGGCACTTGTGACATAATAGACAGGTACAGGAACAGGATCAGCCATGTAGTGTCGGAAAAGGACAGCGGGATAGCGGATGCCATGAACAAGGGGATCTCTCTTGCGTCGGGCGAGTACATACTGTTTCTTCATGCCGATGATTATCTGGCAGATGCCCATGCGTTGGATAATGTTTCGCCGTTTCTGGGCACGGCGGATATAGTGGCATGTCCAATAAAGTTCGGGGAAAAGCTTGCTACAGTATGGCCAAGGGGGGTTAATTTCCGGCTTAATTTTAAAGGTATTCCGCACCAGGGGGTTTTGTGCCGCAGGGATGTGTTAAAAAGGCTGAACGGTTTTGATATCAGGTTTAAGGTCTGCATGGATTACGATTTTTTTCTAAGGGCTTATCGGAGCAAGGCGCGGTTTGCAAGAGCACCGGTGGTTCTTTCTGTCATGCGGGATACAGGTATAAGCTCACGCCGGGACTGGCGCAGCCTGGAGGAACGTTTCAGCGAAGAGCGTATGGCACATGAGAAAAACTGCCCTTCAGCACTTATGCATCTTTGCTATATTCTTTACTGGTCTTTATATATTCCATACAGGCGCATCCTGTATGCTTTGGGAAACAGTGGACGGGATAGTCGCTTATGACCATGCGTAACATCATAAGTCCCATGCCGACCGGAAATGGCGCATATGTCGTTCACAGGATGCTGGAGAAAGGGATACCGGGGTACACCGTGATGCCCTATCGCCCCCTTCGGGAACTGTTTCCCCCCAGCCTTTTGACTGTCGGGCGTTTTACCCGCGCTCACCTTATACATACAACACCGGATCATGCGATTTTCCATGTGCGAAAAGATGTGCCTGTTGTCGTAACCTTTCATAATTACGTAATCGACCGGTTCATGAAAGATTACAGCAGCCCGCTTCGCTATTTTCACTACCGGACGGATCTGAAGCTTTTTACAGGTCTTGCAGTGAAATGCGCTTGCGCGGTTACTGCGGTCAGCCGTTTTACCGCCGGACTTGTCAAAAGGGATCTTTCTCCCCGATCCGGCGTGAGGGTCATCTACAACGGGGTGGATCACAACAGGTTTGTTCCGGCAAAAAGGAAACCCTCCGGGTTGAGCGGCGAAATAAGGGTACTGTTTTGCGGGAACCTTACGAGCAGGAAGGGGGCTCAATGGCTTGCCCCAATTGCGGAGAGGCTTGAGCCGGGGATAAAGATTTTTTTCGCCTCCGGCCTAAGGCCATCCGGGTTGAGACTCGACCATCCAAGGCTGATACCTCTCGGGCCTGTTTCTCATGACAAGATGCATCTGGTCTACCAGGATTTCGATATGCTGCTTTTTCCAAGCGTGAGAGAAGGGTTCGGCCTTGTGGCAGCCGAGGCGATGGCCTGCGGGCTTCCGGTTGTAGCGACCAACTGTTCATCGATACCTGAACTCGTGGATGATGGCAGGGGAGGGTTCCTTTGTCCGTTGGGCAACGTGGACGATTTTGCCGAAAAGATAACACACCTTGCCCACAATCCTTCCATGCGGAGGGAGATGGGACAGTACAACAGGCACAGGGTTGAGAGAATGTTCACTGCCGAGCGGATGGTCGGTGAGTATCGGGCCCTGTTTTCCGGACTGCTGTCTTGATGTATTGCCCTACCCCAACCCAGGCTGACCTTTTGACGGGCTGCCTTTTTTGGCACTAATCAGGTCCTGATACATTTCTATGGTAAGGACGGCCTTCGATTGCCAGGAAAACTCCCTTTTTGCAAACTTTCTTGCGTTTTGCCCCATTTTCCTGCGAAGGTCATCGTTTTTGAGAAGCGTGGATATTGCACTGGCCAGGGCCTTTGGATCGGCAGGCTCAACGAGAAAACCGTTTTCACCGTGTTTCACTATGTCTGGTATCCCGCCCACGTTGCTTGCCACACAGGGAATGCCGCATGCCATGGCCTCTGCAAGTACAAGCCCAAGCCCCTCGGTATTGCCCCGGCTGTCGATGATCGACGGAAGGACAAATACGGCAGCCTCCCTGAACAGGCAGGGTGTTTTGTCGTGTGGCGTTTTGCCGAGCAGAAAGACGGTACTGTTAAGCCCCGTTTGCTCTATCTGCTTTTCCAGGTCAGCCTTAAGCGGGCCGTCTCCTGCTATTTTGAGGCGTGCATCCGGCAGCTCCTCTTTTATGAGCCCTATCGCTTCAATCAGATAGCGAAAACCCTTCCATTCTATGAACCGCCCCATTGCAAAAACGCTTTTTTGAGGGTGTTTGTTCTCGCCGGCCGGGCTGAACAGTTCTGTATCGACCCCTGGTGATATAACCCCGTACCTTTTCGGGCGGCAGGTGTTAAGCAGGAGTTCAAGCGTGTAGTGGCTGTTGCACACGACAAAATCGGAGTTTTCAAGCACGAACCTGTCCATGCGTGTTATCTGGCCGGGTGAATGGCCGTGATGCATGTTGACCACGACCGGAATGTTTGTGATTTTCCCGGTGATTACCGCAGCAAGCCCGGCCAGGTTCCAGTGGGCGTGGATGATATCGTATTTTGACGCATTTTTTAAGGCATGGGCTAAAAATGCGGCGCCAAGGAGCGGAAGCTGAATCTTGGCAAGGCTGCTCTGCTTTATGTTTTCCGGCATGCCGGCGCCGTAGCATAGCCGCTGGAGCCCTTTCGGCAGGAAATAGACGAGCCTGCGAACGTTGACGTTTTCGATCTCCTCCTCAAGGGCGATTCCCGGGGCATGGGGAGCCGCGACATCCACTTGTACGCCTTTGAGTTTCAGGCTTCTTGCAAGGTCCAGGACAAAGACGCCGGCCGAGCTTCCCGGTCCCGTGGGAAAGGATGTGGAAAGTTGGAGAACTTTCATGTTGAGCCTTTGGCCTGTCTCATGGAGGGGGGTTACCTTATGAGTTCAACGTTTAAAGAGGTTGTACTTTAGTATCGCCCATATGGCGCGCAGCCCGTCGCGCCACCCTATCTTTTTCCCTTCCTGGTAGGTTCTTCCGTAGTAAGATATGGGCACCTCGTATATTCGAAGATTCTTTTTGGCGATCTTGGCCGTTATTTCAGGCTCGAATCCGAACCTTTTTTCCTCTATGGTTATGTCCGCCAGGGCCTGTTTTGTGAAGACCTTGTAGCATGTCTCCATGTCGGTGAGATTCAGGTCGGTAAACATGTTTGAAAGAATCGTAAGAAACTTGTTGCCCACGTAGTGCCAGAAGTAGAGTACCCGGTGGGCTCCCGAACCGGCAAAACGCGACCCAAAGACCACGTCCGCCTTTCCTTCCAGGATGGGCCTTAACAGTACCGGGTATTCATGCGGGTCATATTCAAGGTCGGCATCCTGTATAAGCACTATATCGCCCATGGCCCTGGATATCCCCGTACTGATGGCGCATCCCTTCCCCATGTTTCTGTTATGGAAAAAGATTTTAACATCCTTGTGCTCAAAACTTTTTAATATGTCTGAAGTACCTTTTTCTCTTTGGCCGTGTTGTTTGGTCTCAGTTTTTAAAAGCAGGATATCTGTGTTAGTTGCCTGCCCGCAAGTGTTTGTTTGCCTCCATGTCGAACCACATCGCAAAGAGCGTAAACTGGCTTGAGCTGATAAAGGAAAACATGCCTGCAAGGGCGTTTATGGGCGGGATATGTCCTGTGGCGTTCCAGACCAAAATCAGCCTTGCAAAAAGACAGACGGAAACCAGCCCGAATATTATCCCAAGCAGGTAGAAGAAAACCAGGGGGTGGAAATCCTTTATGACGTATTTTTCCTTCATCCGCCAGAAAAACCTTTTTAACAGCAGGTAGCTTATAGTAAAAATCACTTTTCTTATCCTGATGCCCGATTTTTCTCCCACGTTGTAAACCGGCTCGACCGGGACGTCCGCTACCCTGAAGTTGTGAACGTTCAAAAGGATAAGAAGGTCGTTGGGCTGGCCGTAACGGGTATACATCATATCCCAGTCAACAGTGGCAAGCGCCTTTTTGCTGATAGCAGTATAACCGGACTGGAAATCTGAAACGTGCCAGTAACCCGAGACCACCTTTGTGAGCAGTGACAGGAAGGCTGTCCCAAGGTATCTCATCCGTGGCATCTTTTTGTATGCGTTGCCTGAAAAAAAACGGTTGCCTTTTGCGTAATCCGCAGAGCCGCTGGCAACCGGATCTACCAGAGAAGGCAGGTCTGAAGGATCCATCTGACCGTCACCGTCCATCCTCACAGCTATATCGACCCC
>MZGQ01000022.1 GCA_002085115.1 Desulfococcus sp. 4484_241
GTGATAAGGTCTATCGCCATGTGGTTTTCATGGATTGTTATCCGGCTGTTGTTCCGGACCAGGCCAACCAGCGCCTGCTCGATCTCCCTCCCGGTAAGGTCATGGGCATGCACGATACGGTTGTGGGAATGCCCCCCCTCACGGCCCAGAGCAAGCCGCCCCTCGCCGGAGGTGGTAAACCGTATGCCAAGATCCATCAGCTCACGTATGGCAACAGGCCCGTTACGCACGACATACTCAACAACGTCTCTCTTGCACAGGCCGTCACCGGCAGCCAGTGTATCCCTGATATGAAAATCAAAGGAATCTATCTCATCCATGACAGCAGCAATCCCGCCCTGCGCCCTGTTGGTGCTTGTATCGTCTATTTTTTTCTTTGTAACAATTGTGACGCTGCCGACTTCAGCGGCCTTAAGGGCGAATTTTAACCCGGCAATCCCGCTTCCAATCACGAGAAAATCGGTCTTATGCTCCATGGAACCTCCTTAAAAGCCTGTCTGTATATTAAAACCTTTACGGTTTAGAAAAGACGGTTCCTGTCCCGCTTTGCCTGGTATCCTATGAAAAAACCTACAAGAATAACCCCGGCTCCGGCAAGGAACCACTTGATAAACCTGTTGCCCAAAGAATCCCGGAGTATCCTGTTCTCACGGGCAAGCTGCTCTATCTTCTTTTTTGCTTCTTTCGAACTGTTTTCAACGGCCTGTTTAAGAACCCTGTTTTCATCGGCAAGCTTCCTGTTCGCTTTCTTGAGATCGGCGCATTTAACTGACAGTTCATCCACCTTTTTCCGGGCATACTCCAAAAGCATCACGTTGGGCGGGCTGGCAGTTATAAAGGTTGAAAGAACCCATCCTTCCTTTCCGTTTTTCGCCCTTATACGCGTCCAATCCTCTCCAGGCTCAAGCACCTCTATCTTCTGCCCTACCCTGAGAAGAGACACCACCTTGTTCTCCATGCTCGGCCCGGACCGAAGCGTAACCCTGATGGTATCAGAAATATACGCCGGTCCCTGCGGCGGCATGTTTGCCGCCACAGACTGGAAGGCCAGGCCGGCAAAAAAAACAGCAAGCAGAAGTATAAAGTAGTTTTTTTTCACCATGCCTCCAAAACCTTTATCTGTTTAAGCTAAAATACCTTTATCACCTTGTTGTCAATAACATAAAAGGCTGGAACATGCAAAAATTCTTTGATGAAAATGTAGCCTTCGATCCGGTAGAGGTTGGGAAGAAAAAGACTCAACCACAAAAAAACAGAAGGAGAACTACAGATGCAGAATAGCAAAAGGGGTTCAGAAAACAAAAATTTAAAATCAGGTCAGATAATTACATTTGATCAGATACGGCCTCACGGGCGCGTGAATATTATTTCCTGCCCGAAAAAATTGAGACCGAATCGCCGCTGCTGCGGGTTGTAGGTCAGCATCCGGTACATCGTCCCCCCGAGGCCCGTCAACAGATGATGGCCTGAGGCGGCAAAATCGTCAACGATTTTCTTTACCCTCGAATCCAGGTCGGCCGCAAATTTGGGGGTAAACTGCGGTCGTTTTTCCTGGCGGCATACCGCCACCGACGTACTGACATGCAGTCGACAGGCCAGCGGGCGTTGGTTATAAATGCCGCAGGCCTTTTCTTCGTCAAGCAGAAAACAGTGGGGCATCTCTTTTGAGGTTTCCAGGAACATTTTGGCAAAGCTTATACGCCCCGGTCCGACCGTATCTTCCCGCTGTGCCGCTTCCAAAGCATCCGCGAACACCTCGGTTGGCCCCTCATTCAGGCTGGCCACCAGCGGCAGGATCTCGAAAAGCTCTACCCCCACGTTGGGCGGGCAACAGAGACAGCATCCGCGTTGACATTCGAACGCCAGATTTGCCGCCCCGGCCGCTTCTGACACGGCCGCTTCGACACGAAGATAAACGTCTTCGACGGCGGAAAGAACTGATGCAAATAGGTTTTTATCCTGAGACAGTCGGACAAGCTCTCCATAAACAAGATTCAGATATTCTTTTTCCAATGGTATCGCCTTTATTTAGAAACAAAAATATTTTAAATGCAATGCACTCGTAAAAAATCACAATTTTGCAATCAAATGTAATCTGACACAAAACCGTATATCTGTAAAGGCAGAATCTCTCCAATGTTATAAGCACGTGAAATGCCCGGTTGCGATAGCAAATGAATTGCCCGGTTTAACCGATATGGGGTATGAATCGGCAACCCGAATAAGGAGGTGTGCCAATGTCAGTGTATCCCGATACCGCAGTGATGCGGGTGATGAAGATTTGTAAGATTATTTCAGGTGGTTATAACAGGAAGAACTTTATACCTTGCGCAAAGGCCTGTTTTATAGTAGGTGGATGATTTGTTATTTACCATAATTTGTTTATCGAATCGAAAGGATACCAGAAACCATGTCGTTTTCAATCGCACTGGCCGGAAAAGGCGGAACCGGAAAAACAACGGTGGCAGGCATGCTGATAAAATATCTTGTCACTACCGACAGAACTCCCATACTGGCGGTGGATGCCGACCCCAACGCCAACCTGAATGAGGTCCTGGGGCTCGAGGTGCCTGATACTCTTGGCAACGCACGGGAGGAGATGAAAAAAGGCAAGGTCCCGTCCGGAATGACAAAAGATATTTTCATTTCAATGAAAATGGAGGAGGCAATTGCAGAGGCCGATGGATTCGATCTCATTGTGATGGGCCAGCCAGAGGGGGCAGGATGCTACTGCGCTGCAAACACCCTGCTGACAAATTTCCTTGAAAAATTGACAAACAACTATCCTTACATAGTTATCGACAACGAAGCGGGAATGGAGCACATAAGCAGGCTTACGACAAAAGACGTGGACATCCTGCTTATTGTCAGCGATCCCTCCCGGAGGGGGTTGCAGGCAGCTATACGCATCCACGAACTTGCGCAGAACCTTAACATAGGCGTCGGGAAAAGTGTGCTGGTAATGAACCAGGTCAGACAGGAGCCTGAAGAAAGCGTCCTTGAAACAATCGAAAAAAGCGGGCTTGAGCTTGCCGGCACAATTCCTGCCGATAGCGGTGTGTACGAATTTGATCTAAACGGGCGGCCCACGATCGAACTGCCTGCAGACAACCCCGCGGTTAAAGATGCTTTTTCCATATTCGACAAATTGATGAACGCCTGACTGCGGCCGTAATAACGGTGACAACCCAAAACAAATACGTTGAAATGGGAACCAACGACAAACCGTATGCGCCCCCCTGCGAAGAACTCTATATCTACTATCTTAGAGGAAACGCTGACACGAGGGATACCGATTTTGGCAACAGTTTCCTCGGTAACTGGGAGGAGGATGGTTTCTCGTTTCTTTTTTTCTCCCAAAAAGCGGACGTTAAAGTAAAAAAACTTTTAAGCAGACAGCCGGACCTGATACTGCTTGACAGTTTCATAATGCCCTACGAACAGTGGCAGCCCCTGGATGACTTTCCCATAAGAGCCGGGGGATTTACCATATATCCGCCCTGGCTGAAACCGGCCGGGAAGGATGGCAACCGTACCATAATACTGGATCCCGGAGTTGTTTTCGGCAGCGGCTGCCATGCGACCACAAGCGATTGCTTAGAGGCCCTGGATTTAATAACAAGCCGCAATAGAGGAACTCCACGGTCAGCAGTTGACATCGGCACAGGCACCGGCCTGCTCTCCATAGCCGCAGCCATTACAGGCATAGAACGTGTGATAGGTATCGACATCAATTTTTTAGCGGCAAGCACCGCCCTGCGCAACGCCGGTCTGAATAACGTCTCAGACAGGGTTATGTTTATAAAGGGGGATGCAAAAGAGCTTTCCTCCTGCATCAAGACCGACCTTTTTATTGCCAACATCCATTACGACATAATGAAAGACCTGCTTGGCTCCCCATCATTTGAGTCCTGCAGCAGCTTTATCCTTTCAGGGCTTATGCGCTCCCAGGCCTGGGAAATAGTGTCTGCATTAAAAAAAATGCCGGTAACGTTGACAAAAGAGTGGAATAGTGATGGAATCTGGTATACATTTATGGGGGATAAGCATTAAAAGCTACAACGGGCGATCTGTTTGGCGCCACACCATGAGGATGAGTTATGATTGTTAAGTCCTGGGGGTCGCGCGGTTCCATTCCGGTTTCAGGTAAAGAGTATGTAAAATATGGGGGAGATACAACCTGCATAGAGATACGTACGGAAAGCGACGATATAATCATCGTTGATGCTGGTACAGGCATAAAACGCCTGGGAAAAAAACTGGTTTCGGAAAAACGGTTCAACTACCACCTCATCTTCACGCATGCGCACTGGGACCACCTGATGGGCCTGCCTTTTTTCAAACCGCTGTACATGTACGAAACAAACATAAAGGCATACAGATGTCCTTTCCCCGGTGATTATGTTGAAAACATGATATCACGTGTAATGAAACCTCCCTACTTCCCGATACGCTATGACGACCTCAGGGCCAACATAACCTTCCAAAAAGGGTGCCCCGACGGTTTTGAAATAGGATCTGTAACCGTAACACCCATAAAACTCAGCCATCCCGGAAGTGGATCGGGCTACAAGTTCACAGAAAACGGCAAGAGTTTTATATTCCTTACCGACAATGAGTTGGGGTATATTCATGACGGCGGGCTTTCGTATGACGATTATCTTGAATTTGTTGCAGGGGCCGACCTTTTGTTCCACGACGCGGAATATACTCCCGAAGAGTACGGGACCCAGATAGACTGGGGCCACTCCGTTTACACCGACGTTATATCGCTTGCACTGTCCGCAGGGGTTAAAAAACTTGGCCTGTTTCACCTGAACCAGGACAGGACCGACTCCCAGATGGACGAGATCCTGGCAGACAGCCTCAGGATAATAAAGGAATCGGGCAAAAACCTCGAATGTTTTGCGGTGAGCTGTGACATGACCTTTACGGTCTGAAGCCCTCTGCCCCATATACAAACCCCGCGATCTGTGTTTTATCCGGCTCCCATCCCCAAACAGCCTTTCCCCGAAATCCCGGGGGCAAAATTGCGGACTTTGGGGTAGGGCCGTGCGTTGCCGCCTGTCCGTCGCATGGAGAAAACAGGCATACACGCAGGCAGATGCGGCTTACAGCACCTGCCAGGTTTTCAATGGCTGCCGGTCAAAAACACCCCCCAATCATGGCCCCGGCCTTGCAAATCCCGTTGCATTTCCAGGTGCACACGTCTATAGTTATCGCTTGGCAAAACAGTTCCTTTAATGACCGGTATATGTTTCATGAAAAACAACAGCAATAATGACAGGTGGGTGGTTTCTGTTGACCTGCCCATGCCTTCGCTGAAGGATAACACGGCAGACGTGGACAGGCTTGTTCGCACACTGGAGCAAAAGCTGGAAATCACCGGGATCACGGCCGACCTTGAGCTGATGCGTGTTATACCCGACATGCTCAGGCGCTGGGGCTACAGCGCAAGATGTGTTCTTTTTTCAGACGGTGTTCACACCACATTGACCGGTCTCCTTGACCCGGCCCCGGATGATATCGCCATGGGCCTTGCGGTTGACCTCGGGACTACCCGTATTGTAACGCGCCTGATAGACCTGGAATCGGCCAAAACTGCTGGAGAAACCTCATTTGAAAATCCACAGACCGCGATAGGGGACGATATCCTTACCCGAATACATCATGCATCCTCCACAGAGGGGCTGGAACAACTTCACGGCATGATAATAGGCGGCCTCAACAATGCGATTCGCGATCTTTGCGCACAAGCGGGCACCGACTCTAAAAATATCCATGCCATAGCCGTGGCGGGCAACACGACAATGACTCACCTGCTCCTCAAGTTGCCGCCGGGCTGGATTATACGTGAGCCCTACATACCTGCGGTCAACAGGCCAGGCATGGTGAAGGCGGAGGCTCTCGGCATAAATGCAAATCCCATGGCAAGGGTGTTCCTGTTCCCGAACGTGGGCAGCTACTTTGGCGGAGACCTGGTGTCCGGCATTCTTTTTTCCGGCATGCACCGCTTGAAAGACACTGCTATTCTGGTGGATGTCGGGACAAATGCCGAAGTTGTGCTTGGCAACAGAGACTGGCTGGTGGCGTGTGCCGGAGCGGCCGGGCCCGCGCTGGAGGGAGGAGTTGCACAAATAGGCTCAAAAGCAGGCCCTGGAGTTATCGACACCATATTTATAGACCCAAAAACAAAAAAAATAAACTTTGACACAATCGGGCACAAGCCCCCGCTTGGCATATGCGGATCCGCACTGCTGGACCTGATAGCGCAGCTTTTCTTAAACGGCTTTATCGATATACGGGGAAAACTCGTGCCTGAAAAACTAAGGGAAAAATTCGAACAAACAGACGGTATCCCGCAAATGGTCGTTGTCCCTGCAGAACAGTCTGGAACCGGCATGCCCTTGCGCCTCACCCAGCCTGACATTGACAACATAATAAGATCAAAGGCGGCAATGTACACGATCCTCGACACCATAACTTCATCGGTCGGCTTAGGCATGGATGACATAACAACATTTTTCGTGGCCGGCACATTTGGATCCATGATAAACCCGAAATCAGCAATAAGCATAGGCATGCTGCCGGATCTTCCTCTTACCCGCTTCAAGGTGCTTGGCAACAGCTCTCTTGAAGGGGCATCACTTATGCTGTCATCGCGTGCCCCATCAAAAGAGATAGGCTCCATACAATCGCGGATAACCTACCTTGAGCTGAATGTTAACCAGGAGTTCATGAACCGGTTCAGTGCCGCAAAATTTTTGCCGCATACCGACCGGTCGCTTTTCCCCTCTGTCCCGGTCCCGGAGCAGTAACGGATAAGTCTTGGAGAAACCACATAATGGCGACAAAACATATCTCTTTTAAATCCGGCGAATTTACTCTTTACGGGGTTTTGCACCTTCCCGGAAAACTCCCGGCCCCTTTTATTGTCGGCTGTCACGGGCTTTTTGCGGACAAAAATTCCCTAAAACAAAAAGAACTTGCAAAAGCCTGCCTGCAAAACGGCATGGCATACCTGCGTTTCGATCACAGGGGCTGCGGGGAAAGTGAAGGTGATATAGCAACGGATACCACAATAGAGGCGCGTTGCGAAGACCTGGCAAACGCGGTTGAGGAACTCAACCGTTACCCTGAAACAGCAGGGCTTGCCGGTCTCTTTGGCAGCAGCATGGGAGGCGCGGTCGTTCTGGCCCAGGCAAAAAAATTGGGTGGCATCCCGGTTGTAACTGTAGCGGCCCCTCTGCACAGCGAGCCTGTCATGGCAGCTGTAAAGCTGTCGGAAAATGTAAATGCAGAGAAACTGCCGCACTCATTTTACGAGCGCGCACTTAAATTCGATATCTCAAAACAGGTCACAGGCACACAAAACGTCTTGCTGATACACGGCCAAAATGATGCGGTTGTGCCGGTGGAACATGCAAGGCTTATATACGACCTTCTAAAGGAGCCCAAGGATCTGTTTATCATGGAAGGCGGGGATCACAGGCTCAACGCGGAAAACCATCTAAAACCGTTCATATCGAAAGCGGTGAAATGGTTTGTTAAGGATGTTTTGTAAAACCGGCTTGCCATGGAATCTCCCTCCGGCGGCAGACCGGATATATCACTAAATTCCGCTAAAGAGCTCTTTCCACCTCATAAAGGAACCTGCTTTTCCTGCAAAACTGGCCTCTTCTGAATTGCGACGAGCTTAAAAAAAGGTTGCGCGCGGCCCTGGTGATCGCCACGTACATCAATCTTCGTTCCTCCTGCAGTTCTTCCTCTGTTTCAAGTGACTTCCAGTGCGGAAAGTGGTTCTCCTCGCAACCAGCCACGAAGACCGTGTTGAACTCCAGCCCCTTTGCAGCATGGATGGTGGCAAGGCTGATTCCCCTGCCTGTCTCGTCGTAGCGGTCATCCCTTACCAGCGCCGCTTCCTCAAGATACTCCACCATTGTCTCTTTCCTGGAAGCCGCGCTGATAAGCTGTTCTATGTTTTCGACCTTGTCGGTATAATCCATGGACCCCGACTCGGAGTACCGCTGAAGATACTCCATGTAACCGACACGTGCCAGCACGACTTCTATGGCCCTTGCAGGTGGAAGGGGACGTATGTCGTCAAGCAGCGTAACCAACTCTTTTAGCGCCCTGTACACCCTGTCTGAAAAAAGCCGGGTAGCCACCGCTTTTCTTGCCGCATCCTGAAGGCTCATGGCGCCGGTTCTGAGCCGGTTTATGTTCTCCAAGGTCTTTGCACCTATACCCCGCCGGGGGACGTTCAGGATACGCTCAAAAGCCGTATCATCCTTGTCGAAAACCGAGGCCATCAGGTAGCTGTTTATATCCATGACCTCCTTCCTGTCGTAAAACCCCCTGTCGCCCAGCAGCTGGTAAGGAATGCCCGCCTCCCGGAACGCATGCTCAAAATAGAGGGACGTGAACCTCGTCCTGTAAAGCACCGCCATATCATCGTATGCCACTCCGGCATCATGCAGCGCTTCTGCCTTACGGGCGACCCATCCGGCTTCCTCCACCTCATCGTCAAACTCGTAGACCTCCACCACACCGCCGGGCTGATCCGAAAAGCACTCCTTTTCCATCCTGTCAGGGTTATACATGATTATATCGTTTGCCACCCGCACTATATTGTCTGCGGAACGGTAATTCTGTTCCAGCCTGAAAACGCGGGCGTCTGGATACCGCTGCGTAAAAGAAAGGAAGTGTTTAAGGTTGCTGCCACGAAAGGAATAGATGGCCTGCCAATCGTCACCCACGCAAAACAGGTTGTCCCCCCGGCACAGCAGACCGGTCAGGTCCTCCTGCAAATTGTTGGTATCCTGGTACTCGTCAACAAGGATATATTCAAACAGTTCCATGTAGTGGCGGCGTACATCATCGTGGCGCCTGAGGATATCTCTCACACAAAGCAGGATATTGTCGAAATCGACCGCGTTCTTTTCCTTTAGTTCCCTCTCGTAAAGCTCGTAGAGTTCTGACAGTCTTGCGTTTGCCACAAATGGATGAGCGTCGAAATATGATGCAGGATTACCTGAATTTTTGGCGCGTGATATATGGTTCAACACGGCCGGCATATGCTTCTTGTCCACGTTAGCGCGAATGAGGACCTCTGTAAGGATCTTTTTCTGATGATAGGTATCATAAACCTGGAGAGGTTTTTCATACCCGAGCAGGCCGCAGTAAGCACCTAAAATCCTGTAACATGCGCTGTGATAGGTCCTTACCCACGGGAAACCGCTCTCCGGTATCCCCGTCATTTCCACGAGGCGCCGCTTCATTTCGTCAGCGGCCTTGTTGGTAAAAGTTATGGCCAGAATCCTGGAAGGAGAATAGCCCATGGAAACGAGGTGGACTATCTTTGCCGTCAATGTTCTGGTTTTGCCCGAACCTGCCCCCGCGGTTACAAGTGCAGGAGAACCCATGTGCCGGACTGCGGCTTCCTGTTGAGATGAAAGCTTCATTGATTCCATTTTCCCTGTATGCGACCTGATTGTTGCAACACTCCTATATACTTCACCCTGCCGTGTCAACCGTAATATGATAACCATAAGCGGCAAAGCCAAAAGCAAACAGATGTTTTGACAAACAGGCCCAACACGGGTATGGTCACATCTGCAACCGGTCAATAACGACCTTCGGAAGAAAGGGTTTTACAAATGGCTAAGAAGGACGATATCCATTACATTATCACATACCGCGACCCGGAGGATGAAAAGGTCAGCACAATAAAAGCAAAAACCGTGACAGACTCAACACTTGGAATGAGTTTTGTCGCTATATCAGATTTTGTGTTCGACACGAACTCTCTTGTCGTAGACCCTGAGGAGGAGACCCGAAAAAAAAGGCTTGAAGGTGTGAAAACGTTGCATCTGTCGATATATCTCATACTTTCGATACGCGAGGTAGGCAAGTCCCACGAAGGATTGAAATTTAAAAAGGACAAGTCAAACCTGTTTGTGTTCCCCGGCAATACCAGCACGCCTAAAAAATAGAACCTTCCATCATCAGGCTCCAGCGGCTTGCCTTGGGCATCGGTGTTTACCGGATTTATAAGCCCGCAGCATAAAAAATCCCGGCTCCAAAGCGGTTAACTTCAAAGCCGGGAATAGGACCGTGAAAACTTTAACATCCAGTTCTGCTACACCTCTTCAACAGTGATGGCGTCCTGCTCACAAACCTCCACACAGGTTTCGCAGCCAAGGCATTCGTCCATGTTAACAGGATCGGCCTTGCCATCCACAATTTCAAAAACCCCAACAGGACAATTGTCAGCGCACTCTTCGCATCCTTCACACTTGTCCACATCAACAGTCACTTGCCAAGCCATTGTATCGCCTCCTTGCTTTAAAAAAATTAAACGTTTCACACCCCGGAACAGTCTGTGCCACAGGGTTCATCATACTCTTTATCGGAAATTTTCTACACCACCTGATAAATCAAAGTCAAGAAATTATATCACCGGTCTTGTGCCATACAGCAGGATGGGAATCAACCGGACAGATGACCGATAAGCAGATTCCCTGTTTCAATATTATCAATGGAAGCCCCGTTAATGGACAGGGCAGGGGCAAACATTTCAAGAAAACCCACAATATCGACACCGGGAAGAAGAAAAACAGACAGAACCGGACCATTGCTGTCAGCGATATCAGCCGGTATGGGTGGTGCAGGCCCGTCGTCCGGTCCCGATTTTCCGGACACAAGCCTTTCCATAAAGGAGGAAAAATCCTCCTGCCATCCAACAAGCGCCCCCCTGTCCTCCACCCGGGTATAGTCCGGGATGTATTCGATTTTTGCGACCTGTTTTAAGCCGGGAAAAACTTCCAGCAAAAGATTCATCACCTCGCTGCTGTCTGTAACCAAAAGGCCGGAAGGAAGTGGATCCGCGGCGGCTACTGCTGACCAAGCGCCAAGCCTCTCACGTGCCATCTGTGCCCCCAAATCCTGAGGCTTGGCAAACGCTCTGCTGTCAGGCGAATAACCGGGAAAACCGGCATTATCTTCATCAGTACCCCTGATAGACTCGAAAAGCCTCTTTTCCATGGAGCCGATCCTGCCCAGCCCTTCTGCAACCTCTATCTGCCTCATATCGTGATCCAGGGCAAGCCGCAAAAAAACACGGCACGAAAGCAAAAGCTCTTCTCTTTTTGCCTTTTGCAGTGACACATGCCCAAGGATGTCGGACCGCAGGTAGGAAATCGTGTTTTCGTCAAAAAACGGTGCGGTGCCGTGTTCCAGGACCTTTGTAAAGGAGACGTCGGCCCCGAGGGTCGCCTCTTTCCACTGCATGCAGGTCCTGTATGCCTCTTCAACAGTCAGGCTGTCTCCATCCGCCGGTGCGAAAATCTCGAGAAATCCTTCGGCACCCGGCACTGCTGTCACCAGGGAGCGCACCTCTTCTGTTGGAAGATATATACGCATCATTCTCCAGCAAGAGCGAAACCGCCCCGCGGTCCCGGGATACATTATGGAAAAAGGGAAATAGGTGGGTATCATGACATATTCACACTTTTGAATCTGAAATTACGACTCCCATGCTGCGGAGTTTTTCCCGCAAGGTATCCGCAAGCTCCCAATTTTTATTCTGCCTGGCCTTCTCCCGCTCTCTTATCAGTTCTTCAATTTCCGGTGGCCAGGTGCTCCTGTTTGCCTCAAAATCGAATATCTGTAGTACACTATCGAGCCCGGAAAAGGCATCCAGCACTTTTGCCGCGTTTTCCATGTCAAGCCTGCCCCGGCTGACAAGGGTGTTTACTGTTCTGACGTTTCTGAAAACAGAAGCAAGGGCAGCCGAAACGTTCAGGTCATCGTCCATGGCGTCAATAAACCCCTGCCTTATGTCATAGAGCAGCTGATCGATCTCCTGCTTTACCGTGTCATCATTTTCGGAACCATTACCTGCCGGCCGGGATCTTCCCTCTTTTAGCTCAAGCAGGCTCCTGACACATCCATCCAGGCGGGCAAGTGCTTTTGCTGCCGCATCGACCCTGTCGACGGAAAATGAAAGCGGCTTACGGTAATGGCCTGAAATAAGCCAATAGCGGACATGCCTGCCTGTAAACCCCAGAGCCTCGACATCTCCGAGTGTCATCCGGGTGGTCTTCCATCCGGAGCCATCGCCTGCGTCAAGCACGGTGTCGCAATGAACCCAGTAACGTGCCGGTGGCTTGCCCGTGGCTGCCTTTGCTATTGCTATCTCGTTTTCGTGATGCGGGAACAAAAGGTCCCTGCTGCCGGTATGTATATCAAACTGCCCGCCAAGGTACTTTGCGGATATTGCAGCACACTGTAAATGCAGGGAGGGACGGACATTGCCCCACTTCGTTTTGACGTACCAGCCCCTTTTAAGCTCTGACATCTTGGCTCTTTTCAGCAGCGTGAAATCCCTGGGGTTCTCCTTTTCGTACTCGTCAAGATCGACTGTGGCGCCCAGCTTTATTTTGTCGGTATTCACGTTTGACAGGCTGCCGTAACCATCAGCGCTGGATATGTCAAAATATACCGACCTGAGCTTTTCATAGGCCACCCCCCTGTCAACAAGTTTCTCGGTAAGAGTCACCATCTCCTGCATCTCTTCACTGGTACGCGGATAGGCGTCGGCAGGCCTGACCCTGAGAGCGGCAAGGTCCTTAGTCATCAGCTCAATGTACGGCTTCGTAAACTCGGCAACATCCACCCCGGCCTTTTCAGCGCCCTCAATGGTTTTATCGTCGAAATCAGTTATGTTGACCACATGTCGAACCCTGTAACCCCTGTACTCGAGATAGCGCGCCAATATATCGGCGAAAACCATCCTGCGGCACTTTCCAAGATCCATTCGCGCATGCACCGTGGGGCCGCATGAATAGATAGAAACCTCGCCTGGCGTAATAGGCTCAAACAGTTCCTTTTGTCTGGTAATGGTATTGAAAATCTTAAGCCCGACCTTTTCCCGGCCTGTGAACAGGCTGGTGCTGAGATAACGTTCACCGCCGTCAGGGAAAATGGCAACAATAACGCCATGCTCCATCTTCCCGGCCTCTGCAAGGGCAACAGCCATGGCCGCCCCACTGCTCATTCCGACAAGCAGCCCTTCCTCCCTGGCAAGCCTGCGGGCCATCTCGAACGCCTCTTCATCCTCTATGTTCGGCTTTGCGTCAAGTCTTGAGGGGTCAAAAATTCCGGGGCGGTATGATTCCTTCATATTCTTAAGGCCCTGGATCTTATGCCCCAGATAAGGCTCAACTCCCACAATCCTGATGCCGGGTTTCAACTCTTTCAACCGCCTGGAGATACCCATGGCGGTTCCGCTTGTGCCAAGGGTGGCCACGACCACATCCACGTTACCGCCTGTCTGCTCCCATATCTCATTTGCCGTTCCGTGATAATGGGCCTTCCAGTTCGCATCGTTGTTAAACTGGTCGGTCGGGAAATACTTGTCCGGGTGTTCTCTGGCCAGCCGGTAGGCCTCCTCAATGGCGCCGTCAGTACCAAGATGGCCGGGGGTAAGAAGGATCTCCGCTCCCCTCGCCCTTAGTATCTTCTTGCGCTCTTCGCTCGCCCTTTCAGACATGGTTAAAAGCAGCCGGTAGCCTTTTACCGCACAGACCATGGCAAGTCCTATCCCGGTATTCCCGCTGGTTGCCTCGAGCACGATCTTGTCTCTTGTAAGCTCGCCGGAACGCTCTCCCTCGGATATCATGTAGGCCGCTGCCCTGTCTTTTATCGATCCTCCCGGATTCATGTACTCGAGCTTTGCAAAAATCCGCACCGAAGGCTTCGTGCAAAGCCGCTGTATCTCGACAAGCGGAGTGTTGCCTATCCTGTTAAGCAATGAATATTCCATAACCTTGTTTCTACTTCAGCAGCAAAAAAGTGTCAACGTCCGCCGGGCATCCCGACGAAACATCGTGCCTTGCGGGCATGTAACTCACCCACCGATACGACAAGCCACAGCATCTATCATGCGGGTTTTAACTTCCAGTTTCGTACCATCCGCGTTTACTACTATAAACCGTCCGGGTTCCCGTTCTGCAATATCGAGATACCCCTGCCTGACACGTGTGTGAAAAGTAATTGCCTCGTTTTCAAACCGGCAATCATCGGCATCCTGGCCGTTCCTGCTGATCCGTTCCCACGCTCTCTTCAGCCCGGCCTCAGGGGAGATGTCAAGGAGGATGGTAATGTCAGGGACCAGCCCGCCCGAAGCGACACGGTTCAGCATCCTTATCAGGTCCATGTCAAGCCCCCTGGCAATTCCCTGGTAGGCCTCCGTAGCATCGTAAAAACGGTCGCAAACAACTGTCTTGCCGGCAGAAAGCGCAGGGGTAATAACCTGCCGCACGTGCTGGGCGCGGTCTGCCGCATACAGCAAAAGTTCCGCCTCCGGCACAAGGTCGCTGTTTGCCGGATCAAGAAGCAGCTTCCGGATGGCGCCGCCTATCCGTGTGCCGCCGGGCTCGCGTGTTACCACGCATTTATGGCCTTTGCGTTCCAGGAACTCCACGAGGTACCCAAGCTGGGTTGTTTTTCCTGCGCCTTCTATGCCCTCAAGGGTTATAAACATCCTACTCCCTTTTCATTCCGCCCATATAGAAAAACCGCTCCATTGGACGATGGTACGATGTCCACCTGCTGCCCGGATCATGCCCCTCCATAAAAGCGCGTATCCCGGTCACCTTTGAGTCTATCTCGTCAACATGGTTCAGCACGAGCGCCTCGAGCGTCTTTGGAGGCTCAACCGCGCCGAACTCCCTGGTTCCGTGGTGACTCGCCACCAGATGTTTTAAAAGATTTGCCCGCTCCTCCGGGAACGCTTTCAGGCCGGCAATCCGCTCCTCAATCATCATTATACCGATAACCATGTGGTTTAAAAGCCTGCCCTCGTCAGAGTAATCTATGGTAACGTCATATACGAATTCACGTGTCTTGCCTATATCATGAAGGATCGCCCCTGCAAGAAGCATGTCCCTGTCTATTATCTCTCCGTAATGATCAGCCACCAGGGCTGCCAGTTCAGCCACCGCAAGGGTGTGCTCAAGCAGGCCGCCAAGATAGGCATGATGCATAAGCTTCGCCGCAGGCGCCCGTTTGAACCTGTTTTCCACAAAATCATCGTCATTCCAGAAAAGCTCAAGCAATGACTTAAGGTCACGGCTTTCTATGGTCCTGGTTATTGCCAGGACACGCCGGAACATGGAGTTGACATCTCCTTTAGTGACCGGCAGAAAGTCGGACGCATCCACACTGTCCCTGTCGCATTGTTCTACAGACGTCAGGGTAAGCTGAGGGTTGCCCCTGTAAAGCGAAACGTTACCGATAACATGCACGAAGGTTCCTTCTGAAATCCTGGCATTTATCTGCTCGGCGTTGTCCCACACGACAGCATCCACGGTCCCTGTCCTGTCGGACAGGACAAGCCTCAAAAACGGGTTGCCATCCTTCTTTCTCGCCATCGTCTTGGATGTGAGCAGGAAAATATCGTCAACATGGGAACCATCGCCGAGCCCTGAAACAAATATCTTTTTCATTCCGGCACCTGAAGTCCATTCCTATATTGAAAGTTTAAAATCTTTCAGCCTTTGAAGTGATTCATTACAGGTCGTGTTGCAGGTCACTGGAGTTATGGCTATGCCGTTTCTGCTCAAAACCGCCCTGTCAGTGTCGTTTCCCATCGACCTTTGCGTGCCTTCATATACGTAACGGCAGGTTATCGAGCCGTCACCGCCGGTTTGCGCATCAACACCATCCTCGGGCAACAGCATATCCTGGCTGCAGAATCTCACAAAGGATATCTTCTGCCTGGGCAGATCAGGCATGTTTATGTTTAAAAAAGTGTTCGGCGGAATCGGCATGTCGGCAATCATGACCGCAAGCTCTGCAGTGAAAGCCGCCCCATCATCAAAATTTGCAGGAGATCGTCCCTCCATCGAAACCGCAATTGACGGGATCCCGTAAACAGATCCCTCTCTTGCCGCCGCCACAGTTCCAGAATAGTTGATGTAAAACCCATGGTTAAGCCCTGCATTAATACCTGAAACAACAAGATCGGGACGTTCCTCAAGCAGCTCCAGGACTCCCAGTTTCACACAGTCCGCAGGGGTTCCTGAAACAGCAAACCACTTCACGGATCCCTGGTTCCCGCGACAGGTGACCCTTATGGGACGCCTGAGGCTTATGCCGTGCCCCACCGCGCTCTGCTCGACTTCGGGGGCTATAACAACGACATCATGCTCAACTGCAAATGCGCGGCAAAGCGCTTTGAGCCCCTCGGCCTCAATCCCGTCGTCGTTTGTCAGCAAAACATTCATGCAAAAACCTACCCTCTGCTCTTATGTCAACAACGATTTGAAATAACATGCCGAAAATTGTTGTATGAGTATCACAAACCGCAAGGGCAGAAAAGCAAAAACCGTGAGAAGCCGGGCAAAATCCCGGCAAACGGGGACAGCCTTTGGTGTGACAAGGAACCACTGTTTAGCCAAACTCCTGTTTTTTTTGTTCTAAACCATAAATGTGCCGGATCAACTGATATGCAACATGAATTAACGGTGAAGATCTGAAAGGCTCCCGGATCGGCTGTTTGTCATCAGATTATATTGACATTTCAATGAAATAATAATAGTGTCAATGAAAAATCGAGGGAACGAACACTTCACAGACATCTTGCGTCACAACATTAAGCTGTGTCAGCGCTTAAATACAAATCGATGCGATAAACGGCGCAAGGGAGTATAGAAATGGAATTAAAAGAAAAAATAAAAAATAAAAAACAATCAAGAGAAAACCAGCAGGTATCAAGACAGTACATTTAAAAGGAAAATATGACAATCTTAATATAAGAAATTATGGAAAATGCCATACTGGTTGATACAAATGTGCTGATTTATGCGGTTGATGCTGACTCCCGATTCCATGAGCAGGCGAGCAATTTTTTGTCAGATTCGGCATTGAAGCTCTTCACTACATCCAAAAATATTTCCGAGTCTTTAGTTGTACTGACCAGAAATTCGGAAATAGAGCTATCTTCCAGTGAATGTTTAGATATCCTCAATAGCCTATTAAGTAACGATGAATTGAAAATTATAGAAATATAAATATTGCGCTAACATGCGGGTGCACTTGACCCTGATCGTTGGGCGTAACCACTCATAACATCAAAGGACTAGAATGAAAAAACTATCCAGATCAAGAGCTCTTGCTGCAAAGGTTATTTTTGCTGCCTTTCAAATACTAAAAGAAAATGGCGGTGAGCTAAATGGACGAGAAGTAATTGAAAAAGTTGGTCAAAGAGTTGAGCTTGATGATTGGGCTAAATCAAAATATGAGAAATCTGGTTATATACGGTGGCAGTCAATTCTGCATTTTTTCAGTATAGATTGCATAAAGGCAGGATACTTAGTCAAGAAAAAGGGAACTTGGTATCTAACGCCAGAGGGTGAATCTGCAATGTCTCTCGGAGAAATCGAACTGCTAGAGTCGGCTACAAGAGCATATAGAAAATGGAAAAAAGAAAAAGAGAAAGAAATAGAAGACAATGATGATGAAATTACCGACACATCACGCGGGAGTGACAAAGAGCAAGAAGCTACAATTGACGAAATAGAGCAAATTGCCCTTGATGGCATCAAATCTCATATAAAGTCTAAAAATCCTTATGAGTTTCAAGATTTAGTAGCTGCTCTTTTAAGGGGCATGGGATATTACACTCCATTTGTAGCTCCAAGGGGCAAGGATGGTGGCGTTGACATAATAGCCTATCGTGATCCATTGGGAACAGTATCGCCAAGGATAAAAGTTCAAATAAAACATAGGGAGCAATCCGCCAACGTTCAGGAAATACGACAATTAATGGGATTGTTGCAAAAAGACGGGGACGTCGGTATTTTTATTTCTAGCGGTGGATTCACCCCTGACGCTAAGACAACGGCACGGAGTTCTCATGTGCATGTTGAATTGATCGATCTTTCAAGGTTTATTGAGTTATGGCAAGAGTTTTACAATAAGCTCAGCGATGAAGATAAAAGCATGCTACCGCTAACACCTATTTTCTTTTATGCTCCAAGCCTGTAATCGTCCAACAAATTAAGGATTAGTCCCGAATCGGCCCCCGCCTGCATCGTAGTAGCTCGAAACAAAATTACAGACAAAATGGTACACTAACCGGTTATTGACATTATCCACTTTCCATATATAGTATATATCATGTTCATATGATATATACCATACGACGTGCCAGGCAAAAAAAATAAAAAAGATAACAACATGTTAAGTGCATGAGGAGGAAATATGACAACACAGATGATCATTAGATTAGACCCGGGATTGAAAGATAAAGCTAGTAACCTTGCAAAAAAAGAAGGGAAAAGTCTTAGTGAGCTGGTCCGTGAGCTCCTTGAAAAGTATACAAAAGAGAGAGATATGGGAACTTA
>MZGQ01000098.1 GCA_002085115.1 Desulfococcus sp. 4484_241
CACGGATGGCAAGGAGTTGGCAACCTGATGGCCAAAAAATAAAAAAAGCCGTTTCTGGAAAGTCATCTGTGGTTTTTTTCTTTTGCTTGTTCAAAAGAAAAAAACACCCGGCAGCCTGGCCTGCGGCTTCACCTGCGCTGCATGGAAAAAAACCGCACCCGCACAACAATGAAGACCGGCTGGTGGAAGTATAGGAAAGTCAAGTCGCCCTTGTTTTTTTTAATTGCTTCGTATTTCTATGATCCATTTGGCGCAAAGGCCAGAGCAAATGGCCTTTGCAGGTTTTTTCGCCATTATCAATATGCTGTCAAAAACCGGTTTTGGGGCATTAATGATTCTTTTTCTTGACATAACGACAGGAAACTGGTATGACCTCTTACCAGAATGAAACCAAAAATAAAAACAAACCATAATATTCCCATAAAACCGGCGCAGCACGCCGAGCAGCAGCTTGTCGTATCAATACTGGACGGGGAGTATCCCGTGGGCAGCCAGCTTCCGGGAGAGCGCGAGCTTTCAGCCCGGCTGGGGGTCACAAGGCCGACGCTCAGGGAGGCGCTGCAGAGGCTTGCAAGGGACGGGTGGGTAACCATACGCCATGGCAAGCCCACCATTGTGAACGATTACTGGAACCAGGGCGGCATGGGCATATTGCATGCCATGGTACGGTTTCCGGAGTTTCTCCCCTCCAGATTTGTAACGCATCTTCTGGAGGCAAGGGTTGTTATGCTGCCCGCATGCGCGGACAGGGCAGTTTCGGCCAGGCACGAAGAATTTTTAAAGTTTCTTCAAGCCGGCAAAAATCTTTCCCATAATGCAGAGACTTTTGCCGATTACGACTGGAGATTGCAGCACATGATGGTGAAAAACAGCGGCAATATGGTCTATTCCCTGATTTTCAATGATTTTGCACCGGTGTTTGAACTGCTCGGCGTTCGTTACTTTGGCCTTGAGCAGGGAAGGCGGGCCTCGATGCGTTATTACAGCAGACTGCTTAAAACAATAGAGAAGGGAAAGCCTGTCGAAAGGGTTGTCCGGCAGGCAATGGAGGAGAGTATAAAGATATGGGAAACATTTCAGCAGGATTGAGAAAACAGGGCGCGGCCGCTGCCACCGATATTGACTCCACATGGGATGTCGTGGTGATCGGTGGCGGTATAACAGGTGCGGCAGTGTTTTGCGAGGCAGTACGCATGGGCCTGAAAACACTGCTTCTGGAGCAGAAGGATTTTGCCTGGGGAACTTCCAGCCGCTCATCCAAGATGGTGCACGGAGGCCTTCGTTACCTCAAACAGGGGAAATTTATGCTCACACTGGCTTCTGTGAGGGAGCGGCAGAGGCTACTGTCGGAACTTCCCGGTCTTGTTGATCCGCTGGGTTTTTTAATGCCGGTTTACTCGGATCACGGGCCTTCAAGGCTTGCAATGGGTGTCGGCCTTTCCCTGTACAGCCTGATGGCCATGGAAAAGCAGCACAAGGGTTATGGACCAAAGCAAATGGCAGCCATGGTCCCGGGCTTAAGGACAAAAAAGCTGTCTGGCGGATTTTATTTCAAGGATGCCCAGGTGGATGATGCACGCCTGGTCATGAGGCTTATACATGAAGGCGCAGACAGCGGCGGAGTTGCCTTGAACTACACCCGCGTTGATGATATCGGCAGGGACAGGCGCGGCAGGGTAGCCGCGGTCACGGCGATCGATACTGACACAGGCAAAACCGCCGAGCTTTACGCCCCGGTCGTGGTGAATGCCACGGGCGCATGGGCGGATAAGCTCCATCCCCCTCCTGCCCGGGGAATCCATGTCCGGCCGTTGCGCGGCAGCCACCTTATTTTTCCAGGCAGCCTTTTCCCGCTTGACCGTGTTGTCAGCTTCATACATCCGGCAGACGGGCGGCCGGTATTCATTTTTCCGTGGGAAGGCACCGCCGTGCTTGGAACGACAGATGTTGACCACGAGCCGGACCTTAACATGGAGCCGGTGATAACAGGTGGGGAAGCTGATTACCTGATGGAAGGGCTTGATTTTATCCTGCCCGGACTTGGGATCTCAAGGGAGGCGTGTATTGCCAGCATTGCAGGCGTCCGGCCGGTACTGGGCAAGGGCAAGGTGCCTGCCTCGAAAGAATCAAGGGAGCACATGGTGTGGGAGCAAAAAGGGCTTGTCACTGTAACCGGGGGGAAACTGACCACCTTTCGCCTGCTGGCCAGGGACGCCCTTGCAAAAGCGCGCAGGTATATACCCCACGGCCGGCCGCCTTTGGACAGTGAACCCGTGTTCAGGGTGCCGGACCGGATGTCGGAAAAGACAGAAGAATCAGACCTTGGCGTCAAAAGACGGCTCTTGGGAAGATATGGGGCGCTTGCCGGACGGGTGGTTGAGGAAAGTCCGCGCGAGCTTGTTTCCACAGTGGGTGACACATCCACCCTTTGGGCCGAGCTGCCCTTTGCCGCAAGGTATGAACAGGTGAAACATCTGTCAGACCTGATGCTGAGGAGGGTCAGGATAGGGCTGCTGCTTCCGGGCGGTGGTGAAGATATCCTGGACAAGGTGGAGAGCATTTGCGCGCCTTTCCTTTCCTGGGACAGCGACAGATGGAGCGACGAAAAGAAGCGCTACACGGAGGAATGGCACAGGGCGTACGCTCCTCCGGATTAAAAAAGTGTCCTTTCATTTTACAGGAGGACTTAAAATGGGTGAGATTAAAGATCGTGACCTGCTTTTGGCTGTTGACTGCGGAACGCAGAGCTTAAGGGCGCTTCTCTTTTCCACGGCCGGGGATCTTCTCGCCAGGGTGCAGGTCGAGTATGAACCCTATGTGAGCCCTTTGCCGGGATGGGCCGAGCAGGACCCTGAAATTTACTGGAACAGCCTTTGCAGGGCCTGCGGCCGCTTGAAGACGGAGCACAGGGGGTATTTTGACAGGATAGCCGGCGTCGGGATAACCACTCAGCGAAACAGCATGGTCAACGTGGATCGTTCGGGTAAACCGCTGAGGCCAGCCATTGTATGGCTTGACCAGAGAAAGGCTGCCCCACCGTTTGTGCCAAGGCATGTCTTAAAGCTGCTGCTGAAGACAATCGGGCTGGACAGAACCATCCTGCATATACAGTCCGAGGGTAAGTGCAACTGGATCCGGCAGAACCAGCCCGAAATATGGGATGCCACTTTCAAGTATCTTCAGGTTTCAGGGTTTATCAACCACCGGTTAACCGGCAGGTTCGCCGATTCAGTGGCGTCGCAGATAGGTCACATTCCTTTCAACTACAAGAAGATGAGATGGGCGAAATCCCCGGAGCCTTCGGCCCTGTTTTTCCCGGTCGAACAGGAAAAGCTGCCGGAACTTCTCATGCCGGGAGAGGAGGTCGGTCAGATTACATCCAGGGCCGCGGAACAAACAGGGCTTGGCGAGGGGATACCCGTGATAGCCTGCGGGTCTGACAAGGGGTGTGAAACCATAGGTGCAGGGGTTGTCGATCGCAGCATGGTAAGCCTCAGCTTTGGCACCACTGCAACTGTTCAGACTACGTCAGACAGGTATTTTGAGGCGATCCGTTTCATGCCTCCCTATCCCGCACCTATTCCCGGCCGATATAACCCGGAAGTCGAGATCTTCAGGGGATTCTGGATGATAACCTGGTTCAAGAAGGAGTTTGCGTACCAGGAGGTTATGGAGGCAAAGGAGAAGGGAATAGCAGCGGAAGAGGTGCTGAACAGGCATCTTTTGCGGACAGAACCCGGTGCGATGGGGCTTGTTGTTCAGCCATACTGGAGCCCCGGGCTGCAGCATCCATCCGCCAAGGGCGCTATGATAGGCTTTGGCGACGTTCACACCAAGGCCCACATATACCGGGCGGTAATAGAGGGCCTGGGTTTTGGCTTGCTTGAAGGGCTCCAGAAGATGGAAAAGTCCGGCAAATTCAAGGCGGGAAAAGCGGCCGTTTCAGGCGGCGCATCCCAGAGTGAGGAAATATGCAGAATAACCGCCGATATAATGAACCTCCCAATGGTCAAAGGCCGCACGCATGAGACATCAGGCCTTGGTGCGGCTGCTGTCACCGCCG
Organism: Desulfococcus sp. 4484_241; assembly: GCA_002085115.1. Lineage (GTDB taxonomy): Bacteria > Desulfobacterota > Desulfobacteria > Desulfobacterales > Desulfosudaceae > MZGQ01. The sequence continues at coordinate 4,064 of MZGQ01000098.1, forward strand.
CCGGCATCGGGTTTTTCCCATCGGTTGAAGATGCCGTTTCAGCCATGGTGAGGCATGAAACCATGTTCGAGCCCGACCCTGATAATGTCGGCATATACAGGGAGCTTTATGAAAGGGTTTACAAGAGGATGCTGGGGGCCCTTGAGGCTGTGTCACGGCTGCCCTGCCGAAAAGCTTTACAACAATCTGAAAGGAATAAAAAAAATGAGCGAAAAGATAACAACCCCTGACTGGCTGGAAACCGCACCGGCAAAAGGCACGTACCGTTCTATTTTCAGGTGGGGTGCGCCTGACCGTTTCAAGCACCCGAGCCCGGGGTTTCTGCGTGTCATAAAAAACGGCCTTGATCTGCCGGATGACTATTTTTCCCGCAGATTAAATACTGCTGAAGTTCCGGTAAAGCATGAAATTCCGCCCGGGATCCCATCCGAGGCTGTTGCGGCAATCGCCTCGATCGTCGGAGACGGTAATGTCTCCACTGACGACTACAGCAGGCTGAAATATGCCACCGGCAAGTCGATGGAGGATATAATGAGGTTAAGGGACGGCAAGGCCGGGTATGTCTGCGACTGCGCGGTTCATCCCAGGGACAAAAACGACGTTATGGAGATCGTGAAGTTCTGCAATGAAAAAAAAATCCCGGTCCATGTCTATGGCGGCGGCAGTTCCGTGACCCTGGGGCTTGAGAGCAGGCGCGGTGGTGTCACCCTTGTCATGGGCACTCACATGAACCGGGTCCTTGGTTTTAACGAAGCAAACCAGACCATCACGGTTGAGCCAGGTCTTATGGGTCCGGCATATGAGGATATGCTGAACAATGCGCCGGAGCGGTTCGGCGCCAGGTACAGATACACGGGCGGGCATTTTCCACAGTCCTTTGAATTTTCTTCCGTCGGCGGCTGGGTGGTTACTCTCGGGTCCGGCCAGGCGTCATCCTATTACGGGGATGCCTATGATATCGTGGTGAGCCAGGAGTATGTCACGCCTGCCGGTTCTTTCAAAACCCTGGAGTATCCTGCAACCGCCACCGGTCCCAAGGTCAATGATATAATGAAGGGCAGTGAGGGGTGCTTTGGCGTGCTGGTCGGTCTTACCATGAAGGTATTCAGGTATTTCCCGGAAAACGCCAGGCAGTTTTCCTTCATGCTGCCGGACTGGCGCTCTGCGGTTGATGCTGCGCGCGAGATCAGCCAGGGGGAGTTCGGGATGCCTGCAATATTGAGGATTTCCGATCCCGAGGAGACCGATGTGGCCGTGAACATGTATGGCATAGCAGGCACTCCGGCTGACAGTTTCCTTGTATTCCGCGGTTTTAAGCCTGGAAAACGGTGCCTGCTGATAGGACAGGCAGATGGTGAAAAGGGGTTTGCAAGAAACGTTGCCAAAAACGCGAAAAAGATCTGCCGACGGTATGGTGGGATGTCCCTTACGGCATATCCGACGAAAAAGTGGATGCACTCAAGGTTCATGGACCCATACATGCGCGAAGACCTGAACGACATAGGCATAGTGATTGATACACTTGAGACCTCGGTAACGTGGGACAACCTGCACAATTTGCACGAAAAGGTCAGAAGATACATAAAAGAAAACGCCAACGCCATCTGCATGACACATGCGTCCCATTTTTATCCCCAGGGCACAAATCTTTATTTTATCTTTATAACTCCATGGATGAAAACAGATGATTACCTGAGGTTCCACAGGGGCATCATAGAGGCCATCATGGTAAACGGCGGGTCGCTGAGCCATCACCACGGCGTCGGAAGAATGATGGGACCGTTGATGGAGCGGCACCTTGGCAGGGAGCAGATGGATGTGCTTCGGGCGTTAAAGCGCCATTTCGATCCCAATGGAATCATGAACCCGGTGGAAACCCTGGGGCTCGATTAGCAAACTTTTTGTTGAAGGGATGCTGCGGACGTGACAGTGCTTGAAAAAGAGCTGAATGTTATTCGAAAGGACGTTAAGACCGTTCACCTTATAGCGGCATGCGGCACAGGCATGGCCGCGCTCGCCTGTATGCTAAGCGAGTTGGGGCTTGCCGTGACCGGCTCGGACAGGAACGTGTACCCGCCGATGAGCGAGTTTCTGGCACAAAGGGGTATTCCTGTTGCGCACGGTTTTTCAGCCCGAAATCTTGCCTGCTGCCCGGACCTTGTCGTTGTGGGCAACGCTGTAACGAGCGACAATCCGGAAGTTGCGGAACTGAAACGGATGGGCCTTTGTTACTGCTCCATGCCCCAGGCAGTGAACCATTTTGCGGCAAAGGATAAAGATGTCCTGCTGGTCTGCGGCACACACGGCAAGACAACAACCTCTTCCCTGCTTGCGTGGATGCTTTACGTGGCCGGCCTTGATCCCTCGTTTATGATAGGCGGCATGCTGAAGAATTTTAACTGCAATTTCCGCCTGGGCGGTGGAAAACATATAGTGATCGAAGGGGACGAGTATGACACCGCGTTTTTCGACAAGCGCTCAAAATTTTTTCATTACAGGCCCGAGATGACGATACTCACCGGCGTTGAGTTTGACCATGCCGACATATTTGCCGATTTTGAAGCGGTAAAGGCGGTTTTTGATGAGTTTTTGTCCGGCCTGCCGGCCGAAAGCACGCTTTTTGCGTTCGATTCCGATCCGGCGGCTGTTGAACTTGTTGCGGGCAAATCCTGCAACGTGGTTATGTACGGCCAAAGGCGCGAGTCACAGTGGACACTTGGAGATGTCACGGTCAATCCGCCGGAAAGTATCGTTGATATGCTGAAAAACGGGCGGTTGTTCGGAAGGTTTTCAACGCGTCTTGCAGGACGTCACAACATGGTTGACGCGCTGGCCGCAGCTGCCGCTGCAAACGCACTGGGAGTGCCGGCGGAAAAGATCGGCGAGGCGCTTGCAACGTTTGGCGGCGTGAAGAGGCGGCAGGAGGTGCGCGGGGTAAAGAGAGAGATTACAGTGATGGATGATTTTGCCCACCATCCCACCGCGGTTGCCGAAACTATCCGGGGAATACGCCCCTTTTATCCTGATGGACGCCTGATAGCGGTGTTTGAGCCAAGGAGCAACACCAGTATGAGAAACGTGTTCCAGGACGAGTATGCGGGCGCATTCGACCACGCCGACATAATCTGCGTAAGCGAGCCCCCCATGCCGGAAAAGGTGCCCGAACCGATAAGGTTTTCATCGCGGCAGCTCGCAGACGCTCTTGAAGCAAAGGGAAAGGAAGCCTACTGTTTCCCCAACGCCGATGCCATAGTGGACTTTCTAAAAGGACGGGCCGCCCCCGGAGACCTCATCCTCATCATGTCAAACGGCGGGTTTGACAATATCCACGACAAACTGCTTTGCGCTCTTTAGACCGGGCATGAAGCAGCGGGATGGAAAAAATATACGACCGATTTTCCTGAGCATTAAGCAACAAGACGCATTTTTACGGCCTTTTGCCTGAATAACTCTTCAGGTACTTGAAAAAATCGGTGTCTGTCGAGAGAACCACCGAGCTGCTTTTATCAAGCGCCTCTGTATATATCGAAAGTGTTTTTACAAATGAATAGAACTCCGGATCCTTTGAATAGGCGTCTGCAAGCAGCTTGGTAACAGTGGCATCGGCCTTGCCTTTTATAACCTGAGCTTTCTCGTAGGCCTCGGACTGAATCTTTTTTAACATTTTCTCCTTTTCGCCCAAAATCTTCTGGGCTTCGCCCTTGCCCTCCGAGCGGAAACGCTCCACTATCTGTGTCCGTTCCGCTATCATGCGGTCATAAACCGACTCCTGCACATCCTCGCGGTAGTTTATCCTTTTTATCTTGATATCAACCAGGTCTATACCGAGCTTTGCAATCTTGGGCTTTGCCTGCTCCAGGATCATCCTTGTTATCTTTTCCCTGCCGAAATCGATCTTCCCGTTGTCAACATTGTTTTCAATGGCGTTTGCAATCATGCTATCGGATTTGTCAAGCGATGATAACTCTTCCAGGGAAGCCATCTTTCGATTGCTGTTTCTGACCACCTCGATAAGATCGTTTGCCGCAATGGCATTCTTAACTTCTGAATCCAGTATATCACCCATCAGCATCTGCGCCTTTTCCATGTTCACAGCGCGCTGGTAAAACTGGATGGGATCGCTTATCCGCCAGCGGGCAAAAGTATCCACCCAGATATATGTCTTGTTGTGGGTGGGCAGTTCCCCTTTTTCACCATCCCACTCCCTGAGGTTTTTGGGGAAAACGTGCACCTTGTCAAGCAAGGGCCACCTGAACTTCAAACCCGCCTCGGTTATGGGCTCTCTTACGATCTTTCCGAACCTCGTAACAATTGCAAGTTCCGTCTCGTCCACTGTAAAAATGGAAAGAAAAAAGAGCGCCACGCCGATGGCCAGAACAACAACAGTCGTCGCTAATATCTTTGATTTCACTTTACAACTCCTCCGTCGCCGTTTTTAAGATTTAACAGCGGCAGTACATTTTTCTGGTCCTCGTCTATAAGATATTTTTTTCCAAGCTTTGGAAGAACCTTCTTCATCGTTTCAAGATAGAGACGCCTGCGGGTTACATCCTTTGCCTTTTCATATTCCTTATAAAGAGCAAGAAACCTTGAGGCATCACCTCTGGCCCTGTTTATCCTGTCAAGTGCGTAACCTTCTGCCTCGCGTATTGTTTTTTCAGCATCGCCCTGGGCGGCAGGTATAGCCTTGTTGTACTCCTTCCTGGCGTTAAAGATCATTGTCTCCTTTTCCTGCTCCGCCTTGTTCACCGCGTTAAACGACGGCTGCACCCTGGGAGGAACATTGGTCTTGCCAAGCTCCAAGGCGGTCAACCTGATACCCGTCTGTGCGTCATCAAGCTCTTTTTGCAGCAGCTTACGGGCTTCGGACGCTATCTCGTCACGCATCAGGATCACCTCGTTTACACTGCGATCCCCGACTACAAGCCGCATGGTCGCTTCTGCCAGATCACGCAGCAGCATCTCCGGTTCATGGACCTTAAACAGGAACTTTATCGGCTCCTTTATATTGTACTGGACCACCCACGGCACAACCACGACATTCAAGTCGCCGGTAAGCATCAGGGATTCATTGTAACCACCAGAAGGGAGCTGTTTCCTTGAAGAAAAAAGAGACCGTTCCCGGATGGAAGCGGATGATGAGAGCCCGAACTCTACCCGCCGGGACTCATCCACGTTGACAATATGAAGTGTCTCTATACCCAGGGGGAGCTTGAAATGCAGGCCTGGATACGTGACCCTGACGTACCTGCCAAAACGCTGTATCACCCCAACCTCACGCTGATCGACCTTATATACCATTGTGACGCCGGCAATAATCAGGATAACCAGAACAACCAAAAGCGCCGGCCCCATCGGGAATTTGATGTTTTTAAACCTGTTTAAAAGGTCATCAAACTGTGGCGGCGGTGTTTTGCCTCCGCCTCCCATGCCGGGCTTCCTGTTCTTGTGCTGCTGCTGCAGTTTTTCCCAGTCCCAGTTCATTGTTTTAATTTCGTCCATGATTCGACAATCCCATTGATGAATTTGGAGAACAAGTATGATTATAATGTATGGACAGCTGAGCTACTGTATTTTGTTATCATAAAGCACTAACAACTCCAAGTCAAGCCGGACAAAATTCCCAGGATCCGCGACTGGTTTTTAATAAAGCTGCCCCGGATGCCACGCAGCAGGTAACCCCTCCCCCTCTGTGTTCCGTGGACGATAAAAAGTAAGCGTCAAGATAACTCCCCCTTCGTTAACCCAAGTTTAACAGACGATTTTTTAAAGTTGTAAAATCAATATGTTGTACGTCATATTTTTTTCAAGTGGCCCTACAAAGTGCACGTTTTCTGATGTAAAACTTTCAAACAGGCATTTTTTTCATACCGCCGGGTTGCATGGGACAACCGAGTGCCTGGTAAAATTTTTTTGCCCCGGAGCAGGGAGGGTCGCCTTGCGTATATTCATGGTGCGGCCATCTGCTCTTCTAAATGTTGCGGTGACCCGGCACTGGCCGGCCAGTGCCATGCGCAGGGTGCTTCAGCTGCTTTTTATACCCTTTTCGCAAAGGCGTTTCCGAATAACCTGGACAAACTGATAGGCCAGGACGGTTATGAATAAATGTGCCATAGGTGCGACTCATGAATCTTTTCAATTTGTTTAACGGTGCGGGGACGGGAGATGCCATCGGAAAGTTTTTGCAGCCCGTCTTCGAACCGCCTGCAAAATCGTTCGGCAATGCCCTTTTCTTTTTTTTAAACGCTGTTGCGAATGGCAATAAAACCTTATTCTGAGCGGCTGTTGGGGTTTTGCCACCGGCTCCTTTTCCACCCTGACGGGCAAGAAGCTGCCCGGCTATTCTCTGTGCTTCCCTTTTCACATTTTCAGGGCATTCTATTGGGAACAATAATTGTTGGCCGCTTAGTATCTGGTCTATACGGGAGCATAACAGCTTTTTAATCCAATACCCGGTCGCGACTTTTTACGAGACCATCAATGTTGTTGTCAAAAAAAGATCAAGACAGAACAGTGCCCTTTAAAATGCCTGGCCTGCGGCTTCCTTCGGCTGCTCTGCATTCTTTGATAGCTGCATATTACCATGCTTCCTTTGACGCAAAGGCCAGAACAAATGGCCTTTGCTGGTTTTTCGCCCCGTTGCCGGCCGGACTTCGGCAAAACATGCAAAAAAAACTCCCTGCCTTGCTGCAAACGCTCTTTGCCCATATCCGAATTTGAGCTTTACTTTCCACAGGCCCTGTGAAAAAAATAGACAAAAAAGATAGAACGATTGTATCCTGTTTGTTTGCTACGGGTAAAAACAATGTCTATAAGGTCGGACTTTGAAGAAAGGGAAAAGGATTTTATGTCTCCGTACGGCTGCCTCAGCTCCGATATCAGGGGCCGGGAACGTGAGGAGCAGCCCAGCAACATACGAACCGAGTTCCAGATCGACCGGGAAAGGATTGTATATTCCAACGCATTCAGACGGCTTAAACACAAGACCCAGGTTTTTCTCTCCCCTCTTGGCGACCAGTACCGGACCCGCCTGACCCACACCCTTGAGGTCGCCCAGATATCACGCACCATAGCCAGGGCCATGCGGCTCAACGAGGACCTTGCCGAGGCTATAGCCCTTGGCCACGACCTTGGCCATACCCCGTTTGGCCATAGCGGGGAAACGGTTTTAAACAGCATCTCCCCGTCCGGGTTCGCCCACAATGAGCAGAGCATCCGGGTGGTGGAAAAGCTTGAAAACAACGGCATGGGTCTGAACCTGACCTTCGAAGTGCGTGACGGCATCCTGAAACATTCAAAGGGATACGGAAACATAATTGATGATGATCCCAGGGAAATGGCAGTCACGCTGGAAGGTCGCATAGTAAGGGTTGCAGACATAATGGCATACCTTAACCATGACCTGGACGATGCCATAAGGTGCCGCGTTATCAGCCACTCTGATGTTCCTGACATATGCATGAAAATTCTTGGCAAAACCCACTCGGACCGTGCCGCCACCATGATTCGTGACCTGGTCTATTCGAGCGTGGAAAGTGGAGGGGAGATTCAGCTTCGCCTTAGCGACACAATTTTTGAAGCCATGACCGAACTTCGCCGCTTTTTATACGAAAAGGTGTACAGGTCGCCAAAGGTACACAGCGAATTTGAAAAGGCAAACCGCATATTAAACGAGCTTTACAACTTTTTTTACACCCATACCGACATGCTGGAAAGCGAGCTTGTGAGAATGGAAATGGGAAACTGCTTTACACCTGAGGCCGGTATAGACAGGGTGGTTTGTGATTTTATAGCAAGCATAACAGATGAATATGCGCTTGAGCTCTATTCACGGCTTTTCTTTCCAACCCCTATCATCTAAAACAGGCCCGAAGGACGCATGATGGATATCAAGACCGTTTTATCGACCTGCACGCCTTTCCTGCAAAGGCTTGAAGAACTCTACGGCCGTATGGACAGAGAGTACAACCGCATAGCCGGTCTCTATGGTTTCGACTGCCGGGGGTGCACCGATAACTGCTGTCACACCTTTTTCTACAACCATACATACCTTGAATACTGCTTTTTGATAAAGGGATTGGCAGAGCTTTCCGATGAAAAACAAAAAGCGGTTGTTGACAGGGCTGTTGCAGCATGCGCCGCCATGAAAAGAGAAAAAACAGCCGGCAAGAAACCCAGGGTCCTCTGCCCTCTGAACGAGAACGGCCTTTGCGGCATGCATGGCCACCGCCTTATGATATGCCGCCTGCACGGCATACCCTACGACCTCCACACCCCCGGCCGTCCTCCGTTCCGGGGCTCAGGATGCTTCATGTTTGAAAAAAAGTGCGGCTCTGCCCAATATATCGTGTTTGACAGGACTCCATTTTATTTGGACCTTTCAGAACTTGAACTTGAGTTCAGACAGGCAACAGGGCTTGGCGGAAAGTTCAAAATGACCATAGCCGAGATGGTGGCAGGGTTTGGGACCGGCCGGGCTGTAACGCGGGGAGAAGCCCCATGAAACCGGTTACGCCTGATAACATAGAATCGATACCGGGCAGAAAACTTTCTGAAACCGACACTTTCTCCTTTGCCTGCCGTCCTGAACTGGACTGTTTCAACAGGTGCTGCCGCAACCTGAACCTGTTTCTGTATCCTTACGACGTTCTGCGCCTGTGTCAAAATCTTGGCATATCGTCCGGAGAGTTCATAGACCGCTACGTGGACGTGGTGTTAAGGGATGGCAACCACTTCCCGGACGTGCTGCTGACCATGGCGGACAACGAGGAAAAGACCTGTCCCTTTTTAACCAAAGCCGGATGCTCGGTATACAACGACCGGCCATACTCATGCAGGCTGTTCCCGGTGGAGCAGGCAATGGTGATGGAGGATACGGCTGGCCGTCACGGTTTCATTTATATTTTCAGGCCCCCTGAATTCTGCCACGGACCGGGCAGGGGGGACCCCATGACGCCTGGCCAGTGGATCGAAAACCAGAACGCCGAACGTTACGTCAGGATGACCATGCAGTGGGCCGAGATAAAAGCGCTGTTTGTGAACAATCCGTGGCCGGGAGACGGGGCATACGGCCCCGGAGCAAAGATGGCGTTCATGGCGGCTTACAACCTTGACGCCTTTGGCGATTTTGTGTTCAAAAGCGGATTTCTGAAGCGTTACAGGGTGAAAAAAGCGGTTCAGAAAAAGCTGCGCGCAAGCAGGGCAGAGCTTTTGCTCCTCGGCTTTGAATGGATAAAACTGTTTGCCTGGAAGATCCCCGGTCCAAGGCTTCGCCCGATGTAAAACACATGCCCGGACAGCCATAAATAAAACAGTGGAAAAACCTGCAAACAAACAAATTGACATCCTGCCCTTATGCGCTTATTGTATAAACATAAACTGTTCTTTGGGGGCGAAACGGATTCGACGGGGATAAAGAGGTGCAGGTTGCATGCCGGGTTCCGCCACCTCGTAAAATGGCGGGCATAAACATAATCGCAGACGATTATAACTACGCTGTAGCCGCTTAAGACGGCTGCCGTCCTGCAGTTTCCTTCCTGCGGATTCTGTAAGGGCGTCGACTATGCAGGATAGCAGCCTGTTGATGCCTGTAGACATGGCTGCGAAATCCCACAGGCTATCCGCACAAATTCTTGCCTGAACAGAATTTGTGCCGGAGAAAACCCTTTGTTCAGGATAAGCATGTAGACGCCTGTACTGAATATTTCCGGACGCGGGTTCGACTCCCGCCGCCTCCACCATT
>MZGQ01000099.1 GCA_002085115.1 Desulfococcus sp. 4484_241
TATGAATAAATGTGCCTCACTGCGTTCCTGTTTGTGATGAAAAACCGGCCTGGGTCCCAATTCCGACTTTAACGACCGAAATACCGCTTCCAAATCCGTAAGCATGATATAGGTGCGCCATAGCTTTTCTTCATCCCAGTCGGGCATATTGCTCCGAAGCGCGTAAACACCAGGATCCGTTACCATGCTTCCTGTGTAGGGGGGAAATTTCACTCACCTGTTCAACTATCCGCTTTTCAATAAAATTGCGTTTTCGAAAGAGTCTGTCGGATGTCCGGTAAAGTTGCATCAGGCTCATTTTTCAAAGTCCACATCCAGCAATTCTCCCAGAGCGCTATTCCCCTGAAACCGGGAATATGTCAACCGTTCCGATCCGGGAGAAGCCATCCCGCCGATGATTGAAGTTTGGCGAATTTTTAAACCCACAGCTGATTGGCACAAACGTTAAAATCTGTTGGCGGTATTTTTTCCGTATTTGCCTGGGAAGCCCGGTTTATGCTATTCTCCCTGCATGTCAGGCAGAATACCCGGAAATCTTTTGAGCACAGCAATGGGCGTAATGCCGCATACCGATGTGTCACGCGCCCTTGAGGTGGCCATGTCGATGGATGTCCCCTTCTGGCCACAGCTTCCGAACTACAGTTACCATGAAGACATGTATGTTCAGGCGTCCGAACATTTCCCCGGCATTATCCTGGACTTGGATAAACGGACACTGCGGTTTTCCATGGACAGGTTTGCGGTCGAGCTTGAGGAAACTTTCTCACATTTTGACGATCCGCACTATTTTGACATAAGCGAGACCTATTCTGCCGTTTACCACCGGTTCCTGGCGATGGACCTGAAGGACAGGCCGGCTATCCGCGGCCAACTGGAAGGGCCTATAAGTTTCGGGTTCAACATACTTGACCAGAATGAACGTCCGATCATCTTTAACGATACAGTGCGCCCCTTTATGTTCGATTTTATGTCGCGGCGCCTCAATATCCAGCTGGAACGCCTCAAGCAGCTTAACGACAACGCTTTCATGTTTGTTGACGAGCCCGGTCTTCAGTTCCTGTTTTCAGCCATGGCCGGGTATGGAGATATTGAAGCAAAAGTTGAGATGGAGCAGTTCTTCTCCGTCCTGGAACGGCCCCGCGGCGTCCACCTTTGCGGCAATCCTGACTGGGATTTTCTCCTTAACATGGATCTTGACGTTCTTTCTCTTGATGTTTACACCAATGCCGAGATTTTCTCCTCGTATGCCGGTTCCATACGAAAATTTCTCGACCGCGGGGGGATTATAGTTTGGGGAATCGTGCCGACCGGGTTTGAGACTTTTGCACTGGAGAATGTGCCATCCCTTATTTCCCGTCTTGAAGCTGTCTGGGATGCGTTATGCTCAAAAGGTATAGACCGTGAAAGACTTATAGCCCAGGGCATGCTGTCACCGGCTACCTGCTGCCTTGTGAATCCCGACAGGGAAAAAACCGTGGAAAACGCGTTTGCCTCCGTGAACAGGATGGCAGAGATGCTAAGAGACAGGTTCAACATCTCGTGATATTGTGCTTTTCCCGGCGCAAACAGCAGCACCGAAAGAACATTGCCCAGGCGTCTATTGGCCTGAGGCTGTCGCGCGGCGCCTGGTGGGGATTTTGTTTTCTTGACGTGGGCTACGATCCGCAGGTATAAAGAAAAGCAGGCTTGGCCGGATGGTTTTTGGTTTCTTTCAACCAGGGACGGAAAAGCAGGCTGCCGCTGTACCGCACTTTACAGATTTCTCAGGGAGTTAAAGATGCTGCATATTCACAGGATTGAAGCAAGGGACCTGCCGGATCTGTGGTTTCAGGCTGTTTACGATATTCTGGACAACGGAAGAAGATTTACGATCGATCGCGGTTCGTTTGCCGGTCAGACACGGCTCGAGTATGATTATTTCACCGGTTATATCAAGAACCCCGGCGCAAGACCGCTGCTGCCGGATATACCTCCATCATGCGGGATACCCAATCCTGTTGAGGAGGCGTATATTTACGGCGGCGAAGGTTATGACAGGGCCTACATCGAATACCTGATGACATCCCGCAAAGAACCGGGAGAGTCATACACCTACGGGGAAAGGCTTACAAAGGCTCCTCTTCACGGGGACAAACTTTACTGGTGGATGGAACATAAAACCGACATTGTCGACAGGCGCGAGCCGGACGGCAAAATAATTTTCGAAGAGGATGGCCAGCTGTATATTAACCAGATCGAGTGGGTGATTGACACCTACAAGCGGTTCGGACCCCGCAACAACCAGATGGTGCTGCAGGTGGCTGATCCATCTGACCTTGTGCTGCTTGATCCGCCCTGCCTGCGTTCCATAGATACACGTATCCAGGATGGGCGGTTGATCTTTTTTGTCTATTTCCGTTCCTGGGATCTTTGGGGAGGATTGCCGGCGAACCTGGCGGGCATACAGAATCTCAAGGAGTATATGGCAAATGAAATCGGGGTGTCAGACGGTCCCATGATCGTTGAAAGTAAGGGGCTGCACCTTTACGGGTATGCCGAGGAGTTGGCAAAATTGCGCTGCCTGAGGACATGATACTTTGGGGGCAAAATGTAGCCGCTGGCAGCCGGGGGAGGTAAATGGCATGCATTCAATACGAGCAGACGCGAAAAAAAACAGGCTTTATCTTACTTTTGGGAAGCTTGAGTCAAGTGATGAACTTGCCCGGGTGGCAGAGGGAATCCGTGATGCCTGCAGGGAACTCAAACCCGGGTTCACCTGCCTTACGGATCTGCGTGACTTCGAGCCCCTTGATGAACAGCTTGAGTTTTTCATCAAGGGGGTGCAGGAGTACCTGGTTGAAACCGGTGTTTCAAAGGTTGTTCGGGTTGTCCGCAAGTTCGGAGCGTGGGGGCATGTCCAGTTCGACAAACTGTCCATGCACGTCGGGTATCATGCGCGTTACACCACCAGCATGGATGAAGCGCTTGAAATCCTTGACGGTAAAAAGGATTGATCCACTGCTATTTCCGGAAGCTTAACAGGGCCGGGCTCCTGGCTGTGAGTGGGTTGACAGGTTTTGCGCCATGCGAATTTACGCAGTTGCCGACATGCACGGCAGGACGGATCGTTTCCAAAAAATCGCACATCTGGCCGCCAAAAACGATGTTGACCTGATCGTGGCCGCAGGTGATGTCACCAGCTGGCGTTCCGGCGCCAGAGTACTGCCCATGCTGGAGCAGATGCCGGTCCCGGTTCTTGCCGTTAAGGGCAACAGCGATCGACGTCTTCATGATGTTTCAAATTACCGTTCTGTCAGGGTCTCATGGCTTGATCTTGAACGGCTGGAGTTCATGGGTGTGTCCTTTGCAGGAATAAGCGGGACATTTCTTCTGCCCTTTGACTCCCGCCTGTGTTTTTTTGAAAAAAAACTGGTGGAAAGGGCCGTGCAGGTTGTCAGTGGTGCGTCCGTACTGATCGCCCATCCTCCGCCGAGAGGAGTTGCGGACAGGGTGTTTGGAAGGATACATTCCGGTTCAGCAGGCCTCAGGGAGATCGCTTTGCGTACCGATGTTCCGTTGGTAGTCTGCGGGCATGTGCATGAGGACCCCGGGGCCTCATGGCTGAATAAAACCCTGGTTGTTAACTGCAGCATGGGGAAAAAAGGGAATGGGGCATTGATAGATTACACTCCAGGTGGCAGCCCGAATGTCAGGATGCTTTTGTGATATACCTGGATTATCATTCCCTACCCGGTGCCTGCGTTAAAATCCGCTCGATTGCGATTGTGCCGCAGACTGTCCTTTATGAGTTTACCGGTGCCTTGAATATTTACATCAAACAACGAACTTTATTATAAAACCTCGCCCCTATTGAGAACCGTTTGGGGTAGCGCCCAACCCGTCTGCACCATCTTACCTCCGCATCCCATTCGCCGGGTTCCGGTGCTGTTTTTGCCTGACCATGGTCGTCCATGATCACGTGGATAACAGTTCCGGGAAACAATGGCGTGTCGGTTTCAAAACAGAGGCCACCAGCGCTTTCATTACAGAGAATGGCTTTACGGTAGTGGGTTGCCCCTGACGCCTTGAACCGGATCGGGCTTTTCCTGTATGTCCGGGGATAGGCACGTCTCGTGTGGATCGGCATTCTGCGTTTTTCCCGGTGTAAAAAGCTCTGTTCCGGTACGGCTGAGTTCCCCCTTGTGGGAAACAGTGTAAGAGGAAAGTCTCCGGTTATGAGCCCGCGGTCATGTATTGCCTGCTTTTTCATGCCGCACCTCCTTTTCATGAAAAGTGTTGCGCCTCCCTGCCCGGGTGATAAACTGAGGCACCAAGCCAGCAAAAAACCCTTTTCGCCAACAACGGCAGACGTAAAAATAAACTCTTTACAGAATAAATTTCGTCTGTCTTTGATTAAAGCGGCTATGGGAATAGAAACGTTTCTTCTGGACTAAAGGCATCAGCCGCGTTATTCCTTAAGGGAAAAACAGCCAATCTTTTGTTTGAATTATAGCACCTGCTTTTCCGGCAGGTCAAGCATAAATGACATACCTGGCCATGCAGTCTGCTCCTGAGCCAGAAAGCGAGAAAGGTGGTTTTCCTATAAAGATGGGTAATGCAAAACTGCGCCCTGTAAGGCGGGTCATGCTGGTTTTTCCGCCTTTTTTCGATGTAAAGCACGTCCTTGACCCCATGGTTTGTCCGCCACTTGGTGTTGCAAGCCTTGCTGCCTATATAAGGGATGCAGTGGATGTTGCGATTCTCGATTGTGTTGCCGAAGCACCAGGGTTACGCGTGCCTGTAAGCGATTCTCACCAAATTGTAGGGCTTTCATGGGACAGCATAATAAAGAGGATTTCCGATTTTAATCCCGACCTGGTCGGTATTTCATCTATGTTTTCGAACCAGTTTTTTTGCGTCAGAGTTTTGAGCGAATTGATAAAAAAAAGAATAGATCCGCAAATAGTTGTGGTAACCGGAGGCACCCATCCCTCTTTTCTTCCAGAGCAAACGTTGAGGCGGACACCGGTGGATTACGTGGTCCTCGGGGAGGGTGAACTGGGCCTGAAAGGAATTATAGACGCCCATAACGGGCGTGTACGTCTTGAAGAGGTGGACGGCATTGCCTGGAGAAGAAACGACGGAGAACCGGTTGTACACCCACGCACGTCATGGATAGAGGATCTGGACAGGCTTCCACTGCCGGCCAGGGATCTTCTTCCAATGGAAGCATATTTCAAGACAGCAAAGCCCATGGGGTATTTTTGGAGAAAAAGGAGAAACACGCCTGTCATATCAAGCCGGGGATGCCCATACGGATGTCCGTTCTGCTCGTCCCATCTTCACTGGGGAAGCCGTTTTAGAAAACGTTCGGTCGAGAACGTTCTTGCCGAAATAGAACATCTGCGGGACAAATACAATATAAAGGAGATAAAATGGCAGGATGACAACCTGACGGCTGACAGGCAGCGGGCAAAAAAAATTTTTCAGGGTATGGTTGACCGGGGCCTTGCAATGCCATGGAATACTCCAAACGGCGTGGCACTATGGACCCTTGATGAAGAGATGATCCGGCTGATGAAGCAAAGCGGCTGTTACCAGTTAACGCTGGCGGTGGAATCAGGTGATCCCGCTTCATTTGAAAGATATGTAAAAAAACCGTTTTCGCTTGATAAGGCAGTCGAGGTGGCGCGACTTGCAAGGAAACACGGCATAACCACTGTGGCCTATTTTATCATAGGTTTCCCAGGAGAAACCCTTGAACAGGTTAAAAGGTCGATGCGGTTCGGTCTTGATATGGGTGTCGATTACCTGGTTCCGTTCATATACAATCCTTTACCGGGGTCAGAACTCTGGAGATGGTGCGTCGAACAGGGATATGTGGATGAGGAGTATGCCTACGAGATTGGCAACCATTACCACCAGGCCATGCTGACCATGGCACAGTGTGACAGCAGGAAACTTGAGCTGATACAGCGCGGCACCTATTTTATGAACCTCCTTCGCATGCCGCTCAGGAACCCGAGGGAGTTCGTGGAATGGTATGGCCGCCAGTTACTGTTTCATACCGATTCTCTCGCTCTTTTCTCCATAAATGTTTTAAACATGGCAAGGCTGGGCATAAAAGAGATTGCAGG
>MZGQ01000002.1 GCA_002085115.1 Desulfococcus sp. 4484_241
TTTACACGTGGAGATCCCAAGCGAGGTTGTGGCCCGTGAGTTGGAATCGAGTTATAACCAGCTCAGGAAAACCGCCAAAATAAAAGGGTTCAGGCCCGGCAAGGCTCCAATGTCAATGCTGAAAAAACTGTACAGGGACCAGGTGCATACAGAGGTCGTGGAACAGCTGATAAGGAGCACACTGCCTGAGGCTGTCCGGGAAAATGCGCCCGATATGATAGGGAATCCCGAGATCACAACCTCCGAGTTAAACGAAGAGTCTTCATTCACTTATGCCGCGACAGTGGAGGTTATCCCGGAAATACCCGACATAGATTTCAAGGGGCTGACCCTGAAAAAACCTGTATACAAATACAGTGAAGAAGAGGTGGAACATCAGATAAAACTGCTTGGCAAAAACATGGCAAAGCTTGAAGAGGTAAAGGAGGCGCGTCCGGCCCGGGAAGGCGATGCAGCTGCGATAGAATACAAAGGTTATCACAACGGGGAACTGATTGTGGAAACACCTGAAATTGATGATTTCCAGATAATTATAGGATCCGGCACAATATCAAAGGAGTTTGACGAGCAGGTTACAGGCATGCTGCCTGGAGAATCGAAGGAGTTCGACCTTACCGTGCCGGATAACCATCCCGACAGGCAGCTCGCAGGCAAAACCATCCATTACGTAACCACGCTAAAGTCGCTTAAAGAGGAGATTCTGCCTGAGATAAACGACGAGTTTGCCAAACAGATAGGTAAGTTTGAATCACTGGAACAGTTAAAGGATGCAATACGAAAAGACCTTCAGGCAAACTATGACAGGAGAAGCGAGCAGGAGGTAAACGAACAGGTATTCAAGGCCCTTATTGAAAGAACTTCCTTCGAGGTGCCTGAAAAACTGATAAACTATGAACTTGATGCCATTATAGACGAGATCGAACGAACCTATGCGGCATATGATCTGTCCCTTGAAATGACCGGACAGACACACGATGAACTAAGGGAAAAATACCATGATACAGCGGTAAAGCAGGCAAAACGCCACCTGATCCTGGGCAAGATAATCAAGCAGGAAGAGCTTTCCATATCCGAGGAGGAGATGGATCAAGAGTTTGAAAAGATCGCCGAAAGTATCGGACACCCCAAAGACCTGGTAAAACAGTATTACCAGCAGAGCCAGGAACAGGTTTCCTCGCTGCAATACGCCTTGCTTGAAAAAAAAGCGATGCATACTATTATAGAAAACAGTATAATAGAAGAGGTGGCACCGGAAGAGGAAGCAGATGAGCAAACCGCCGAAGCCGGAAAAGGCGAGGAGTAGAGCGTAAAACATATGAACAATAAACATGAACTTCAGGAGGTTTTACAGTGCCCTTAATCCCAATGGTCATAGAGCAGACGAGCAGGGGAGAACGTGCGTTTGATATATATTCGAGGCTTCTCAAGGACAGGATAGTGTTCATTGGAAGCCCGATTGATGATGAGACCGCCAATCTTCTTATTGCCCAGCTTCTGTTTCTGGAATCGGAAGATCCTGACAAGGATATAAACTTCTATATAAACTCACCGGGCGGAAAGGTCTCGGCTGGAATGGCGATTTACGATACAATGCAATACATAAAACCTGACATTGCAACCGTGTGTATAGGCCTTGCCGCCAGTATGGGGGCGTTTCTGCTCGCGGCCGGGACAAAGGGAAAGAGGTTCTCACTCCCACACTCGAGAATAATGATTCACCAGCCGATGGGAGGCACGCAGGGACAGGCATCCGACATTGCCATACAGGCACAGGAGATCCTCAAGATGAAGGAGACCCTGAATCAGCTCCTTGCAAAACATACCGGCAAGCCCATAGAGCAGGTTCAGACCGATACAGATCGCGATTTTTACATGTCAAGCGAAGAGGCAAAAGAGTATGGCATAATTGATCATGTCATAAGGGACCGAAGCGACCTCGACAAGCTTGAAAAACAGGAGGAGGCATAGCGATGAGCAAGCGTGATGAAGGCGGTGAAATACGCACCTGTTCATTCTGCGGGAAAACGCAAAACGAGGTCAAAAGACTGATAGCCGGTCCTTCCGTGCATATCTGCGATGAATGTATCCATCTTTGCAACGAGATAATCGAGGAGGAATATGAGAAAGAAGCCCTTGAAACCGGGGAACTGCTTCCTCCCAAGGAGATTAAGGCGCTTTTGGACGATTATGTCATAGAGCAGGAGCGCGCCAAAAAGGCATTGGCGGTTGCAGTGTACAACCATTATAAGAGACTTTACTTACCAGCCATGGCAGGAGATGTCGAGATACAGAAAAGCAACATCCTCCTTATCGGTCCAACCGGATGCGGGAAAACGTTGCTTGCCCAGACCCTTGCCAGGTTCCTGAACGTTCCCTTTACCATCGCCGATGCAACCACACTGACCGAGGCAGGATACGTCGGCGAAGATGTGGAGAACATAATCCTGGCACTGCTTCAAAATGCGGACTACGACGTTGCCAAGGCCCAGCGTGGAATCGTTTACGTGGACGAAATAGACAAGATCGCCCAGCGTTCCGACAACCCGTCCATCACAAGAGATGTTTCAGGCGAAGGGGTGCAGCAGGCGCTTTTGAAAATCATGGAAGGGACAACAGCCAACGTGCCCCCAAAGGGCGGCAGAAAACATCCCCAGCAGGATTTCGTAAAGGTGGATACTTCAAATATACTTTTTATCTGTGGAGGGACCTTTACAGGTCTTGAGAAGATAATAGAGCGGCGTGTCGGGGAAAAGAGCATAGGGTTCGGCAGCAGGACCGCAGGCAACCCGGGTAAAGAATATAATGAAATCCTGCCGATGGTCGAGCCTCAGGATCTGATAAGATTCGGCATGATACCGGAATTCCTCGGCAGGCTGCCTGTTGTGGTTACGCTGGAAGAGCTAAGCGAAGAGTCGCTGGTCAAAATACTGACCGAGCCTAAAAACGCTTTGGTAAAGCAGTTCCAGAAACTGTTTGAAATGGAGGGGGTAAACCTGAAATTCACGGATAGTGCGTTGGCGAAGATCGCATCCTTGGCGATGAAGAGAAAATCAGGGGCGCGTGGCCTGAGGTCCATAATCGAGAACTGTATGCTTGATCTTATGTATGAGATTCCGTCAATCAGCGGTGTAAAAGAGTGTGTTATAGGTGAAGAGGTTATAGCAAAAAAGGAAGAACCTATTCTGATCTTCGAGCAGACAAAAAAACGTAAAAAACAGGCGTAACCAAAAACGGAGACAAGCGGCCCGTATGGCCCTCAACCGCACCCTGCTGCATCCATATATGACATGATTATATGGCATGGCAGGCAGGCGAATCGGTTGCAGGTATACGGGCTGAAAAATTGATTGGGCATCTTGGGAAAACTGCCATGATACATATATCGAAACTGTTCAAGCAACTTGGAGAGGAGGGATCCATCACAAGCCTTCCGCTTCTTCCGTTAAGAGACGTTGTGGTGTTCCCATACATGGTGGTACCGCTTTTCATCGGCAGGGCAAAATCGATAAATGCCCTGACAAACGCCATGGACACCGACAAACGAATATTTCTCGCCGTGCAGACCCGGCCGGACATAGACGATCCCACCCAAAACGATATAAAGGCAACAGGAACCATCGGCACAGTGCTGCAGATGCTTCGTCTTTCTGACGGAAGCGTCAAGGCGCTGGTAGAAGGCAAGGCGCGGGGGCGTATTGTCAATTTTCAAGACGACGATGATTTTTTCAGGGTGGAGGTTTCTCCGGCTTTGGAAAGCGGCCTTTCCATGGCAGAGGAAACCGCGCTGATACGCACGGTCCTGGGAAAACTCGAAGAGTACATAAAACGCAACAAAAACGCGATACCCCAGGAGACGTTTAACAACATTATTGCAATCTCAAACGCATCCCAGCTTGCGGACACGATCGCAGCCCATCTTCCACTTAGCATAAAAAACAAGCAGCGTCTGCTGGAGGAAACCGATCTGAAAAACCGGCTTGTCAAACTTGCAGGCCTGATCTCTTCTGAAATCGAGATAGCCGCAATCGAGCAGAAGATAAAGCAGCGCGTCAAGAAACAGATGGAGCAGCACCAGAAGAACTACTATCTCCATGAACAGATGCGGGCCATAAAAAAGGAGATGGGCAGCGACGGCGAAGGCAGTGAAGAGATAGAGGAGTTAGAAAAACGCCTTAAACGGAAAAAAATGCCGAAGGAGGGTGCAAGAAAGGCCAGGCATGAGCTGAAAAAACTGAAAAACACTCCTCCGATGTCAGCCGAATATACCGTTATACGCAACTACATAGACTGGCTGATAAGCCTGCCCTGGCTTAACAAAAGCAAGGTAAACAGCGACATCAAGGCTGCTGAAACGATCCTGAACCAAGACCACTACGGGCTTGAAAAACCAAAGGAACGCATACTCGAGCACCTGGCCGTCCAGTCGCTCGTAAAAAAGGTGAAAGGACCGATACTCTGCCTTGTGGGGCCGCCCGGTGTGGGGAAAACATCGCTTGCCCAATCTGTGGCCAGGGCCACAGGCAGAAAATTCGTGCGCATATCCCTTGGCGGGGTCCGTGACGAGGCCGAAATACGCGGTCACAGGCGCACATATATAGGCTCAATGCCCGGGAAAATCATACAGGCCTTGAGAAAAATAAATGTAAATAACCCGGTTTTCTGCCTTGACGAGGTGGATAAGATGAGTATGGATTTTCGGGGCGACCCATCGGCTGCTCTCCTTGAAGTCCTTGACCCGGAGCAGAACCATTCCTTCAACGACCACTACCTGGATGTTGATTACGACCTTTCCGATATAATGTTCATAACCACGGCCAACAGCCTGCACAGCATCCCGCTCCCCCTGCAGGACAGGATGGAAATCATAAAGCTGCCCGGTTATACGGAATATGAAAAGTATCACATAGCTGCAAAATTCCTCATACCCAAACAGATCCAGGCAAACGGCCTTGAGGGTATAGATGTAACCTTTTCAAGGAACGCGGTATATACCATAATACAGCGGTATACACGCGAGGCAGGTGTGAGAAATCTGGAGCGGGAGATATCAACCATATGCAGGAAAATAGCCCGCAAAGTGGCTAAAAACAACGGTGAGCGTGCCTTTCGCATAACAGCAGCCAATGTCCAGACCTATCTGGGCCCGCCTCGCTACAGGCACGGCCAGATGGAGGATGACGATCGCATCGGCCTGGTGACCGGACTGGCATGGACCGAGGTGGGCGGCGAACTTCTCGGTATAGAAACCGCGATCATGCCCGGCAAGGGTGAACTTACAATAACCGGTAAACTGGGGGATGTTATGAAAGAGTCGGCCCAGGCTGCACTGAGCTACGTGCGGTCGCGCTCCGAGCAATTCCACCTGGAAACCGATTTTTACAAAAAACTCGACATCCATATACATGTACCTGAAGGCGCTATACCAAAAGACGGGCCATCGGCGGGTGTCACAATGTGCACGTCTCTGGTGTCAGCCCTGACAAAGACCCCGGTATACAGAAACATCGCAATGACCGGCGAGATCACATTGAGGGGGCGGGTGCTTCCTGTTGGCGGAATACGTGACAAGATCCTTGCTGCCCACAGGGGCGGGATCAACAGGGTTATAATCCCGAAGGACTGCGAGAAGGACCTGCACGAGATCCCCCAGACCATTGCAAAAAAACTGGATATCATACTTTCCGAACATATGGATGAAATACTTTCCATCGCTCTTAAAAACGGCACTCCGGGGTATAAAGGTGAATCACAACCCGATTCCTGAAAAAAAACCCCTTGTTGCCCTCCAACCGGAGTGTGACATGTTCTGAAAACAGGTTCTGCTGTTTGAAAAATTAAAAGATTGACTTTTATAACGATAAACGATTAGTCTGATATGGTTAGCGTTATACCGGTGATGGTTCGCATGTTCACCGGTTTTTAACGATGCATCCAAGGACTGGAACCTTTACGTCCTGAAGACCACATTCAGTTTTTAATTTTCACCATTTTTTTAGCCAAATCCGTTTCGGGCGGCTTTGGCGAAAAAATCTTGCGCACTTTTATCTGCTCAGGTAGCATGTTAAGTCTGAAAAAGTATGCAGAAAAATTAAACCGTCTTATCATGGACAAAGTAACCTTTGTGCAAAGGATTATGAAATTGTTGCGATCCTTGAGTATCTCCAAAAAAATATGGTTTGCCCTGGGTGTTCTGCTCATGGGCTATCTTGTGTCCATTGTATTTGGCTTCATAAACAGTATCGACACGGAACACCGGATCAGGCTTGTAGCCGAATACCTCTCCCCGGCGTACAGAAGCACCCGGTCAGCTATCATAAGTTACGATGCCCAGGTAAAAATGTATGAAGATGCCTATATGACAGGCGATGAGTCACTGCTCGAAAAGGCCGCCCAAAAATCATACGAATGCACTGCAGAGCTTATGGCTATAAGCGACCTGGCAAAACAGAACAACGATGATCCTTCCCCTATAGACATGCTGGCTCAGGCGATCTCCAACTACACAGAGACTGCCGGGGATACCTATTCACAGGCCATTGCTGACAAAACAGGATCAATGGAAATACAGCAGCAGGTTCTTTATCTTGCGAAGCAGACAAAGAGTATACGGGAGCAGCTTGCAACCTTGAAAGAAAGCTATGACAAACGATTTATGTCCGAGCTTGCCAGCATTACCAATACCAGCCGGCACAAGCGGATTGGAGACCTGCTTGTTTTTTTTATCATGGCTACCCTTTCCGTATCATTAACCGGCTTTATAGTAAAACGTTCTATAAGTTCGCCTTTGAAAAACACCGTGGCAATGGTCAAGGATATTGCCGAGGGTAAGGGAGACCTTACCAAGAGACTTGCCATAAAGTATGAGGACGAGGTGGGGGAGGTGTCAAGGTGGGTGAACGCCTTTATTGAAAACATCCAGTGGATGGTTAAAAACATAGTAAGAGACACCGAAACCATTAAAACAGCATCTTCCGAACTGTCGGTTCTCTCCGGCAAACTGAACCGGAACTCGGAACAGATGGTCGGTCGGGCCAACACCGTTTCCGCGGCAGCAGAAGAGATGGCCGTAAACATGGAGTCGATTGCCGCTTCAATGGAGCAGGCTGCGTCTAACACCGATACAGTGGCTGCCGCAACAGAAGAGATGAGTACAACCATAAACGAAATAGCTCAAAATTCGCAAAAGGCATCAGCCATAACCCACGACGCTGTTTCCAAGTCAGGCCAGGCTTCGGAAAGGGTTGCGGCACTTGGCGAGGCTGCATATGAAATCGGCAAAGTAACTGAAACGATCAACGAGATTTCCGAACAGACAAATCTTCTTGCCCTGAATGCAACTATCGAGGCAGCAAGGGCCGGCGAAGCCGGCAAGGGGTTTGCGGTGGTTGCCGATGAGATAAAGGCACTTGCCAGGCAGACTGCCGAGGCAACCCTGGACATAAAGGATAAGATTCTTGGTATCCAGGAGACAGCCGCAGGAACTGTAAAGGATATAAAGGAAATAGCGGATATCATAGACGAGGCAAACGGAATAGTTACAATAATAGCATCCTCTGTTGAAGAACAGTCATCATCCACGAGAGAGATAGCGGCAAACGTCTCCGAAGTGTCGCGCGCAATAGGCCATGTAAGCGAAAGGGTTTTCCAGGGTTCAAAGGCCACGGGGGAAATATCCCGGGATATTGCAACCGTCAATGAAAGGGCAGCCGCAGTATCGGGCAACAGCAAACAGCTAAACAAAAATGCTGAAAAGCTCTCAGCTCTTGCGGACCAGCTCTACAATCTGACAGGGAAATTCAAGGTGTAGCCGGCCTTGTTCCCGCTTTGAAATGTAATGGTCCGGTAAAAACGGACACCCCATTTTGGTTCTTCAGATATAGTTGTAACCTTCAAAAAGCATCTTGGCAAACGATCCGCTCAGGCGGCTTTGCCAATCGGGAATGTTCGGCGTCTCATACTTTACCCTTGACAATAAGCGTATTTTGGAATTATCAACTTGTGTGTCAAAAGGTTGGTTTTGCGGTGTTGCTGGTTCATGCCGGAGGTGGAATATGGCTATGATAGAGGTAAGCAATCTTACCCGGTATTACGGCGATCTTTGCGCGGTGGACCGGATCAGCCTTGAGATCAACCGCGGCGAGATAGTCGGTCTTCTTGGGCCGAACGGCGCCGGTAAAACCACCACACTGAGGATGCTGACCGGGTTTTTAGTTCCCTCGTCCGGGACGATCACCGTAAAGGGGATGTCGATCCATGACCGCATGGTGGATATAAAGCGGATCATGGGGTACCTTCCCGAGTCCGCCCCGATCTATCCCGATATGCTTGTCTACGATTATCTGTGCTATGTTGCCGATATACGGGGCGTTGACAGGGAAAAGCGCATGCCTGTCCTGAGCAGGGTGGCCCGGATGTGCGGCCTCGAGTCGGTCATGCACCAGCCGGTAGGCGATCTTTCAAAGGGGTTCAGGCAGCGCGTGGGGCTTGCCCATGCCATGATCCACGACCCTGACATACTGGTTCTTGACGAGCCTACTTCCGGGCTTGATCCCAACCAGATAGTTGAAATCCGCGAAATCATCCGGCGCATTGGGCGGCAGAAAACCATAATATTTTCCACGCACATACTAAGCGAGGCCGAGGCCACCTGCGACCGTGTTGTGATTATCGACAAGGGGAAAATCGTGGCGGACGGTCCCACTCATGCTCTTATGGGCGGGGACGGTGTTGACGCCGCCATAAGCCTTGTGCTTTCCGGAGCAACGGGCGGTGACGTCGAGACGGTCCTGAAAAGCGTTGATGGTGTCCGCGCCGTTGAGGTGGACAGCAGGCCGTCGTCCGGGGGAAGTGACCTTTTGCATGTCCGGCTGACCTGTGATTCTTCTTCTGATCCACGCGCTGCGATATATAACCGGATAAAGCAGACCGACTGGGTGCTTCTGGAATTTTCAAGCCAAACCCGCAGTCTGGAGCACATATTCCGCAAACTGACCAGGGAGGAGTGATATGCGTCAGGTTTGGAGCATCTTCACAAGGGAGTTTAGGTCTTACTTTGTCTCGCCTGTTGCTTATATCGTGATTGTTGTGTTTCTCCTGGTGACAGGCTGGCTGTTTTTTTCACCCTTTTTTCTCCAGGGCCAGGCGAGCATGCGGGCCTTTTTCAAGTTGCTGCCCTTTGTCTTCTCCTTTGTGGTTCCGGCCGTTACCATGAAGCTATTTGCCGAAGAGCTCAACACCGGTTCATACGAACTGCTGCTGACCCTGCCCGTGGATCTGCGGCAGGTGCTTTTGGGCAAGCTCGCTGCTGGTGCGGCCTTTGTGCTGGTAATGCTGCTTCCCACCATTGTGTATGCAGTGTCGGTTTCCTTTGTCGGTGATCTTGACTGGGGGCCTGTTGCCGGCGGCTATATCGGGGCACTGCTTCTGGGAACAGCCTTTTCCGCCATAGGGCTGTTAGCGTCGGCCCTCACAAGGAGCCAGATCGTGGCTTTTATAGTGGCCTCGGCCATCTGTTTCGGCCTCACGATTCTGGACGCCATGCTTTTTTTCCTGCCCGGCTTCATGCTGGACGTTGCTCATTATATAGCGGCGGAAACCCACTTTGGAAATTTTTCAAAAGGGGTGATAGACACACGCGACATTTTGTACTTTGCAAGCGTTGCCTTTCTGGCGCTTTATGGCGCATACCTGGTCCTTGCTGAAAAACGTTAAACATCTGTGGCTATTGGCCTATCGGGTTAAGGAGTCGAACAATGAAAAGCTCCGGGCGTACAAGCAGGTATTTCAAGTTCTGTCTGTATGTCATTATAGTGGTTCTGCTGAACATAGCGGGAGCGTCTTTCTTCCTGCGTGCCGACCTTACCTCGGACAATATTTTTTCCCTGTCCGACGCATCAAAAGACGCGCTGGGAAAGCTGTCAGGGCCGATGACTGTAAAGGTTTTTTTTACGAAAAACCTGCCCCCGCCCTACAATGCCACTGAAAGCTATCTTCACGATCTTCTTTCCGAGTACGCTCTTTACGGAAGGAAATATTTCAATTACCAGTTTTACAACGTTACGCCCCAACAGGAAGGCTCGGACGGCAGTGTTGCGAAAAACCAGTCCATGGCCATGGATTACGGCATATATCCGGTCCAGGTGCGCAACATAGTGGCGGACGAGGTCAAGTTCCAGAAGGCGTATATGGGGCTTGTGATTATTTACGGAAACATGGTGGAAAAGCTTGACAGCATATACACCACCGACGGGCTTGAGTACCGTATTACCACCGCTGTCCGTAAACTTGTGAACAAGGTGAGCGCTTTTTCAAACCTCGATGGCCACGTGAAGGCAACGTTGTATCTCTCATCGTCGCTTTATTCCGTGGCGCCCTACCTGGGGCTGGATAACCTGCCCAGGCTTCCCGAAACCGTCAAGCAGGTTGTAGACGACCTAAACTCCAGGCTTTTTGACGCTATAAGTTTTGAGACAATCGATCCATCAGCCCTGCCGGACGGGGAAGCCGGTATCAAGGGCGACGATCTGCTTCGCCTTGAATGGCCTGAGATTGCCAGGGGAAAAGAAAAGCCCATACCTGCGGGCAAGGGTGTTGTCGGTATGCTCCTGGAGTACAAGGGCAACCGGCAGAGCTTCCCGTTGATCAAGGTGGTAAGGATCCCTATATTTGGCACACGCTACTCAATGCCGGATAAACATGCCATAGAGACCGGCCTGGAGCAAGGGGTCGAGACCGTTGTGGGAATAAACGACAATATAGGATACCTGGTTGGCCACGGTACCCCGAATCTTTTCCCCTTTGACATGTCAGGCTCGTTTCGGCAGGAACCTGAAAAATCGGTGGCCAATTTCAAGGCGCTGTTGTCTCAGAACTATACCGTGCGGGGCGTAAACCTGGACAAGGACGGGCTTGGAGATTCTTTTGACTGCCTTATCATAGCTGGCCCCACCGAGAAGTTCTCCGATTATGACCTTTTCCAGATAGATCAGTACCTGATGCGGGGGCACAGCGTGGCGCTGTTCCTGGACCGGTTTGCAGAGACCTATCCGGGCGGGCGGAAGTCTCCTTATTCCCAGCCGGTCTGGATGCCTGTTTCCACCGGTATGGAAAAGCTGTTATCCCGTTACGGCGTTGAGGTCGAACAATCCATGGTCATGGATGAGAGCTGTTACAAGCAGACGCTTGATTCAAACAGGGGGCAGCAGCCCATATACTTTGCGCCGCTTGTAAAGAAAGCTTTCATAAACAACAAACCGGCCTTTATGAAGAATATAAAGGGACTTGTTGCTGTCAAGGTTTCTCCGTTAAAACTGCTTCCCGACACCATCAAGGAGAACGGCATAAAGGCTGTTACGCTGTTTTCCTCGAGCGACCGTTCCTGGGTCAGCAAGGGCAGGCTTAACCTTAACCCGATTTTCATAACACCTCCCGGCCCTGACACGCAGCGGTCCAGTTTTCCCCTGGCTGCCCTTCTTTATGGAAAGTTCCCAAGCTACTTTGCAGGCAGGGATATTCCTGTAAAGCCTGTAGAGAAGGATAAGAACGCCGGCAACGACAAGAAAGGGGAAGGGGCAAGGGACAGGAAAAATCCCGGCGGGAAGGTGTCTGTTTCAGGCGTTGTTATTCAGAAAGGTAAAGAGGGCAAACTGTTTGTGATGGGGTCTTCCCAGATGCTCAGAGACTACATGGTTGATCGTGAGGGCCGCAGTCCCAATGCTGTTTTTCTCATGAACCTGATTGACACCCTGAACAACAGGGATGATATAGCCGTGTTGAGAAGCAAGCAGCAGGCCTACAACCCGCTTGACGATGTGTCAGGCAGTGTGCGGATGTTCATAAAGTGGTTCAACATCGCCGGGTTGCCGGTCCTGGTTGCTGTTTTCGGGCTGCTTATGCTTGTTGGACGCTCGATAAGGCGAAGGCGTATAAGAAGGATGTTCGCAGCATAGGAGAGTATCCAAATGAAGGCGAAAACCGAGTATCTTGTGCTTGTCGCTGTAATAATAGGGCTTTGCGCCCTTATTTACACCAGGAACAATAACCGGTTAAACTATACACTGCCGGACACAGGCGGCCTGAAGGCAGGGGATATAGCAAAGATCGAGATAGTACGGCCGGGAGAAAATAAAACCGTGCTGCTTAAAAAGAACGGCAGGTGGTTTATCATGCCAAAAGAACGTTTGGCCAAGGCCTCGGATGCCGACGGGATGGCGCAAACCATAGCCGGCCTTACGCTGACCACACTTGTGGCCGAGAAGCATGATGACCCGCGTTACGGGCTTTCAGACAAGGACGCACTCGGTGTTACGGCGTTTTCGTCTGACGGAAAGGTGTTAAGAAAAATTTTCGTGGGCAAGCAAGCCCCTTCATACAACCACACTTTTGTCAGGCTGGACGGCGATCCCAGGGTTTACCATGCCAGAGGAAGGCTTGGCGATGTTTTTGACAAAACAGCGGACGAGTTGAGGGACAAGACAGTACTTGCCTTTGAAAAAGACCTCGTGTCCTCCATAACCCTGGCCAAGGGTGGTAAAACATATTCCATAGAGAAAAAGGAGGCAGCACCGGCCAGAGAGGCTGCCGGATCGTCCAAAGGCCAGGCAGTGCCGGCCAAAGCAGGTGAAGCGTGGATCGTTTCAGGCACCGGCAAGAAAGCGGACGGTGACACCGTGGAGCATCTTTTGTCCGAGCTTTATAAGCTGCAGTGCAAAAAATTTTCAGACGACAAAAAGCCCGGGGACCTTGGCGATCCTGTTTGCCGTATAACATTATCAACCGGAGAAAAACACACCCTTTCGATCTTTTCCCCCGCCGACGGGGATGATGACTATCCGGCAACATCATCCAAAACCGGACAGGTGTTCCTGCTTCCGGGATACAAGGCAAAACGGATAGTTGAGGAGGTCTCTGCCATTACTGAGAAATAAGCCATGGGTGGCAGCCAGACATGTTTATGCACAGACAGGGAAAATAAGAAATGAAATCACTTATACTTCTTGTAAAGATGATTATGGTGCTGGTTGCTGCCATATCACTTGGCGACTGGTTTTTGTCAAAGGTAAAACAGGCAAGAGCAGAAGGAAAGCCTGTGTATGTCGCATATTTCTCTTTGCCCGGAATTCTTATCCTGACAGCTCTTCTTTTGCCCATAGTTCTGTGGCTAAGGGGAAGTTTTTGAGCCAGGGCTGTCAACACTCCCGATCTTTAGTGCGATGCAAAACCTCTTTGGCAAACACGCGGTGCTTTGGCACTTGATTGCCATAAATCGATTTCATTTTTCCCTTTAAAGGGTTATGGTTAAAAATCAAGGTGCGGCAGGGCTTTGATTACAAAAACCATACCGTAAAAAGGAGATTTGCGATGGTCGTTGTAGCAAGGATAACGGCAAAGGATGACAAGCAGGATGAGGTTTTGTCGGTTTTGAAAGATCTGGTGTCAAGGGCCAGGGATGAGTCTGGAACTGTTGCCTATGCCCTGCACCGGCATCAGTCCGATCCGTCTGTGTTTCTGGTTTATGAACAGTACAAGGACGTTGACGCACTTGTGGAGCACAGTTCAACCGACTATTTCAAGAAGGCGTTCAAGACGCTCGGCCCGCTTATGGCTGAAAAGCCGGCGATCGAGATGTTTGACCTGGTTGATTCCATATGACACTTTGAGCCGTGACCCTTTAAAAACAACATTACCGGCCGGGGCGCTGTCTTGATGAAAGGACCGTTTTTCAAGAACCTGGCAGCAGGTTTACCGGTGGTTGCTGTAGCACTCTTTTACTGCGTTATACCTGCGTTTTGCGAGCATGAGAAAAAACCGATGTGCAAACGGCGGTTTTACAACGTTGAACAGGTTAAGCATCATACGGCATGGGATTTTGTAAAGTGGCTTGCAACCCGCAAGCGCTCAAGGTGGCCGGACAGGGTCCGGACAGAGCCTTGCGATCCGCCTCCACGACAGGTGAGCACCGGCATGATCCGTTATACCGTGGTTGGCCACTCAACGGTCCTGAT
Organism: Desulfococcus sp. 4484_241; assembly: GCA_002085115.1. GTDB lineage: Bacteria > Desulfobacterota > Desulfobacteria > Desulfobacterales > Desulfosudaceae > MZGQ01. Next base: position 14,004 of record MZGQ01000002.1, read on the forward strand.
CCAGGCTGACGGCGTGAACATACTTACAGACCCCATATGGTCGCAACGGGCAAGCATGGTCAGCTGGGCCGGCCCCAGGCGGGCCGTTGATCCGGCCATACCGTTTGACAAGCTGCCTTCCATAGACGCTGTGCTGATATCCCACAACCATTACGATCATATGGATATTCCCACACTGAAACGGCTGGCGGCAGTACATGATCCTGTTTTTGTGGCGGGCCTTTGCAATGGGCGTACATTGAGACGTCATGGCATCACAAGAATCGTGGAGCTGGGATGGTGGCAGGAGCATGAATGCAAAGGTGTCAGGATAATTTTTACTCCTGCCCGCCATTTTTCCGGACGCGGTCCGTTTGACTACAACCGGTCCCTGTGGGGCGGTTTCGTTATGAAGGTCTCCGGGGGCACGATATATTTTGCCGGCGACACCGGTTATGGAAAGCATTTTAAAGATATTCGTGATCGGCTGGGACCCATAGACCTGGCTTTTATCCCGATTGGGGCTTACGATCCTGCCTGGATGATGGAGACCGTGCATCTTTCTCCATCTGAAGCATGGCAGGCGCATATGGATCTTGATGCCCTCGTTTCGGTGGCAATACATTTTGGAACCTTTCAGCTCACAGATGAGCCGATTGACGAGCCGGTTGAAAAAATAAGCACCCTTGCACGGCGCAATCAGGGCAGGGGCGGAATATTCGTGGTGCCGACATTCGGTAAAGGTGTTTATCTGGAGGAACTGCAATGAAAAGTATGAAAAGGTTGGTGCTTGTCAAAAATGGCTGTGTAACCTTGCTTGTGCTGATCATGATGACCGCGCTGTCCGGTTTTTCCGGTCTGATTCCAGCCGCCTGCGCAGACAGCACTGCCGGGACCGTTTCCCATGTTCCGGCAACCGATCTGCCGCCTGATCCGGCTCTTGTATCCGGGCGTCTTGACAACGGATTTTCATACATGCTTCTTGAAAATCACAAGCCGGAAAACAGGGTGGAGATGCGGCTTGTGGTTCACGCGGGATCGTTTAACGAAACCGATAACCAGCGGGGCCTTGCCCATTTTCTGGAACACATCCTGTTTTGCGGTTCCACCCATTTCAAACCGGGCGAGCTTGTAAAATATTTCCAGAAGATAGGCATGCGGTTCGGGAACGACGCAAACGCGCAAACCGGATTTTTCCGCACGATATATGAGCTTCATCTTCCCTCCGGCGATGATGATTCAATCAGGGACGGGCTGGTTGTCTTCAGGGATTTTGCAGATGGTGCCCTTATCCTTCCTTCAGAGGTGGACAGGGAGAGGAATGTTATACTGGCCGAGAAGAGGACCAGGGATTCCGTTTCATACAGGACATTTGAGGCAACGCTGGGTTTCGAGCTTGCCGGTTCAAGGGTGGCAGACAGGTTGCCGATTGGCAGTGAGGAGGTAATAAAAAAGGCCGGCAGCAAGGATCTTCGTGCGTTTTACGACACATGGTACAGGCCGGAGCGGATGACCCTCGTGATGGTGGGGGATTTCTCTCCTGCCAGGGCAAAAGCACTCATAAAAGAGGCCTTTGGTTCTATGAAGGCGCGGGCGCCTGCAATTCCTGATCCTGATTTTGGCCGGGTTTGTCATAATGGTGAAAAATATTTTTACCATTTCGAGAAAGAGGCCGGCAGCACCGATCTTTCGATTGAGACCATAACGCAGGAGGATATGAGACCGGACAGCGCGGCGGCCAAGAAGGAAAGATTTATACGTGACGCTGCGTTTCGTATCATAAATCACCGCCTGGAGGATCTTGCCGAAAGTGACGCCCCCCCGTTTACCTCGGCCCAGGCAGGCTCGGGCAGGATTTTTGAGAAGATAAAATACTCGTATATATCAGCCACATGCTCTCCTGAAAAGTGGGATGCAGGCCTTACAGCGATAGAGCATGAGCTAAGGAGTGCCATTTTATACGGGTTTACAGAGGCTGAAACAGAACGGGTGAAAAAGGAATTGTTGACGAACCTGGATCGGGCTGTGAAGCAGTCTGCAACGAGAGACAGCGGTGCCCTGGCAGGCTGGATAATCCATTGTCTTGCAACGGGCAGGGTTTTCCAGTCACCGGCGCAGGAGAAGGAGCTGCTGGCCCCGGTGGCCGAAAGTTTTTCTCCAATGATGCTTCACGATGCTTTTAAAAAGGCGTGGGCACCTCCAAACCGCCTTGTTATGGTGGCCGGTAACGTGGAGCTTAAAAACGGTTCCCTTCCGCCCACGGAGCGGATAAAGGCGGTTTTTGAAAAGAGCAAGGCAGCTGCAGTTGAAAAACCGGCGACAAAAAAAGCGCCCGTGTTTCCATACCTGCCGGACCCATCAACACCTGGAAAGATCGTGAGCGATAGAACCATAGAGGAGCTTGGAATACGTCAGGTGGATTTTGCAAACGGAGTCCGGCTTAACCTGAAAAAAACCGATTTTGAGGCGAACCAGGTTTCTGCCACCGTGAGGTTCGGCCGCGGCTCCTCAGGAGAGCCGCCCGACAAGCAGGCGCTTTCGGAACTTTCCGGCCTTGTGATAAACGAAAGCGGGTTCGGCGGTATGACAAATGACGAACTCCGGCAGGCGCTTGCCGGTAAAACCGCTGATATCTATTTTTCCGTGCGCCAGGACAGTTTTGCCCTTAACGGGAACTGCGCATCGGACGAGACCAGGCTGCTGTTTCAGCTTTTTTACACCTTTTACAATGATTTCGGATGCAGGGAGGATGCGCTGCAAAGAAGCCTGGACAGCATGGCCCAGAGTTACAAAGAGATGGAGCATACCATTGACGGCGCAATGGCCCGGTTCGGGCGGCGTTTTCTGGCGGGAGGAGACACCAGGATCGGTATGCCGTCTGATTATGATGCCTTTGCAAAGGTGACGCCAGACGATATCCGTTCCTGGGTGAAGAATGGAATGTCGCTGCATGCGCCTGAAGTGTCGATAGTAGGTGATTTCGACGAGGACGGGATTATAAAGGCGGCAGCCCTCTATTTTGGGAGCATGGATAAAAGCAGGTGGACCGGCCGGCCTGTTGTAAAAAGGCCTTCGCCCTCTTTCCCGGACGGACAGTCTCTGAAGCTCGATGTGCCAACGGCGATACAGAAGGCCATGGTAGATGTGGCATGGCCCACCGTTGACTGCTGGGACATCCATACGAACCGCAGGCTGTTCGTGCTGGCGGATATACTGACCGACAGGATGCGCATGAATATACGGAACGAGGAGGGGAAATCATATTCCCAGTTTGCCTACCAGCAGGGGTCGTGCGCCTATCCCGGGTACGGCGTGCTTCATGCCGTGGCCGAGGTTTCTCCGGCGGAGACGGACGAGGTGGCCCGAAGCATACGTGGAATTGCTGCCGCCATAACAAGGCAGGGCATAACATCAGATGAGCTGGAAAGAGCATTGGAGCCTACACTTACCCACATCAGGGAGATGAGAAGGAGAAACGGATACTGGCTTAACACCGTGCTTGCAGGGTCCAGGGAGCATCCGGAAAAGCTGGAGTGGGCAAAAACAATGGTTGAAGATTTTTCATCGATATCGGTTTCACAGCTGACAGGCATAGCCGGCCGCTACCTTGACAACTCAAAAAGCGCTGTCATCACGATACGGCCTGCGGCTCGGGAAACCGGAACACAGAGATGATGTTGTATCGGAATGCGCCTTGAAGTATAATATGCATTCTGCGTCCGGAGAAACAGCGCTGTTTTTTAACATGCATAAAAGGAGATTTTCATATGAAGGGGGACGAAAGGTGGGGTTTTTCCACAAAGGCGGTTCATGCCGGTGAGATACGCTACAACGAGTACGGTTCTGTCACTACTCCGATAGTCCAGACATCGACTTTTATATTCAAGAACATAGAAGAGATAAAAAAACTGGCGGCCGGTGCTGTTGAACGGTTTGAATACGGCAGGTATGGCCATCCCACACAGCTGGCGGCGGAAAACAAGCTGGCATACCTTGAAGGGGCCGAGGACGCAGTCCTGTTTTCATCCGGAATGAGCGCGATAACAACGTCTCTTTTTGCCCTGCTCAAGTCCGGCGATCATATCATAATCACGGACGATGCCTACAGGCGCACCCTGGAGTTTTGCAAGAAGTGCCTGATCAGGTTCGACATCGAGTGCACCGTTGTGAAGATGTGCGATTACGAGGCAATGGAGCAGGCTGTAAAGCCCAACACGAGGCTGTTTTTCTCCGAGTCTCCTACCAATCCATACCTTAACATCATGGACCTGGAGCGTTTGGTGGGGATTTTCAAGGACAGGGGCATACTGATCCTTTCGGACAGCACCTTTGCCACCCCCTACAACCAGAAACCGCTCGAGTATGGTGTTGATATTGTTATACACAGCGCCACGAAGTACCTTGCGGGTCACAACGACCTGTTAAGCGGGGTTGTGCTGGGCCGAAGTGAACTGGTGGAGCCTATCCGAGAATACCTCAAGATAACCGGCGGCGTTATAGACCCCAACTCCGCCTATCTTCTTATAAGAGGCCTTAAAACTTTCGATCTGCGCATGAAGCGGCTCAACGAGAACGGCCGGATAGTGGCGGAGCGCCTTGAGAAACACCCGAAGATAAGCAAGGTCTACTACCCGGGCCTGCCGAGCCATCCCCACCATGATGTCGCAAAGGCCCAGATGAAGGGGTTTGGTGCGGTCGTTACGTTCGAGCTTGATTATGATTGTGATCAAGTGCTTGAGTTCCTGAGCCGTCTCAAGATTATCAACATCGGTCCAAGCCTTGGCGGTGTGGAATCGCTTATAACCCATCCCGCTACAATAAGCTATTATGATGTGCCACGGGAGGAGAGGCTTGCCCTGGGAATAAAAGACGGGCTTGTCCGCCTTGCCGTTGGAATCGAAGATGCCGGCGATATTCTTGCCGACATAGAGCAGGCCCTGGTCTGATATGCAGCCTGAAACATTTTCCCTTTAAACCCCACAGGAGAATCTCATGAAACTTGCGTTCTACGGCGCCACCGGCGAGGTTACCGGTTCAATGCACATGATCAGCTCTGAAGCGGACAACGTTCTTTTGGATTGCGGTCTTTTCCAGGGAAGGCGGGCGGACGTTGCAAAAAAGAACAGGGATGTTCCGTTCGATTCGGCCGATATAACGAATATCGTGCTTTCACATGCCCATATAGACCATTCCGGCAGGATTCCGCTTCTTTCCAGGAACGGGTTTGCAGGGAGGGTGGTGACCACCAGGGCCACGAAGGATGCGTGTGAGTACATGCTGCGCGATGCCGCACATATCCAGGAGTCAGACGCAGATTACCTGAACTACAAGGCTGTGCGTGCAGCGCTGCACAGGCAGGCCGGGGAGACGGGGAAAGGGGGACATCACGGGGCAAACCATGTCAGGAAACTGCTCAAGCTGGACCGGCACAGGCTGAACAACGAAAAGGTTAGGGAGCTTGCACAAAAATTTTCAGTGCCGCTGGTCGATCCCCTCTATTCCGATGCCGATGCCGTGGCCGCGCTTTCCGCTTTTGAAGGTGTTCCATACAGGACGCCGATTACGATCGGCCGGGACATGACGGTTACTTTTTACGAAGCAGGCCATATACTCGGTTCGGCGGTAAGCATAATAACCTGCCGTGAAAACGGCTCGGTAAAGAGAGTCTGCTACACAGGGGACCTTGGCCGGTTCGGCAAGGTGATAATAAAGGATCCCAACCTTGACTTTGCGCCGGAAGACAGGGAGATAGACCTGCTTGTAATAGAGAGCACCTATGGCAGCCGTGAACATGAGCCGGTGCACGATCTTTCCGGCAGGGTGAAACAGGTCTTGAACGACGCTTTTGACAGGGGCGGCTCGGTTCTCATACCGGCTTTTGCCTACGGCCGGACCCAGGAGATACTTTACTCCATCCATGAACTGTACGACAGCGGAGAGGTCCGGAAAGTTCCCGTGTACGTGGACAGCCCTCTGGCGATCAACCTTACAAAGGTGTTCGGCGAACATCCCGAGGCATACAACGGGGAAGCACAGGAAACCTTTCTGAAACGCGGCGAGAACCCCTTTATCTTCCGCAACGTGCACTTCACACCGTCGGTGGAGGAGTCTATGGAGATAATGCGTGATGATCGGCCCCACATAGTCATTTCAGCATCGGGGATGTGCGAGTTCGGCCGCATACTGCACCATCTTCGTTACAAGATACACAATCCGGCAAATACAATTCTTATTGTAGGTTACATGGCGGAACACACTTTGGGCAGGCGTATCCTGGAGCAGGGAATGGCTTACCAGGAGACAGGTGGGAAGGGAGAGCCGCCGGTTATGCGGATACTGGGTAAGGAGTACCCGCTTATGGCCAGGGTCGAAAGAATAGAGGGGTTCAGCGCACATGCCGACAAACATGAACTGTTGCGTTTTGTCAAAGAGTCAAACCTGGTTGTCAGGCGGGCTGCAGTGGTGCACGGGGAAAAGGAGCAGGCAGCCTGTTTTGCCGACACGCTCAGAAAAGAGGGAATTAACGCGGTTGTCCCGGTGCATGGTCAGAAAATAGCTGTTTGACGTGATTTTTTTTGGTTATAGCGTTTTTACCTGTTGACTCTTGTCATGTATCATTCTATAACAAATGGAAATTGTAACTGAAGTGTCAGGCCGTGTGAGCAGAAAACAAGGGCCGGTCCAGCTTTGGGGGGGAGTCTGCCTTATGACAAGAAGTGAACTGACCTCTACAGAACGGCTTCTTAACTTGATAAAAGGCGGCGGCGCAGTTCGTGACGGAGCTTTTAATCCTGAAGAAAAGGGAAATCAACGTCCGGGCCGCGCCGGCTGGCAGGAGTCCTGGAGGAAAAAGATAAGGCCGTGGCTTCGGTCCGATGTCCATGCAGGCATAATAATCGGTAAGGACTCGGTCTCGTCGGTTTTGCCGGGGATAAGGCCCGGCGGCGAGCCGTACGTCGAAGGAATAAAACATGTTCCCTGCCCCGGTGGAACAGACATACATTCACAGCAGTTTAAACAGGCCGTTTCAGAGGCACTTGCAGGTATCGGCCGGGACCGTTTGGCGGGTGTTTGGTGTGTTCTGCCGGACAACATGATCGATGTCCGATACATCAAGCTGCCGAAAGCGGGTGCCGCCGATCTTGATCAGGCCGCTTACTGGAGCTACAAGAAAGAGACCGGGCCCGACAGGGCAGATATAGTGTTTGACTACGAGGTGCAGGACGAGCTCACGGAGCGGGGAATTGAAAAACTTGGAGTTTGCGCCTACGGTGTTTCAAAGGATGTAGTGGCAAGGGTACGCTCGGTGCTGGAGGATGAGGGCTGCACCGTTGAAGGAATTACGTCCGGTGCTTTTGCCGTACAGTCATTGATGGCAAGCGGGTGCATAAGGTCTGATATTGGCAACATCTGCTGCCTGCACGTGGGGAAAGACTCATCAGCCATTCATCTTTACAGTGGGGCGGGCCTTGTGCTTGTCAGGCAGATACGTGCGGGGCTGTCCAGCCTGGCAGAGAGCCTGGCAGCCTCAGGGGAGGATGAGCCGGCCCTTCAGATGGAGGATGAGAGTCCTCCACAAGACCCTGCCATGGAAAGGCTGTTGCGCCACATCAGGGAAAACGGAGACAGCGGGGATGCATCGGCTTCAGACGAGCTTTTTCCTGTTTTAAGACCGGCTGTTGAGAGGATAGCCAGGCAGGTGGAGCGCACCATCACCTACTTTCGGCAGAACATAAAGCCGGAAAAGGTGTCATCAGTCCTTGTCTGTGGCCAGATATCACGGTATAAGCCTTTTGTGCAGGCTGTTGCTGATTTTCTGGGTATTGATGCATATACACCAAAGGATGTCCTGTCTTATGACGCCTGCCTTGTCCATTCCGAAAACATAAAGGAGGACGACCTTTTTCTGGTTGGTCTCGGGCTTGTGCGGGCAACCCTTGGCGAAACTCCAAATTTTCTTTTTACGCATGTTGACAAGAAAGCATACAGCAGGGCAGTGCTTGTGTGGAGGAGCGTTCAGGCCGCTGTTGTCGCCGCGATCCTGGCTTGCCTGGTGGCTGTTTCATGGGAGGGTTCAACCCTCATAAGGCTGAAAAGGGAAAAGGCGCGCATAGAGGCAAAGCTTCCCGGTGCGGCCGGACGCCTTGACCAGGCGAAACTTGGACAATTGTCCCTGAGCCTGAAGAGCAGGCAGAAGGTTTTGAAAAATAAAGTTGGAAAGATCGAGCCAAGGGTTGTGGTAGGCGAGATAATAAACCGTATGCCTGCAGACATAAAGCTGTCCGGATTGGAGCTGGATGCCGGCAAAGGCAGGAATGCCCTGGTTTCGGGGTGCGTGTTTGGACGATCATATACCCGTGATTCAGTGCTGGCCTCATATATACTGGATTTGAGCAGGTCGCCGCTTTTTGAACAGGTCAGCATAAAAAGCCGCAGGAACGTGGGCATGGGTGTTGACGGTGCTCTGGAGTTTTCCGCCACGATAAAGCTTTCAGGATCGTGATCCGGAGGGACCGGTCTTTTTGTTACAGAACAGTACGAAAGGGATCAATAAGTGGGTGATGTTCGGAAGCCTTCAGAAAAGGCGGTGAAGACACATAACGCAAACGCTGAAATCGTAAAGAAACTTTATAAACGTGCGGTTGTTACTGCTGCAGCAGGGGCGTGCGTGGTTTTGCTGCTGCTGGCACTGGTTTTGACTCCTCTGCACATAGGAGTCAGCAAGACGCGCAAGGAGATTTTCGATTTTCGGAATGCCCACAAAAAACAGGAAACACTCTATCCGGCCTATCTTGAACTGCTTGCCGCCAATGCTGATCTTGCATCCATGCTAAATGAAATGCAAAACAATGCCGGCAGGTCATTTATATCCAGCCCCGAGATCGGCCGGCTTCCGGAAGAGTTCCGGTCCGCCATGTCTTCTGCGGGGCTTGCTCTTAAAACATGTGTACCTGATATTGATTCCGTTACCAAGGGCGAAAGGGCGTTTAACCTGAAGATAGGCTTTACCGGCGATTTTAGGAGGATCCCGATGTTTTTGTCCAGGCTGGAAGCGGAAAAAAAGGTCGTCCGGATAAACAAGTTCAAAGCGGTGTATGACAATGGTAAGTACTATGAAATGGACCTGTGGGTGAACATGGACACCTGATATGAGCACGCGAGAAAAGATACTTGTGGCGGCAGCTGCACTGGCGCTGCTTTACGGGATATACGAAGTGGCGGTAAGGCCGTTTTTCACGCATCGTTTCCATTCCGCCAAGGCTTTAACCGTTTCCAGCCAAGGTTCGGAGAATTCGGGGCTGTCAGGCTTTATTTCCCAGGCAGTGAGCCAGGCGAGGACAGCCAAACCGGGGGCGCGCGATGTTTACATTATCCATAACAGGAACATCGGGTGGAAACGGGATCCGTTTATTTCCGCCGAATTTATGGCCGGGGCCGGGAACCGTGAAGGCGGCGCAGCGGCAGGGGGGAAAGCGCGTGGGGAAGGAAGCACCAAGGCGCTGACCTACTCCGGATATGTTGCAATGGGAGGAATTAAATTTGCCGTGATAAACGGCAGGGAATATGAAGAGGGGGATACCCTGAAGGATGGGAGATACGTGCTCAGGCATATATACCCGTCCAAGGTCGTTCTGACGGACGGGGCGGCCGTGATAACCGTAAAGCTGAAGGAATCCGAAGACGGGGTGAATAGATGATTGCAAGTGTAAAACCGTGTGGTTTGCCGAAATTTATGGTTGCGGCCCTTGTCTTGCTGCTGGCGGCAATTTCGGCAGGGTGCGCGGGAGACAGGGAAAACATGCGTGCCCGGGAATCTTTTGATACCTGGAAGGCAAGGGCGGAGACCGCGCGCGGGTATTCCCCGGCCGGGTCGGAAACAGTCTATGAGTCCGCCGTACGTATCGAGACAAAGGAAAAGGCGGTCCCTTCAGAGGTTGATGTCAAGCCTGATTACAGGCTTGGGGCCAGGGATGAGAACGCCCTGGCCGGCCTTGACGGGCTTCCGGACAGCAAGATTACGATAGAGATGACCGGTGCAGACATAGGCGCTATTCTTCGGGCCCTTGCCAGGGCGGCGGGCAGGAACATTGTGATCAGCCCCAATGTAAGCGGCAAGGCCAATATAAGCGCAAAGCAGATATCGTGGAAAGAGGCGTTTGCCAGCCTTCTGCGCACGCATGGCCTTACCTATAACATGATAGGTGATACGATAAGGATTAAAACGATAGCCGATATCCAGCAGGATTTTGCAATAGAAAACGAGTACAGGAAACAGAAGGCGGAAAGAGTCGTCACCCAGGCATTTTTCTTGAAATATGCAGATGCAACCGACGCTGCAAATCTTTTAAAATCGATGGTCACGGTCTCCGGCGGGGACAAGAAAGCCGGAGGGACGGGCCACGGTGTTGCTGTTGACAAGAGAAACAACGCCGTAATCGTGCATTCAGACCTGTTCAGTATAGACCAGTGCGCCGCGCTGTTAAAGGAGATAGACCGGCCAACCAGGCAGGTGCTGATAGAAGCCCACATAGTGGAAACCACCAAGGATACGGCCCGCAAGCTGGGCGTTCAGTGGGGAGGCGTTTTTAATCATAAACACAACTGGGTCAAGGGCGGTACCGAAGGTTCGGTCGGAAACACCCTGTTTGACGGAAGCGGCAACCCATCGCCGATCAATCCGTCAGGGGGCTGGGCCGCCAACTTTCCGGCCGAACTGGGGGACACCGGCCTCTCTTTGGGATACATATACGAGGAGCTCGGAAAGAGCCTTATATCTGCCGAACTTACGGCACTCGAAGAGGATGGCAAGCTTAACATACTTTCATCTCCGTCCATTACAACTCTTGACAACGTCCCCGCCATAATAGAGAGCGGCCGGGACGTTCCGTACCAGACCGTGGAAAACGACGAGGTGAATATAGAGTGGAAAAAGGCGGTTCTCAGCCTGGAGGTCACGCCGCATGTGATAGACTCCAAAACCCTGAGGGTCAAGATAAAGACCCACAAGGACGAACTCGACTGGTCAAACGCCTCGCTTTCCCAGGGCAATCCGACAATTATCACCAAGAACGCCGAGACCGACATGATCCTGTTTGACGGTCAGACAACCGTGATAGGCGGCTTAAACAAGCAGACCAATGCTGACAACAGGTTCGGGGTGCCATACCTTAGCAGGATACCGTTGCTCGGTTTCCTCTTCAGATCGACGAATCGGTCCAGGGACATGGAGGAGGTCATGATCTTCATAACGCCTCACATCCTTGAGCCCTATGTGTCTGAAAACTCTGAAAACGTCGGGGGCAAAGGCCAGTGATCCGGCACTGCCGGCCAGGCCGGGATTTTTGATTGATGGATTACTTCACGTTGCTTAAATTCAAGCAGGAGCCGTTTTCAAACTCTCCGGATCCCGGGCTTTTTTTCCCGTCGTTCGCCCACCAGGACTGCATGCAGAAGGTCGAGCTGGCTGTACGCCTGAAGCGGGGTCTTAGCGTGGTTGTAGGAGCCGTCGGGACGGGGAAGACCACCCTTTGCCGTGCCTTGATACGCCGCTTTGCAGACGAGGACGGCATAACGACGCACCTTTTCCTTGACCCCGGGTTTGGTTCGGAGCAGGAGTTTCTCGACGCCCTTCTGGCCTCTTTTACCCGGAGCGTACCGGATGGCAAACATCCCGAAGGAGCCGACACCAAGGAGCAGATCAAGAATTTTCTTTTTAAACAGTGTGTTGAAAAAGGACATATCCATCTTTTGGTTATAGACGAGGGGCAGAAGATCCCGGGGTTCGCCCTGGAGATACTCAGGGAACTTTTAAATTACGAGACCAACGAGTACAAGCTGCTGCAGATCCTGATTTTTGCCCAGCCCGAGTTCGAGCAAACCCTGCGCGAAAGGGAAAACTTCATGGACCGGGCCAGCCTGTTCTACCGGCTCAGGCCGCTTACGTTCAGGGAGACGGTAGGGTTTATCCGGTTCCGCATAGGCAAGGCATCGGAGGGCCGGTCTGTCATAAGATTCACCCTTCCTGCGTTTTTGCAGGTATACGAGCTTACAGGCGGGTATCCAAGGAGGATAGTGCATCTCTGTCACCAGGCTATCCTGGCGCTTATAATACAGAACAAGACACGTGTGACCAGGTCGCTTGTAACGGCTGCTGCCTCGCGCACCACAAGGGAGATCGGTGGGCGCCGTTTTTTACTTGTTCCACTGGCTGCCGGTATGGCGGTAGGCCTTGTTTTTATAGCTGCAGGGCTTTTCATGCTTGTCCGCACCGGGCCGGAAGGTGGTGTGACACGGCATGCCGCTTCTGTCACGCCGGCCCCGGCCGTGGCTTCCGGCATGCCTGAGACGGTTGGTCTCCCGGCAGAAGCAGAGCCGGAAGATGCCGGCAAGGCCGTGGTAAGTAAGGAAACATATGTACCTGACGTTATGGAAGGCAGGCTTGCAGCGATCGATACCCCCCTGAAGTTAAAGAGGCCTGCGACCAGCCCTGTGGTTCAGGGGCGGCATATAATGGTACTGCGTCCAATGGTTCGCAAATCCCAAAAGGTTTCTGAAAGTGGTGTTGTCCATGAGAGGCAGTCAGGGGAAAGATCATTGCAGGATCTTTCCTTTGCCCGTTCGGCTGAAAGCGCTGGTTTAGACCTGTATCATGAGGCTTTACCCGGATCAGTCAAAAAGGAGCATTAGAGATATGACCGGTTCGAAACAGTTTACGACCAGACGCCCCAGGAAAAAACTTGGGGAAATGCTGGTGGATGCCGGCTACCTGACTCCAGACAAACTGGAAAAGTATATAGCGGCCCAGAAGCGTTCCGGGCTCAAGCTAGGCCAGTTTTTGATAAGGGAGGGTGTCGTAAGTGAATCGATGATAGTAGACCTGATATCCAGGCAGGCCGGTATAAAAAGGTTCAACCCGGAGGAGTTTCCCGTTGATATAGAACTTGCGAATCTTCTTCCCGAAGCAGTGGCGCGCAGGTACGGCGTGGTACCGCTTAAAAAGACAAAGCACCTGCTGTATGTTGCCACGCCTGATCCTCTGGATATCATCACTCTTGATGCGGTGGAGGATGAATGCGATATAGAGGTCGAGCCGGTTATATGCAGCGAGCAGGAGTTTGCACACATTTTCGCCCAGGTTTACGGGTCCAGCGCCGACCAGGGTTACCTTTCGTCTGACGAGGAGTTTTCAGGCGAAATGGATTTTATGGCCGGTGAAGATGCTGAAGACACGGGCACGGTCGAGGTTGCCTCCCTTCAGCAGATGGCCGAGGAGGCGCCGGTCGTGCGGCTTGTGAACGCGCTCCTTGCCCAGGCTGTCCGCCAGGGCGCAAGCGATGTTCATATCAGTCCTGAGAAGAGATGCGTCCAGGTGCGTTTGCGTATAGACGGCACGTTGCACGAGATTCCCGCGCCGCCCAAGGCGATGTTTCTGTCCATTGTTTCCAGGATAAAGATCCTTGCGAACCTCGATATTTCCATTTCCAGGATTCCCCAGGACGGCCGGTTTTCGCTGAAGGTGGATAACAAGGATATAAACGTGAGGGTTTCCACGATTCCCACCATATACGGGGAAAATATAGTAATGCGGCTTCTGGACACGTCCGGCGGAGTTTACACACTGGATCAGCTCGGAATGTCGGCCGCAGACCAGGATAAGCTGAAGCGTAACATAGAAAAGCCTTACGGAATGATACTGGCGACCGGCCCCACCGGCAGCGGCAAGAGCACCTCCCTTTTTGCCATGATAAACAGGATAAACAATCCTGAAATCAACATCATAACCCTCGAGGATCCTGTTGAGTACAGGATCGAAAAGATCCGGCAGGTGCAGCTCAACAGGAAGGCCGGCATGACTTTTGCCAGCGGTCTTCGGGCCATACTCAGGCAGGACCCGGATGTTATCATGGTGGGTGAGATACGGGACGGGGAGACTGCCCAGGTGGCAACACAGGCCGCTCTTACCGGGCACATGGTGTTCAGCACGGTTCACACCAACGATGCCGCAGGCGCCATAACCAGGTTTATCGATATGGGTGTTGAGCCGTTCTTGGTTGCATCTGTAATGCTGGTATCTATCGCCCAGAGGCTGGTGCGCAGGGTGTGCGAATATTGCGCAGAGCCTTACTCTCCAAAGGCCGAGCTTGTCTCGTTCATGGGGCTTTCCAGCCGGAATGACGTCGTTTTCATGAAGGGCAAGGGCTGCCCGTACTGCATGAACAGCGGATACAAGGGCAGGACCGGGATTTACGAGATACTCGAAATCGATGATACGATCCGGGAAATGATAATAAAGCGCGCGTCAGCCCACCAGATAACGCGCGCTGCTGTTGACGCCGGCAGCCTTACCACCCTCAAGCAGGATGCGGCGGACAAGGCGGCCAGGGGAATAACCACTCTCGAAGAGGCGGCCAAGGGGGTGATGAGCTGATGCCGGTATTTACGTACAGCGCTCTTACCGAAAGCGGCAGCAGGATCTCAGGAGAGCTGGAGGCCGAAACAGCGGAGGCTGCGGCAAATTCCCTTGCAGGCAGGGGATACATTCCACTGGAGGTAAAGAGGGACGGTGGCTCCAGGCCCCTGGCCTTTTGGGATAATATACAGAACCTTATTTCGCCGGTGGGCTCGAGGGAGATAATCCTTTTTACCAAGCAGCTTCGCACCATGCTGATAGCAGGGGTTCCCATAATCAATATTCTGGAAACCCTGGAAGCGCAAACCGAGAACAGGCAGCTTCGCAATATTATCATAGAGATCGGAAGCGATATAAAGGAAGGCTCAAGCCTGTATGACGCTTTCCGTAAGCACCCGTCTGTTTTTTCCAACCTTTACTGCAGCATGATAAGGGCCGGTGAATCGTCGGGCGCGCTTGTGGATGTGGTAAGCAGGCTCATATATATCACGGAGCACGAGGCAAAGGTAAAATCGGACATACGGGCCGCCATGTTCTACCCCGCCATCGTGGTCTGTTTCCTTGCCGTGGCTTTTTTCGTTTTGCTGATGTACGTGATACCGAAATTTGTTTCTATTTTCCAGCGCGCCGGAATCGTGCTGCCCATGCCCACAAGGGTGTGCCTTTTTATGTACAAGGCCATTTCAACATCATGGCCGTACCTTCTTGTCGGTATCGCGGTGGGCGGGTTTTTACTTTTGCGGTACCTTAAAACCGAGCAGGGCCGGCTGGTGCGGGACTCTGTTCTTATGCGCATTCCCCTGATAGGCGAGCTCGTTGTAAAGGGGGCGATGTCGAGGTTTGCAAGCATCTTTTCCATACTGCAGCACAGCGGGGTCCCGGTGCTCGAATCGCTTTCCATACTTGCTGACGCCCTTGGAAATGCCGTTTTTGCAAGGCAGATCGGCAGCATCAGTGAAGATGTCAGGGAGGGCAGGGGCCTGTCTGACGCTTTGAGAAACGCAAAGCATTTCCCGCCTATGGTGATAAGCATGATAGCAATAGGGGAGGAATCCGGCAATCTTGAGGAGATGATGGCGGAGATAGCGGTACACTATGATGCGGAGGTGGAGTATACCACAAAGCGGCTTTCAGACTCGCTCGGGCCCTTCCTTACTGTGGCCCTGGCAATCGTGGTAGGGTTCTTCGCACTTGCCATATTTTTGCCAATGTGGGATCTCACCAAGATGGTATAGCCATGTTTGTTTTTATATTGTTTTTATATTGAAAAACAGCGAATAGAAGCGTTATCATAGATGGTATGTGGTGTCCGGGGACGGTCATGAAGTTCTCTCCGGGCGGGGCGTTTAATTTTAAACAAAAGGAGGAGAAAAAAACAGCCATGAAAAATTTTGAAAAAAGAGTTCTTGCCGGCCAGTCCGGTTTCACGCTGATAGAGATCATAGCCGTGCTTGTGATTTTAGGCATACTTGCCGCTGTTGCCGTGCCGAAATTCATAGACCTTACCGAGGATGCGCAGGACAAGGCCCTTGACAGCGCTCTTGCCGCCGGTTTTTCCAATGTCACTCTTTCCTATTCACGTTACATATTGAGAAACGGCACCGCTCCGACAACCATTGTTCCAAGCGGGAGTGATTATTGTTGGCAGGCTGCGGGCAGCAACACCATTGAGGCAGACCTTGGGGATTATCTGGCGACTTATACGCCCGTCGGTTCAAACACCGTTCAGATTACGGTTACCTCCAAGACTGACTCATCAATCACCAAGTCCCAAGATTTTGCCCTGCCGTAGGATTTGAACATGTTGCGCGGGCCGGGCCCGGTTCCATGGGCCCGGCAGGTGCCGCCAGACTCTTTGGGTTTGGTTCGGCCGGGTGTTTCAGTGTCTCCGGCAATTTGTGCAGGGACGGCAGGGGAAAAGATCGGCAATGGACGGTTCGCATGAACAGAAAAAAGCGGCATGGCCCGTTGCCGTGGGTATCGCCCTTTTTGTCCTGATCGTCTACAGCAACACGCTGCACGTCCCTTTCCTGTTTGATGATTATCCAAACATAGTGAACCGGCCGGGCCTGCATATCGGCAGGCTGACTGTAGAAAACATCATTGGCGCGTGTGCCAGGGCCGGGCGACACGGTCGTGTCTCAATCTACAGGCCGGTAAGCAACCTCACCTTTGCCTTAAATTACTGCCTGGGCGGCCTGAACGTGACAGGATACCACCTGGCAAATATTGTTTTCCATATAATCACCGCCCTTTTCCTTTTTAAAACCATTCTTCTTTTCCTCGGGGCTGCCGGGCAAAAGCTTTCACCCAATGACCGCCTGCTTGTTGCAGGAGTTGCCACGCTGCTTTGGGCGATCCATCCCATGCAGATACAGGCTGTCACATATATCGTGCAGCGCATGGCCCTGCTTGCCGCGATGTTCTACATAATCGGGCTGTGGGCCTGTGCCAGGGCCTTTACTGAGCCGGACAGCCGGGGCACAGGCGGTGTAAAATTTTTAGCCGCAGGTATTGTCTCATTTTTCCTGGCTGTTGGCTCAAAGGAGAACGCGGTCCTGCTGCCGGCGGGCGTACTTCTTGCCCAAAGCGCCTTTTTTTCGGCCGACTCTTTTGGCCGTTCCCGCAGGACGGTTTTAGCATGCACGCTTTTTATGGCGATCGCGGGCGTTCTGTTTGCCATACACTGCACCGCCGGCCACCTTCTTGACGGCTATGCGTGCAGGCCGTTTGATCTGAAGGAGCGTCTGCTGACCGAACCAAGAGTTCTTTTTTTCTATGTTTACCAGCTTTTTTTACCGCTTCCTGAAAATTTTTCCATAGACCATTCGTTTGCCGTCTCCACGTCGCTTTTTGCCCCCGCCACAACGATTTTCGCCATTGCAGGGCTTTTGGCAACCGCTGTCTTTGCGTTCATGCTAAGGAAAAGGTATCCGTTTGTCTGTTTTCCATGGCTGTTTTTCCTTCTTTCCCACGTTGTTGAGTCTACCATACTGCCACTTGAGATAATGTTTGAGCACAGGAACTACCTTCCCTCGATGTTCATGTTTCTGCCGTTTGCCGTCGGGATACGATGGCTCCTTGACAGGTACCGCCGCAAGGCAACTGTTTTATGGGGCTGTGTGGCTGCGGCTGTTTGTTTTATCTTCATGTTTGTCGGCATGTGTACATACGTAAGAAACTACGACTGGCGCTCTGCAAAAACATTGTGGGAAAGCGCAATCTCACGCGCGCCTGATCTTGCGCGGCCTTTTCATAATCTTGCCTGGTATTATGAAAGAAAGGGAGACACCAAAAGGGCGATCGGGCTTTACAGGGTTGCCCTTGAAAAGCGCGTGCATGACAAGCGGTTGAAAAAGGGCCTTACACTGGAAAGCCTGGCCAATATCTATTACAGGCAGGGGCAATATGACAAGGCAAAAGCGGCTCTTGAAAGGGCAATAAGGCTTGTTGAGGCAGATGGCGGCCGTGACCCCGGGGGCGCGCGGATGCTTCGGGCATACCGGTTCAGGCTGGCCATGATAATTGCGAAAAAAGATCCAAACCAGGCCCTCGGGATTATCCGGGACCTGGTGAGTGATGACAAAACAAACCCGGCAATGGCCCGGCGCTTGTATACCCTGGGGGGAGACCTTCTGCTTGGCCTTGGAAAGCCCGGCAGGGCGCTTGATTTTTTCAGACATGCCCTGGATGCCGGGCCCGGCAAGCGGCTGCCTATGCTGAATATCGGAGCGGCTTTCGGCAGCCTCGGCAATACCGGGCGCGGGCTGTGGTTCCTGGCGCAGCTTGCGCATGAAATGCCGGGTTATGCGCCGGTATATCTTTACATGGCGGAAAACAGGATCATGGCCGGCAGTCCCGGACAGGCCAAAACCTTCATGGAAACCTTTGTGAGGAATGTTTCACTGTCCGGGCTTTCCAATCTTCTGAATGAAGCGGTTTCAGGCACCGGCGGCCTGCCCCCTCTTGCAAGGCCTGATGCAACAACCGGGCTTTTGAAAAGCGTGTTGCAGCAGAGCTGTTGCCCGTCCTGAGCCCGTCCTGATGATGTAATAAATTCAGTGTTGTCCGGTTAGCCCAGGTTTAACGGACGTTTGTGCGTCCTTCAAAATATCGGCAAATCCGATCTGCTCCATGGCCCACAGGCCGATGTTTTCCACTCCAACAGTTCGGGGCCGACTCATCTCAAGAGAATTTACATCCACCGGCTGTATATCTGGAGCCTGCGCGGCTGTTGGGGGGGGGGCGAAATCAGCTCCTTTTTCACCCTGACGGACAAGAAGCTGCCCGGGCATGATTATATCTTGTAGATGATACGTTTTTCCGTGATTATGATATCCACGTACCTGTCGATCG
>MZGQ01000100.1 GCA_002085115.1 Desulfococcus sp. 4484_241
TTTCTTCGTGCAAAAGCCGTCCCTTTTTAAGATATTCTGGGTCTGTTGGGTGCACAGCTCCGGGGAATACGACACCAAACTCCTGTTCCCAGTAAGCTTTCAGGTGCTTGATTTCTTCTGTCTCAACCGCGCCTGAATAATCTTTGACCATTTGATCAAAGATTGAAGAAGAGAGGATCTGCACGCTTTCAAGTAAAAAGCCGGAAAATATGATAATCGCAAGGAGAACGATGGCAAATCTATCTCCGCTGTTGGTGGTGCGTCGAAGATCTTTAACCGTCAGCCGACGATACAAGGCGATGGCAATTCCCAAAACGACCATGGCCCCGAAAAGGTTTCTCAAGAACATGAAGGGATTGAGGGTGGAAGCATAATCCGGGAACAATGCCTGCGTGATGGATTCACCAAGGGCGTGCATCAGAACCAGCAGCATGACACCGGCGAAGATACACATATGCATGAGCCAGGGGAAAAAGCCGGATTTTAAAATCCGGGCCTGGAAAAGGACATCTAAAACGAGCACCTTGAGGATGGCAAAGAACCGGCGGCCAAGCACCGTTCTGATGATTCCCTTCAGGGCCGCAGCCATTCTCTCTCGGGCTGAATACCGGGCCGCATCCGGCCCGATCTTGAACCGGAACCAGTTTGAGACCCGGTAAATTGTGCCGGTAAGGCAAATCGTCAATGCTAAGTAAAAGGAGGCAGTAAAAATAACTGTATGCATCTAACTAACCTGTTTCAGGAAAGAATTCACCGCAATATAAGCCGTGGCAATGGCAAGACCTGATCCGCATTTCATTCTCATCCAGTCCTGGTGAGCCAGTATGGAGCCTGCAGCGAAAAGCGTCTTGAAAGCGGGGCATCCGAAGTGGTCGAGGGGGCGAAAGGAATCATCTGTTTCCAGGCCGGCCAGGTTGATAGCGTGGCCGGCAGGATTTAGAAAATCTTTGCAATGCCAAAGTGTTCGATCTTTGGGCTGATAAACCGGCAGGCCAAAGATCGTTTCTCGGATACGTTTTCCATCGGCGTGAAGGCCTTTTCCGAAAAATCGACCACTGGCCAGGATGGCGCCCTTGGCGCCGACCATAAGTGTGTTGTCATGATTTCCGACGTTAAATTTAAATTCACCGGTACCGGCGGGTCTCACGCCCAAAACCTTTTGTTGAAAAAGTGTTCGAACCCCCCGTTTGGGGAGTTGTTGTTCAAAGATCTGCCTGAGGCGCAGACCGGTAACAGACGGTGGCATGGTTGGGATTTCAAAGACGGAAACGCCCAATTGTTTTTCAAAATCAGAAATTACTTCCCGCGTTCGGGAAATACCCAAGATCGCGGGCAGGCCAACCACTTGAGCACCTCTAAGATGCGGAGAAACCGCCTGGGCGAGTTTTTGCCGGACTTTACGGTCTTCCATTTGCCGGGCCATGTGTTCCGTATAGATTTCGCCGGAAGTATCAGGAAAAGAAACGCGGGCGGTGCGCAACTCAGGCCACCTTTCGTGTAAAGTCTCCTTGATTTGCCGGGCACTGAATCCCTTCAGGCCACTGAAATCGATAAGTAGACACGAGGACCTCTTGTTGAGAGCCTTTACGCCGTTCCACATGTTTTCAGGCACACAGTAAGTTTTCTTGATAGTTCCGATCGGCGTTATAACATCGGCGTTGCGGTCCTGGTATGTATGATAGGGAAAGCCACTTTCTGCTAAAAAAAGAGTGAATTCCTCAACGGCTTGCCGAATATCATTTTTGCCGATGCGGGCGTAGGGATGCTCGGGGATATCCCTGGTCAGCCTATCGATTGCATCCCAGGGATTGTTCCATACTCGACCTTCCTTTACAGGGTGTACGCCCATGAGATCCAGGAGTCCGCTGGCAAAACCGATTTCACCGGGCATCCCTACCTGAACCGTAGTCACCCCTCTGTTAGCAGCAAATAGGGCAGATGCCATCCCGGCCATACCGGCGCCGATAACCATCAAGTCACATTGAATATCCGACCTGGGCATTCAACTGTTCTTTCTTAACGCTCGCTAATATTCTCAAACAGGGAGTCACCTTAGGATCGGATGGCCTGTCCGTTCCGTATGTCTGTTTTTTAAAAGAGCTAAAGTGTTACTCTTTATCCTGTTTTGTTTTCGAATCGAGACAATAGTATTGCTCAAAGCGTTCTTGGGTATTGACAAGACCCAGCTTTCTGCCAAGTCAAACATAGGGGAAAGTAGATTTGTGTGTCAAGGAAAACGGCGCACCTTCAAATGGAGATTGACAGGTTACTATTTTTCTGTCAATTTTACCTGAAATCAATCGGAATTTCCCAAGCCTATATCCGGTACACTGCACCCTCGTAACAGGGAGATTTCCTGTGCGAGGGTGGATCCCAGCCCAACAGGCAATGGTTCCTTGACTACAGAAGAGTCGCTCGAAAACTTGCGAGGTCATCGGGATTGTCTTCGTTAGAAACACAAGTCTTGATTATTGGCGGCGGGGTGACGGGGACAGGCCTGGCCAGGGACCTGGCCCTGCGCGGCGTGCAGTCCATCGTGGTGGAAAAAGGGGATATAAACGCTGGCGCCTCTGGCGCTAACCACGGGCTTCTACATAGCGGCGCGCGCTATGTCTCAACCGATCCGGCGACCGCAATAGAATGCCGGAAAGAAGGCAAACTCCTTAAAAGGCTGGCTTCCCACTGTATCGAGGAGACTGGCGGCCTTTTCGCGGCGGTTGAAGGCGACGACGAAAACTACGCAGCGGATTTCCCGCACTTGTGTTCCCGGTGCGGCATCTCGGTTCAGACACTTGACGCGAAGGAAGCACGCGAACTCGAACCAGCTCTTTCCGAAAAAGTAATTGCCGCATACCTCGTGGAAGATGCCTTCATCAATCCTTTTCAGCTCTCCCTGGAAAATATTTCCCATGCCAGGCGCCTCGGAACCACTTTGTTGCTCCACACGAAGGTCATCGATTTTACGCGGAGTGACAAACATATCCAGGCCGTCCGCCTCCTTAATACGAAAACCGGCGAGCAGACAACTGTAGAAGCGGAGCAAGTGGTCAACGCCGCCGGGGCCTGGGCCGGCGAAGTGGCCGCCCTGGCCGGCGCTCCAATCGCTATGCTTTATTCCAAAGGGAGTATCCTGGTTACACAAACCAGGCTTGCAAAAAGGGTTGTGAGTCGTTTGCGACTCCCTTCGGATGGAGACATTTTGGCCCCCGCCGGTACAGTCTCACTGCTCGGGACAACTTCGGTGCGGACAGACTCTCCCGGCGACATTCGTCCGACGATGGAGGAAGCAGATCTTCTTGTGGATGAAGGAGCCGCCTTGATCCCTGTTCTGAAGGGTGCCCGCTATATTCGGGCCTTCGCCGGGGTCAGGCCGTTGGTAGGTACACAAACCAACGGCGGCGACCGTTCTGTAAGCCGGGGATTGGTCCTGTTGGATCACGCCCGCAACGGCCTGGAAAACTTTACCACTATAACCGGGGGCAAGCTTAGCACCTTCCGTCTTATGGCAGAAAAGGCGGCAGATTTAGTTTGCCGGCGGCTCGGGGTTTCCAACCCCTGTCTGACTCGAACCGAACCGCTCCCCTCCACCGAGGCCTGCAGGTGGTCCGAACCAGGAGTAGCCCCAAGACTGTGGATGAAACAGCCCGATCCAGAAGACACACTCCTCTGCGAGTGCGAAATGGTGCCCAGGAGCGTGATCGACGGCATCATCGCATCCATTCGTGAACACAAAGGCAAGCCTGACCTCAAGACCATTGGACTGCGCAGCCGGATAGGCAAAGGCCCCTGCCAGGGTACGTTTTGTGGGGCCAGGGTTACTGCCCACATGTACGAGCGAGGCGAACTGCATTTGGATCAGGGCTTGACCAATCTGAAAGATTTCCTTCGGGAGCGCTGGAAGGGGGAACGTCCCGTTGCCAGGGACGTACAACTCAGCCAGGCTGCACTGAAGGAGGCCTTCTATTGCGGGCTTTGCTGCCTGGAATTGGAGGCTTCGGAAAAAGTCCGGCTTTTCGGGAAAAGGCCGGAACGAAGCAGTTAAAAGGGCGTCAAATCTCCTTGAAATGAAGAAGCCGTTCATCGAGACTCTGGAGAACTGCTTCAAATGATGATACCTTCAATCCGAACAATCAGTGTTGAGATCGTGAAGAACCTGTTGGGCGTCTTTTTTGACATTGATGATACATTTACTACCTCCGGCAAGATTCATTCTGTTGCATACCAGGCATTGTGGAGATTAAAAGATTCTGGCTTCAGGCTCCTTCCGATTACAGGCCGGCCCGCTGGGTGGTGCGATCACATTGCCCGCATGTGGCCTGTAGATGGAATCGTGGGGGAAAATGGTGCGTTTTATTTCTGGTTTGATGAAAAAAAACGCAAGCTCAAAAAGCGGTTCCTTGATCCGGAAGATGTCAGAGTGAAAAAACGGCAACGCCTGGCTCGTATTCGTGACGAAATTCTCACCTCGGTTCCAGGCTCGGCCCTTGCCAGCGATCAACTCTATCGGGAGGCAGACCTTGCCATCGACTATTGTGAAGACGTCAAACCCCTCGACAGCAGAGCTGTTAACCGGATCTGCCAGATCTTCAAGAAGTATGGGGCAACATGCAAGGTTTCATCTATCCATGTAAATGGGTGGTTCGGCAATTACGACAAGCTCGGGATGACGAAAATCTTTATTCAGGAGCGTTGGGGGCTGGATCCGGATGCCAACAAGGAGCGGTTTTTTTTCTGCGGCGACTCACTCAACGACGAGCCCATGTTTCAATACTTTCCACACACTGCCGGGACGAAAAATGTTCTCCGCTTTGTCAACCGCATGAAGTACCTGCCGGCCTTTGTGGCAAGTCAGGAGGGTGGCGAAGGGTTCGCTGAAGTTGTGGCAGCGATACTCGAGCGCAAAGCGAGGTGAAACATCAGACGGCGATTATTCGATTAGATTTCCAGTTTTTTTGTCGAAAAGGTGCATGTTGTTCATGTCAACGGCGAGCTTGATCGGCTTGTAAACTCTGGCCGTTGTGTGCGGGTCAACCTTGGCTGTAAGCTGATCTTTTCCCGCCATTACAATTAAAATGACGTCAGAGCCTATAGGCTCAATCACATCAACTGTCGCTTCCATTATGCCCATTCCAGGGAAATCGCCGGAAAACTGGTGATCGTTCATATGCTCCGGCCGGATTCCGAAAATAACCTCATCATTGACCCTATTTCTGTATTTATCTTCAAGCCCTTTCGGGATGGCTAAGCGGAAACTCTCTCCCTCCACGTAGAGCCTCCCTTTTTCCTCCACCACCCTAACTTCCATGAAATTCATAGCGGGGCTCCCGATAAAGCCGGCCACGAACAGATTTTTCGGATGTTCATAGACCTCCAGAGGTTTTCCTTCCTGCATAATCCGGCCCTCGTTCATGACGACAATTCGTTCGGCCAGAGTCATTGCCTCCACCTGGTCATGAGTAACATAGATGACAGTTGTTCCGAGCTTTTCGTGGAGTTTGCTCAATTCTGCCCGCATCTGGACCCTCAACTTGGCATCCAGGTTGCTTAGCGGCTCGTCGAAGAGAAAGGCTTTTGGCTTGCGGACCATCGCCCTGCCCATGGCAACCCTCTGCCTTTGGCCGCCGGAGAGCTCTGCAGGTTTTCTGGCCAAAAACTCATTGATGCTCAATATTGCCGCGACTTCCTCGACTCTTTTTCTTATTTCGTCCTTGGGAAATTTTCTGTTTTGCAGACCAAAGGCCATGTTGTTGAAGACATTCATGTGTGGATACAGGGCATAGCTCTGGAAAACCATGGCGATGTCGCGATCCTTAGCCGGAACATTGTTGACCATTTTTTCGCCGATATATATCTCGCCGCTCGTGATTTCCTCTAACCCGGCGATCATCCGCAGGCAAGTTGACTTGCCGCATCCCGAGGGGCCGACCAGAACGACAAATTCCTTGTCTTTAACCTTTAAATTAAAATCTCGGATTACCCAGTTGTCTCCGAATTTCTTATTAACGTTTTTTAATGTTATTTCTGCCATAACCCGGTGCTATATGTGCTTTCTCTAAACCCGACGTTCCAGTATCCCATTATTCCAACACTCCGCGACTCCTATGGGTCAAACCTCCGGCCGGTTATTTCTCCTGCCTCATCACGAATCCCTTCACAAGACTGCTTTGCATGAGAAGGAGAATAATAAGAGGCGGGATCATGGCAGTGATCGTTCCAGCCATAATCACGTTCCATTCGGCAGCCTGTTCTTCGCCGGCTAAAAGCATCTTTATGCCTATCTGCACTACCCTCATATCATTAGTATTGGTCACGATCAACGGCCAAAGGTACTGGTTCCACATATAGATGAATTCGATCAGAAACAGCGCCATCATATTTGTTTTAGACAGAGGGACGAGTATCTTCCAGAAAAATTTCATTGGCCCGGCCCCATCCATTCTTGCTGCATCACAAAGATCATCAGGCACGGTTAGAAAGAACTGCCTGAACAAAAGCATCCCGGTGGCGCTGGCGAAGAAGGGGATGGTGAGGGCATAATAACTATTGATCCAGTGGAAGTCGTCCATCAGCTCAAAGGTGGGGACAATTCGGATCGGCAACGGGAGCATGTGTGTGATGAGGATCAGGATGAAAAAGAAATATTTTCCCCTGAAATCGCCGAAATAAGTAAAAGCAAAAGCTGCGAGCATCGAAAGGCCGATCTTTCCGATTGATACGGCAACAGATATAAAGCTACTGTTAAAAAGCAAGCGACCCATATCCACCCGGTTCCACGCCGCCACATAGTTATGGACGATATTGCCGCCAATGTGGAACGGCGGCGGAAACGCAAACGATTCCTGAAAGGTATGAGTACTTACGATAAGTGCAAAAATCACAGGGAAGGCGATAATAAGAATGCTGCCGATCAGGGCGATGTGTGCAAAGATTGTAAACCTTTTTGAATAACCCATTTTTAGCACCTACCTATAAAAAACTCGCCTTCCGGCAAAGCGGAACTGTATTATGGTCAATATTGCAACAAACACAAACAGGACGATAGATTGCGCGGAGGCAAAACCGGTCCGGAAGTTGACAAACCCATCTTCATACAGCTTGTAGACCAGGATATTTGTGGCTTTTCCCGGGCCGCCTTGTGTCATCACATCGATAAGACCAAAAACCTCGAAGAATCCGTACAGGGAATTCATTACAAACAGAAAAAAGGTTATCGGTGATAGCAGGGGAAAGGTTACCTTCCAGAAGCGTCTGAAAGGGCTTGCGCCGTCGATGGCCGCTGCTTCAAGCAGTTCCCTGGGAATGCTCTGCAGCCCGGCAAGAAAGAAGATGACATTGTATCCCAGCATCCTCCAGGTGGCTGCCAGAGTGACGATAGCGAGGGCAAGATTTCCGCTGGTCATCCAATTGTAGGTATGACCGGTTATCAGCTTAACAAGGTAGACGGCTACACCGGTGGCCGGGTCACAAAGGAGCGCCCAGATCGTTCCGGCAACGGCTGGAGACAGGGCATACGGCCAGATAAGGGCGGTCCGGTAAATACCTGCGCCTCTCAATTTCAAGTTTGCCAGCACTGCAAGGCCGAGGGAAACCGCCAACCCGACGAAGACGATAAAGGAGGTAAAAACAAGGCTCCGGCTGAGACTATTCAGGTATTCCATGTCTCTGAACAGAGTGATGAAATTCGCAAAGCCCTTGAAGATCAATTTATTACCGAATGGAGATACGCTAAACAGGCTCAGGTAAACAGACTCAATAGAGGGAACGATCAGGAAAATGACAACGATAACAACAGAAGGAGCGACAATAACATATGGAAGTATCTTATTAGGAAATCGGCTGCCCATATCTCACAAAATAAAGGGGAGAGTCATTTGGGAACTCTCCCCCTTATGCTCCTTTTTACCTCTACTTATAAAGCTCTGTGTACTCTTTCAGTACGCGGTTTGCCTTTTTTGCTGCTTCATCCAGGGCAGCTTTGGGAGGAGCGGTCCCGGCAAAGCACTTTTCAAGCGCAGTCTGGACGATATTTCGTATCTCCACAAAGTTGCCTAATCTTACCCCTTGTGACATAGGAGTTTTCACACCAGACAAAATCTGCAGGAAGGCGGTCAGATGGTTCGGATGTTTACTGAACCAGCCCTCATCCAGCAACCTTTTTACAGCGCTATTGGTAACAGGGAAGTATCCTGTGTCCTTGTGCCACTGCATGGTGACCTCGGGTTTGATGATCCATTTCAAGAACTCTTTAACTGCAGCATTCTCCTTTTTGGAATGTCCCTTGAGCACCCATAGGGTAGCGCCGCCGATAACCGAATTACCCCTGGGATAACCTTCGAACCTGGGCAAAAAGGTCGTCCCCAACTCGAATTTTCCCTTTGCTGCCTTCTCGATGGATCCAACCGAAGACGTAGACTGGATCAGCATGGCGATTTGCTGCGCCAGAAAGGACTTGTTTGCCGAGTATTCCCTTCCACCGAAGATATATACCTTTTCGTTGGAAAAACGCGTCATCGTTTTCGCGTACTTTACGCCAAACGGCTTGTTGAAATATACCTTTGTTGATCTTCCCTTTCTGCCGTTTTGATGGTTGGCATAATATTGATTATGGTAAGCATGGGCCTGTTCAAAAATCCAGGAAGGCCAACCGGTGGAAAAGCCGTAGGGAACAACTCCGGATTCGACGAGTTTTTTTCCTATCCTCTCAAGGTCTTTATATGTTGTGGGTGGTCTGTTTGGGTCAAGGCCTGCCTTTCTAAACAGGTCTTTGTTGTAATATAGCATGGCCGTGGAAGAGTTGAAGGGCATGGAATACAGCTTTCCTTTGACGGAATAGTAATCCCTGATCGGCCATACCACATCACCGAAGTCCACTTCTCCGGGTTTGAACAGTTTATAGACAGGAATAATGGCCCCGCTGTCGTACATGGTCTGAAAGCCGACCTCGTATACCTGTGCTATGTGTGGTGGCTTTCCAGCTTTGACTGCGGCGATGGTCTTGGCGATAACCTCTTTGTACTTACCCATGAACTGGGCCTCGACCTTGATATCTGGGTGGGCCGCGTTGAACCCGTTGACGATCCTTTCCACAGCCGGAAGCCTTCTTCCGCTCATGGCATGCCAGAAGGAGATTTTCGTCACCGCCTGGGAGACCGTCGGGGTCATTGCAACGAAAAAGATGCCGGCTAACAACCCTGCTAACATGGAAACAAGATAGCTTCTTCCTTTCATCTTTAGGTCCCTCCTTTTTTGAAGAGGTTAGAAATCGCTTTAATACCTTTCCGAAAAGACCCCTTATTCATCCTTTTATCACCCCCTTTTCCCTGTGCCTTTCGGATCTGAGAAGCATGATGTCACGAACGCGGAAAAGGTGTAAGTTTTCAGGCTTCCCGCTTTCGCGTGAACGCGGGAGTCACCACCTTTTTTGGTGGCACATATTCTTTTTTGCAAATTCTGAAATCTGAAAAAGGTAAAAGGGTTTTTCTTTATAAAAAGGTTTTACTCAAAAATCCAGCAAGGGAAGCAGCGGTGCAAGTGGAAAGAAACAAGCATTAGTATTTTCAGGAAAACTCAGAATCAACCCGAGAAGCTTTGTAGCGAAGGGTGGCCCGGCCAAGGTCGCTGAAGCATCGAAAGAGGCTGTGGTTGATGAGGTGCAATCCATTTCTTTGTGCCTCTTCAAAAAAGGATGTTGTGCATTGTGGTAGACGAGCTACTCTCCATCCAAAATCTATATTCGTTAATAGCAAACTGTCAAGTTCTTTTTCTTTCTTTGCTTAAGAGTTCGATTAAAACCTCCACTCCAGTCTGCCATAGAAACTTCTGCCCGGCATGGGGTAGTAGGTTTCACTGTAAGCGGTTGTACAGTACAATTCGTTGAAGATATTGTTCACTCCAAC
>MZGQ01000101.1 GCA_002085115.1 Desulfococcus sp. 4484_241
TCACGTCTTCACAGCATCATGTTCTGGCTTATGGGGGATCTGTCCATGGTAAGCATGAAGCAGGTAGGCGTCCTGGCTGCCATGGTAATACCATGCTTTCTGCTCCTGTTCAGATACACAAATACGATGAATCTTATTGTGCTGGGCAAGGATATGGCCCACACAATGGGAGTTAATATACGGGCAGCCACCTTTATCCTTCTTGCCGTCACATCGTTTATGATAAGCGCCACTGTAAGCCAGTGCGGACTGCTGGGGTTTGTGGGGCTGGTAATCCCACATTTTTTCAGGTTAATAATAGGTTCCGACCACCGGCTCCTTCTGCCTGCATGTTTGCTGGGCGGAGCAACATACCTGGTTCTTTGCGATCTGCTTGCCCGTGCGGTCCCGGCCCAGGGAGAGCTGCCTGTTGGCGTTATAACAGCCATGATCGGAGCGCCTTTGTTCGTTTACCTTCTCAAGCGGTCTGCAAGATGAATGACGCAATAACAATAGAAAAGTTAAACTGCGGGTACGGCAGCCACCCGGTGCTGAAAGGGGTCAGCTTTTCAATAAGGGCAAATGAGTTTTTCGTGATAATAGGTCCCAATGGAAGCGGGAAAACCACCCTTCTAAAGGCAATAGCCCAGCTTATCCCGTCCAGTGCAGGAAGATTTGAAATTTTCGGCAAACCGGCTGGAAAATACAGTATAAAAGCCCTGGCCCGGACCATGGCATTTGTGCCGCAGGAGAATCTGATCGATTTTCCCATAACGGTAGAGGAGTTTGTCCTGTCGGGGCGGTCACCCTACCAGGGCATACTTGGGATACCCGACAAAAAAGATATTGAAACAGCAAGGCAAGCCATGGAATTCACGGGAATCAACAGCCTTGCACACAGGAAGATGGATCGCCTGAGCGGCGGGGAAAGACAGCGTGCTTTTATCGCAAAGGCCATATGCCAGGAGCCGCGTATAATGCTCCTTGACGAGCCGACTGCTTCCCTTGACCTTGCCCACCAGACCCGTATCATGGACCTAATGGAAATACTCCAGGCGGAAAAGGGGATAACAGTAGTTATGGTATCCCACGACATAAACCTGGCTGCCATGTACGGGAACACCATCCTCCTTTTGAAAGACGGCAGGACCGTGGGCCAGGGGCCTTCCAGCCAAATCCTGACATACCGGATACTTGAAGAGGCTTATGGATGCACATTGTTGGTGGATGAGAGCCCCCTCGGGCATTTCCCCAGGGTAACACCGGTGCCACAACGGTTCAAACTTGATATTTCATGAAACACCGTCAAGAAAGAACACCCTGTCGGAATCCGTATCCCACACCATGCAAACTCCGCCGGTAAGAGCGCCGCAGGTAACGATACATGGACGTTTCCACTCCAATTCCACATATTCCCCGCAGTTAACGGGTACTGAAACACTTTTTTTGTTTTCCAACCTGACAACACCGGGTATATGGCTATGGCCCCTGAACAGGATTGAGTGAGGATGGGTTTCAAAAAAAGCCATTGCCTCCATGTCGCCCATGGTGCGAACCATGGCGGACAGCCCGAGTTCACGTTCAAAGGGAAGGGAATGGGTAAATACAGCATCTCTCCACTGCCTGACCAGCGGCAGTCCTTTCAGGAACTGTGCGCATGCATCGCTTAAAATCATGCTGCCGCCTTCTGAAAAATTCACAAAGACCGCGTGCTCGTTGTTACCCTTTACCGCAAGGACACCATGATTGCGCATAACATCAAGGCAGGGTTCAACAGTATCCGGACGGGTGGAGTCACAGATATCGCCCAGGTGGTAAAGAACGGAACATCCCATCTTTGTAAGCAGAGCCACGCCTGCCTTTAACGCGTAAAGGTCGCCGTGGCTGTCTGCCATAATCCCGATTAAACGGTTCATTCCGAAAGCAGGGCTGCTTTTATGAACTCCCTGTTCATCCGGGCTATGTTGACAATGGATATATTCTTTGGGCACCTGGCTTCGCACTCCCGTTCGTTGGAACAGTTTCCGAACCCGAGCTCGTCATGCATGTTCAGCATGGCAAGCACCCTGTCTTTTGCCTCGGGTCTTCCTTGAGGTAAGAGTGCGAACTGGGAGATTTTGGCACCCACGAAAAGCATGGCCGATCCGTTTGGACATGCCGCGACACATGCACCACATCCTATGCAGGATGCTGCATCCATTGCCTTTTCCGCAACATCCTGGGGAACAGGTATGGTGTTTCCATCCGGAGCCCCTCCGGTATTGACAGATATGTAACCGCCTTCCTGTATGATTTTGTCAAACGCGCTTCTGTCTACGACAAGATCCTTTACAACCTTGAAAGCACGGGATCTCCAGGGTTCTATCACTATTGTATCGCCGTCCGAAAAATGGCGCATATGAAGCTGGCATAACGTGGTGCCGCTTTCGTGACCATGAGCGTAACCGTTTACCATTGCACCGCACATACCGCATATTCCCTCGCGGCAGTCATGGTCAAAAGCAATCGGCTCTTTTCCTTCAAGCGTAAGCCGTTCATTGACAACGTCGAGCATCTCAAGAAAAGACATATCGGTCGAGATGCCCGTGGCATCATAAGTTTCAAACCTGCCCTTGTCAGAGCCTCGCTCCTGCCGCCATACTTTCAGGGTCAGATTTATGCTCTTCATTATTTGTAGCTCCTCTGGGTCAATTCCACGTTTTCAAAAACAAGCGGCTCTCTGTGAAGAACAGGCGGCTCATTTTGACCTGCATACTCCCACACCGCTACATGGCACCCGTGCTCGTCATCACGCTTTGCCTCGTTTTCCTCTGTCTGGAACGCCTCATTGAAATGGCATCCACACGATTCCCTGCGGGAAAGCGCATCATCAATCATTACCGGGGCAAACTCGAAAAAGTCCTCAATACGCGCGGCTTTTTCAAGAGACTGGTTGAAATCCCCTGCCGATCCGGGGATAACGACATCTTCCAAAAACTCCTGGTGCAACTCGGTCACCATCTGCCTGGCTTTTGCAAGGCCTTCGTCGTTTCTTGCCATGCCGCAGTAATCCCACAGGATCTTTCCAAGCTGCCTGTGAAATTCATCTGCCGTTCTGTGTCCATTCGTTTTGAGCAGCCTGTCAATACGTTCTTTTACCCCCGAAACAGCATCCACAAACTCGGGATGGTCGGTTGAAACCTGCTCAAGAACGGTTCCGGCCAGATATCCGCCGATAGTATATGGAATAATGAAATACCCGTCAGCGAGTCCCTGCATCAGGGCACTTGCACCAAGACGATTTGCCCCATGGTCTGAAAAGTTGGCCTCACCAAGCACAAACAGGCCCTCGAGATTACTCATAAGGTTATAATCCACCCATAGCCCGCCCATGGTGTAATGGACCGCCGGATATATCTTCATCGGGGTTTCATATGGATTTTCCCCTGTAATCTTCTCGTACATCTGGAAAAGGTTGCCGTATTTCTTTTCTATAGCCTTTCGGCCATCCCTTGCTATGGCGTCGGAAAAATCAAGATAAACAGCAAGGCCCGTTTCGCCGACGCCCTTTCCCATGTCGCACTGTTCCTTGGCGTTTCTGGACGCTACATCCCTTGGCACAAGATTGCCGAAACTGGGATACTTGTTCTCCAGGTAATAATCCCTCTCCTCTTCAGGGATCTCGGCCGGAGGCCGGCGGTCTCCGGGCTTTTTAGGCACCCATACCCTTCCGTCGTTTCTCAGGCTCTCGCTCATAAGTGTCAACTTTGACTGGTAATGGCCGTGGACGGGTATGCAGGTCGGGTGAATCTGCACGAAACAGGGGTTTGCGAAAAAAGCGCCCCGCTTGTAAGCCCTGAAAGCCGCGCTCACGTTGCTGGACATGGCGTTGGTGGAAAGGTAAAACAGGTTCCCGTAACCGCCGCTGCACAGGACAACCGCATCTGCAGCATGGGTTTCTATCTCACCGGTAATAAGATGCCTGGTGACAATCCCCCTGGCTCTCCCGTTTATAACCACAAGGTCCATCATCTCCCGACGCGGAAACATCGTGACCTTTCCTGCTTTTATCTGGCGGGAAAGAGCGCCGTATGCTCCAAGGAGAAGCTGTTGGCCGGTCTGCCCCTTGGCATAAAAGGTACGCGAAACCTGCGCGCCTCCAAAGGAACGGTTGGCAAGCAGCCCGCCGTAATCCCTTGCAAACGGAACACCCTGGGCAACGCACTGGTCTATTATATTTACGCTTAGCTGTGCAAGACGATAGACATTTGCTTCCCTGGCCCTGAAGTCCCCCCCCTTTATCGTGTCATAGAACAGCCTCCAGACGCTGTCGCCATCGTTTTGATAGTTCTTGGCCGCGTTGATTCCTCCCTGTGCCGCGATGCTGTGAGCCCTCCTCGGGCTATCCTGGATGCAGAAAGTCTTGACGTTGTATCCAAGCTCGGCAAGAGAAGCGGAGGCCGCCCCCCCGGCAAGCCCGGTCCCCACTACTATGATATTAAACTTTTTCTTGTTTGCAGGGCTGACCAGTTTCAACTCAAACCGGTGGCGGTCCCATTTTTCAGCAAGAGGCCCACCGGGAATTTTTGCGTCAAGTTGCATCTAT
Source organism: Desulfococcus sp. 4484_241 (assembly GCA_002085115.1). GTDB lineage: Bacteria > Desulfobacterota > Desulfobacteria > Desulfobacterales > Desulfosudaceae > MZGQ01. The sequence continues at coordinate 4,565 of MZGQ01000101.1, forward strand.
ACACTCCTTAGCTACAAACCAAGATACAGGGGTATGGTTCCGAAACCCATCGCTACGATAACGGCAAATATAATACCCAAGGCCCTTATTGCAGGCATGTAGGCGTTATGGTTAAGGCCAAAGGTCTGGAACAGGCTCCAAAAACCGTGACTTATATGCAATGCGACCACCAGGACCGCGGCACAGTACAGCAGGATCACAACCGGATTGGAAAACAGTCCGGTCAGAATCTGATATACCGTCTGATACTCACGGCCCGCGTAGATAAACCATGAAATATGGCACACCAGAAACACCAGAATCAAAAATCCCGTATAAGGCATGGTTGCCGAACCCCATGTCCTTCCTCCTGACCGCCTCGTGACTGAATAGCGGACAGGCCTGGCGCGAAGGTTTTCAATGAAAAGAACGGTCCCGGTTACGATATGCACTATTGCCAGAACAAGAAGGGCCAATTCAGCAATATGGACAAGAACACCAAGCGAATGGAGATGATTAACGTAACTGTTGAAAGTATCGGCACCGCCGTAAACCGAAAGGTTGCCTGCAAGATGAATGACAAGAAAGCAGCAGAAGCAGAGCCCTGTAAAGGCCATGAGAAGCTTCTTGCCGATCGAGGTGCGTATGATTCGTAAAACCAACTGCATCAGATCACTCCCTCTTTTGAAAAATTTTCTATCTGCTCTTTTGTGTATCCCAGCTCAAGAAGCACTGAAACCGTGCTTCCGCCGAAAGATTCCGGAGGAGTCCTGACCCCGCCTGGAGTATCACTCAGTTTTATGGACACCCCCAACGTCTTGGTTTTTACTCCCTCACTGTTACTCATGTCAAGTGACATTTCCCGCTCCACAAAAAATGGATCGGACAGGGCTTCTGCAAGAGTCCGGACCGGCGCCCAGCATGTATCCACGCCTGCAAGTTCATCCTCCCACTGTTCCAGAGTTTTTGACTTGAACACACGGCGCATGACATCAATAATCTCTTTGCGGCGCGATTCATCATACTGAAGCGGCACAAACTCGTCGAGACCGAGATGGCTGCAAAGATTTTTCCAGAAACGGTGTTCCAGGGCACCGATGGATATATACCTGCCATCGCTTGTTTCATATATGTTATAAAAGGCGTACCGGTGGGACGCCAGCATGGAATCGGTCATGGAGATATCTATGTACTGCCCCTTGCCGCTTTTCTCCCTTGCAAGCAACGCCATTAGAATGCCTATGGCTGCACTCATTCCCCCCCCGGCTATATCCGCAAACTGTACTCCTGGAATGGACGGGGAGCGGTCCTTTTCACCGATAAGGTCAAGGACACCGCAGAGGGCAAGGTAATTAACGTCGTGGCCGCTCCTGTCTTTCATTGCCCCGGTTTGTCCGTAGCCGGTAATGGAGCAGTAAACTATCCGCGGATTGACTCTTGAAACACTTTTGTAATCAACACCAAGTTTTTCCACCACACCAGGCCTGAACCCCTCGATAACAACGTCCGCATCCTCAACGAGGCGGTAGAAGATTTCGCGCCCCTGCTCTGTTTTAAGGTTCAAGGTGATATGCTGTTTATTCCTGTTAACAATATCCAGAAACAGGCCGTCTGCGAGAAAACGCCTGTCCTCCACGGATATGACCTGCGCCCCATGATCGGCAAGAATCATGGAGCAGTAAGGCCCCGGCAGCAGGCGGGAAAGATCGACAACCTTTATTCCTGTCAAAGCGCCCTTGCTAAGCATTTTCCCTCCCGCCATCAAAGCTGCATCATCTTTCCGACCACCATCTTCATTATCTCGTTTGTGCCGGCAAAAATCGGCAGTACACGCAGATCCCGCCATCCTCTCAAGATCATAATCCGTTCGGCCGTGGCTTCCTCCCCTATCAGGTCAAGCGCCCTGCCTGCCACCTCCTGTGCAAGGTCCGTATGCCAGTACTTTGCCATGCAGGTTTCCATTACCACGTTTTTCCCCTCCATGTGGTCTGCCACGAGCTTCTCCATGAAGGTTCTGCCTATCTTCGCCTTTGCGGCCATTTCGACCAGTTCAAAATTGATCGCCTGATACTTGGAATATGGTTTCCCCATGGAATCCTTGGTGTTCATGCAGTACCGGGTCACCACCTCGACGATCAGCTCTACAGCGAACTGGGCCATGACGGCACATACAAGTCTCTCCTGCTGAAGTTTTTCCATCAGCATTATGAACCCTGCATTTTTTTCACCAAGCCTGTTTGTTTTTGGGATGGTGCAGTCGTTGAAAAAAAGCTCCGCCGTATCCTGGCTGTGGAAACCCATCTTTTCGAGCTTTCGTCCCTTCTGGAATCCAGGTGTACCATCCTCAACAAGATACAGGGAGATAGCCTGGTGAGGGTTGTCGACATCCGGGTCCTTTGCCGCCACCACCACCAGGTCGGAATTGATACCATTGGTGATAAAGGTCTTTGCCCCGTTTATGACCACGTGCTCTCCCTTTTCAACCGCCGTCGTGGTCATGGATGCCAGATCACTGCCGGCGCCGGGCTCGGTCATCGCCACGGCAGTTATTATGTCACCGGAGGCGCAGCCGGGCAGATACTTTTTCTTAATCTCCTCGGAACCGTATGACTCTATGTATGGAACGACTATATCACTGTGCAGCGGCGCAGCCAGGCCGGTGTGGTTGGTCCTGGCAAGTTCCTCCGCCACTATGACAGAATAGAGAAAATCTTTACCGTGGCCGCCATACTCCTTTGCAAGTGATGTGCAAAGAAAGCCCTCTTCTCCCATTCTCTTCCAGGCACTCTTTGGTACTATATGGTCCTTTTCCCACTGGTCGACAAAAGGAATTATCTCTTTTTCACAAAAGGCACGAAGCCTGTTTTTAAACTCAAGATGTTCCTGGGTATAGCGCAAAATATCCATCTGGCATCTCCTTGGCGTTACCTGGTTCTGCCGATCACCCCGGCTGCTATCTCATCTTTTAACGACGGCAAAGAGCCGCAGAAAAGGTCGAGAAACTTGGCGTCCCTGTAAAAATGCTCAACCTCATACTCTGTCATAAAGCCATACCCGCCGTGAATCTGGATCGCTTCATAACACACATCGACGGCTGCCCTGGTAGCCACCATCTTTGCCATAGACGCCAGCCCGGAGTCCAGGATGCCGTTGTCGAAACTCCATGCCGCTCGATATACAAGGGTCCTGGCAGACTCGATTTTTGTGGCCATATCCGCGAGTTTGTGGGAAATAGCGCCAAAGGAAGCGATCTTTTTGCCGAACTGTTCCCTTTCCCTGGCATAGCCAAGTGCCTTTTTAAATGCTCCCTCACCAATACCGACAGCCTGTGCCGCCAGTAAAACCCTGAGTTCCCTGAAATATGCTAAAGCATACTCAAGCCCCTTGCCTTCCTCGCCGATAAGGTTCTCCTCTCCCGCCCGCAGGTTTTCAAAAACCAGGTCTGCGGCCGGAAGCATGTTGCAACCAAGCCGCCGGCCCGCCTCCCGGAAGGAAAGTCCTTTTGTGGCGGCGTCCACGACAAACATCGAATGTCTTTTTTCAGGGGGTAATGAATCGTCACCGGTCTGGCACAAGACAACGTAAACGTCGGCCAGACCGGCATTTGCAACAAGTGTTTTTTCGCCGTTTATTGTCCAACCGCCGTTTGTTTTCAAAGCCTTTGTTTTCAGCTTCCGAAAGTCAAATCCCTGGCCAGGCTCAAGAAAGGCGGCTGCTGAAAACAGCTCCCCATCGGCTATTTCAGGCAGGTAACGTTTCTTCTGGGCCTCGGTGCCGAATCGAAGTATACATTCAGAGCCATAGCCGGATAAAGTCAATGCAAGTCCGAACGATGAATCTTTGGAGCACAGTTCCTCGGCCACCAGGCAGTTTTCAAAAAGTCCCAGCCCTGAGCCAAGGTATTGTTCAGGGAAATGGATGCCGACAAATCCAAGCTCGCAGGCCTTCTTGAGAATCTCCTTCGGGTATATCCCGTTTTTCTCGTAATCAAGGCCCGTCTCCTTGTCGAACTCTCCCTTTGCAAATTCCCTTGCGGCCTTCTGTATTTCCTTCTGGGGCCTGGTTAAAGTAAAATCCATATTTCCTCCCGCATTCTTCAGCGCTGCCCCTTACCGGGAAAACCGTTAAATCAGTTCTCATACTTTCCGATAATGGAAATCGCACATATATTTTGAAATGGGAATCCGCCAAGGTTGTGAGTAAGGCCATAGCGCGGATTTTCAAGTTGTCTTTCCCCTGCTCTTCCAAGGAGCTGGAGATACATCTCGTATATCATCCGCAAGCCGGACGCCCCGATCGGATGGCCAAAGCACTTGAGCCCCCCATCGACCTGGGCCGGTATCTTTCCATCGCGATCGTACATTCCATCCAGGGCATCACGCCATGCCTTACCGCGCTCCGATATATGAAGATCCTCGTAGGTAACCAGCTCTGTGATGGAAAAGCAGTCATGGAGCTCCATCATGCTTATCTCTTTTTTTGGGTCATCAATCCCTGCTTCCTTGTATGCCAATGTGCTGCACTTGGATGTGGTCATGAAATGTTCCCCGTCCCACCTGTTGAAACCGCGCTCCTCGCCGTTGCTAAGTGCGATCTGCAGAGCCTTGACCGTAACCATGTTTTTGCCCTTGCCCATTTTTTTTGCGATCTCAGGTGTGGTGACTATTGCGCAGGCAGACCCGTCGCTTACTCCGCAACAGTCAAACAGGCCAAGCGGATGTGCTATTATCGGCGCATTCATAACCTGCTCTTCAGTAACAGCCTTACGCAGGTGCGCCTTGGGGTTGAGAACCCCGTTTGCATGACTCTTTACGGAAACGTGCGCTATCGCCCTTTTAAGATCGCGGTCGGGAATCTTGTATTTGGCGGCATACGCGCTTGCCAGCTGGGCAAAACAGCCTGGCGCCGATATGTTGGGCCACCACTGCCAGACGAGCGTACCGGCATTGGAGCCGGGATTGGGCAATCCGCCGTAGCCGGTGTCCTTCAGTTTTTCAACGCCAAGGGCCAGGCAAATATCATAGGCACCTGAAGCAACGGCGTAACAAGCGCCCCGGAATGCCTCGGTACCTGTGGCACAGTAGTTTTCAACGCGTGTAACCGGGATCATTGGAAGCCTGAGAGTGACAGAAAGAGGCATACCGGTCTTGCCGACATTTATCTCCTCCATGCACGTGCCAAACCACGCAGCCTGTATATCCTTTTTCTCAAGGCCGGAATCCTCAAGGCACTCTTCGAAAGCTTCAACCATCAAGGTCTCGGCATCAGCATCCCAACGCTCTCCAAACCGGGTGCAGCCCATGCCTATTATTGCAACTTTGTCTCTTATACCTGTAGCCATGTTCACCCTCCTCTATTTTAAGGTAAACAGCTTTTCAATAAGCTGAGATTTCATGATATCCCCTTCGACCACAAGGTCTCCGGATGAAAAGGCCTGCATAGGATCCAGTTTGCCGGTAATCAGTCTTATGAAGTTATCATCCGTCATCTTTATGGTGCATGTGGGTTTGTCAGCCATGCCGGAACGGACTTCGCACTTCTGGTCCTTTACAGCAACATACCACTCCCCTCCCCTGGGGCCGTCAAGAACGTACTGGAACACGACATCCACACCGGCAGCTGCCTCCGGCTTGAACGCCTGAGGCATCATTTCAAAAACATCCTTTGGGGAAATGTCGGCCGTGTCAGCCTTTTCCGGCTCTGCCGTGTCTGATGCCCCGCCTGTCAGCAGGTCCATCATGGCTGCGTTCAGGTCATAAAGTTCCTTTGCTCCTTCCATATTGTTTATGTCGTCCCACTTTTTGTGAATATCTTCCGGAGTGGGAAGGTTGTCATTGTCGCCCAATGCAACCGTTCTGCCGGTCATTATCGCGGCCCTGCTGTAGTATCCCATACCGGCGTTGAAGATCTGGCCGGACACCTCACACTGGTCACTGCAAAGCCAGGCCACCATAGGCACAACATATTCCGGCTTCATCTTTTCGAAAATTTCCGGCGGCATGATATCCTCGGTAAGCCTGGATGCCGCAAGCGGAGCTATGGTGTTGACCTTTATGTTGTACTTTGCACCTTCCAGCTTCAGCACGTTCATGAACCCGACAAGACCCATCTTGGCGGCTGAATAGTTGGTCTGTCCGAAATTCCCATACAGACCGGCAGCTGACGTGGTCATTATGATCCTGCCGAACCCGTTCTCTTTCATCACCCTGAAAGCGGGCCGTGTGACATTGTATGCGCCTTTCAGATGCACAGCTATTACCGCATTCCAGTTTTCCGGCTCCATCTTGAGGAAACTCTTGTCCCGCAGAATGCCGGCGTTATTGATCAGTATGTCTACCCGTCCGAATGCATCAAGGGCTGTCTTGACGATATTTTCGCCTCCCTCTGGTGTGGCGACATTGTCATAATTGGCAACCGCCTCACCTCCAGCATCGGTTATTTCCTTTACCACCTTCTCTGCCGGGGTTGCCGAACCTTTCCCGGAGCCGTCACGGGCACTTCCAAGATCGTTTACCACGATCTTTGCGCCCCTCCTGGCGAGCTCAAGGGCATAAGCGCGTCCGAGTCCTCCACCCGCACCTGTAATAATGGCAACACGGCCTGAAAAATCCACCTTGTCTGCCTCGACGGCAGCGCCGGGAACCGGTTTGGCCTTCCAGAAGTATGATGAAAATCCGCGTTCCATGTCCACCACACGGCGCCTGAAGGTCATCTGCATCGGAAGCCCGACCTTGACCTCGTCCAACGTGCAGTCGGTAAAATCGGCCATGAACCTTCCACCATTTTCAAACTCCACCATTCCGTAAATATTGGGCGGATCCACGCTGACCGAAAGCATGTCACCGGTAAAGGTTTTCACCCTTGCCGGCTGGTCTGCGAATTCATAATCATCCTGGCTGTGCACTGCGCCGCATTCAGGGTTGACACACACATCGGACTTCGGAAACTGCGGTGTACCGCATTCACGGCACACACCGCCCACAAGACCAAGCAGCATCTTCCTGTTGCGATAGAGCGTGGTAAGCGCAGTCTGCAGGGGAGCCTCGGCACGAATACCCATTTCAGGCTCTATCAGACGGCGGAAAACAAGAAACTTCCGAGCGCGGCCCCGGCCCCATGAAGCTCTTTTGCTTTTTGTATGTTCTTTGTGACTCTGAAACAAAGGGCGTCACACCCCTGGCCAAAACCGGCGACAACTATAATGTCGTTTGGCTTCGCATTTTCCAGCGCTGCTATAAGCATAAGCAGAGGATGGGCTGCCCCTGTATCGCCGCACACCTCGTGCATCGCATCGGTAACAGCCTCCGGCGAAATACCGCACAGACCGGCAATCTTCTTCCTGTCCCGTTTGAAAACACACGGAAAAGCAAAGCTGCTCACCTTGTCACCCGAGAGGCCAAGCTTGGTCAGCAGACCGGAAACAGCCTCGGGTATGATCTTGGAAAACCCCTCGTCACGAACCCACCGCTCTTCCCAGTAATAATCAAACCTTTTGTCAGAGCCCTTGTAGTGGTCCACGAAATCCTTGCTGACCGAAAATGCCCCCTTGAATTCGGCGATCACGTTTTTGCTTCCCACTGTTACGCTTGCGGCGCCATCTCCGTACCACATCTCGTAAAAATAGGCCGGCTTGGTCTCTCTGGCGTCGGAAGCACTTACAAGAACAGTATCCTTTTCCTTGCTCTTTACCGCTTCAATTGCGGCTATAAGAGCCGAGGTGCCGGCACGCTGTGATGAAGTGATATCCGCCGTGGAGATGCTTTCACGCAGGTTTAGTGCGGCAGAGACGATCCCCGCATTTTGCCTGTCCTTGAATGGAAGGCTTGTGGACGCAAGGTAAACTCCGTCCACCTGCTGCTTGTCAACTCCTTTAAGACAGTGGCGGGCCGCGGCCACAGCCATTGTTATCGAGTCCTCGTCCCAGTTGCACATAGAGCGTTCGCCCTGTGCCACCGTCATGGTGGCAGGCGCGAACCACCCCATTGTCTGGAAAATAGCCATACGGCTCAACCTGTAACGCGGAATATATGCACCGTAAGAAGTTATGCCTATCATCTTTAATCTCCCTTTATGGTTTGATGTTTCGGCCTATTTTTTGAACAGCTTTTCGATAAGCTGGGATTTCATTACATCACCTTCTATAAGAAGTTTGCCCGATGAATAAGCCTGCATAGGCGGCAGGGTCCCGTTCATCATGGCAAGAAAATCGCCATCCGCCATCTTGATGGTGCAAGTGGCAGACGATGCGAGTCCTTCATTTACCGTGCATGACTGGTCCTTTACGACACAATGCCATTCTCCTCCTCCGTCTCCCGAAATTGCGAAGTTGAATACAACATCAACTCCTTTTGCCGCATCCTTTACAAAATGATCCGGCATGCTCCTGAAAAACTCTGCTACTGTTGCGGCACCCTTTGAGCCTTCCGGCTTCGCATCTCCAGATACCTCATTGGGCTGTGAAAATGCGGCAAATACATCCCCAACCTGATCGTTCAGCTGCCAGTATATCTTCCCGTTTTCAAGAGAGGATATGGCATCAATCCTGTCCCTGATCTCCTCGACAGCCGGGAATTCGCCATCCTTGGCGGTCAGGACAACCCCAGGGCCTGTAACAACCGCAGCACGGTTGAAAAAACCCATGCCGGCGTTGTATATGTTACCGCTTACCGGGCATCTTTCCGAGCAAAGATACAGGGTCATGGCCGACACAAATGCGGGATCCATCTTTTCAAAAATCTCGGGAGGCATAACATCCTCGGTCAACCGTGAAGCCGCCAGCGGCGCTATGGTGTTCACCTTGATGTTATACTTTGCGCCCTCTATCTTGAGCGTGTTCATGAAACCTACAAGAGCCATCTTCGCTGCGGCATAATTTGTCTGTCCGAAATTACCGTAAAGGCCGGCAGCAGAAGTGGTCATGATTATACGGCCGTAGCCCTTCTCCTTCATAACACGGAAAGCCGGACGCGTGACGTTGTATGCGCCGTTCAGGTGAACAGCCATTACAGCGTCCCAGTTCTCAGGCTCCATCTTGAGAAAACTCTTATCACGGAGAATACCGGCGTTGTTGATGAGTATGTCAACGGTCCCAAAGGCTTCAAGTGCTGTCTTTACGATGTTTTCACCGCCTTCAGGCGTAGCTACATTGTCGTAATTGGCAACCGCTTCTCCACCGGCCTCCTTTATCTCCCTTACGACCCTGTCGGCCGCCTCGGAGGACATCTTCCCCGTGCCGTCACGGGCGCTGCCAAGATCATTTACCACGACCTTTGCGCCCCTGCGGGCCAGGTCAAGGGCATAGGCACGGCCAAGGCCTCCTCCGGCACCGGTTACTATTGCAACACGGCCATCGAACCTGATTTCGTCTTTTGGTATATCACCGTACTCGAATACTCCCAGGTCTATAACCACGTCTCCTGTCTTGGGGTTTACAACACGCCACAACGCCTTTCCATCTTCCTCCTTCCAGATCTGAAGCTTTATCGGATCGCCAGGCACCAGGGGCCTGGTAAACCTGCATGCCATGCGGCGGGCCTTTTCAGGCTCTCCGGGAATGAGGTTTTTTATAAGCATACGGCATGCATAGCCGTGCGTACAAAGCCCATGCATGATCGGCTGGCTGAAACCGGCCAGCTTTGCAAAATCTTTATCCACGTGAAGCGGATTGACATCGCCGGACAGCCTGTAAAGAAGTGGCTGGTTCGGCGAGGGCTGGTCCTCATCCTCGATATCCGGCTCCCGGTCCGGAATTACGACCGGATTCTTTGGTGCGTCCTGGCCTCCGAACCCGCCGTCAAACCTTGCAAAAAGCGTGATAATGCTTGTAAAAAGTTTTTCACCATCGGAATCGAAAGTATCACTCTCACCAACGATTATGGCGCCCTTTTCTCCCTTGTCATAAATGTTTGCAATCCGTCCCTTGGTGACCAACTTTCCCTGCGTTGGAATCGGGCGGTGAAAAATAAGTTCCTGCTCTGCGTGAAGAAGCCCGGCAACGTTAAGGTTAGTGCTGGTAGCGATCTGCGTTAGAAATTCAAAAACAGCCGCGATTGAGAAACTGGGAATAACCTTCAGGTTTTTCTCATAGCAATACTCAAGTTCCGAGAAACCGGCTCCAACTCCCAGGGCATACAGGACAACATCTTTCCATGTGTATTCCCTGATGACCGGTTCCAACTCCTTGCCTACGGCATCCAGGTTTAACGCCATGACCTACCTCCCTCATGTTTAAATTAAGTTGTAGCCTCCCAGACCAAAACCCGGAAAATCCTCCGGGTCCTTCGCGCTGGGAGGATGCTCCACAGATACGGCCATCCTCCTAAGGCTCATCGAGCTGCGAAAAGGCGGGAATCAGTATGAACTTCAATGTCTCCTTAACGATTTTGGCATATCTTTCTTTCTCTACATCAAGTATAGGCCTCAGGAACGGTTCGCCCGAAATAAAGCCAAACAGGGAAAGAACCATTGCCATCACCCTGGCCTTTGCCTCCGGCGTTAT
>MZGQ01000102.1 GCA_002085115.1 Desulfococcus sp. 4484_241
TTTTTTTCGCCAAGCTGCCTTAGGGATATATCCCTGTCAAACTTGTACATAATTGATATAAACTTACAGGCTGATGTTCTTTGTTTTTCAAGCCGGGCCTGTTCCGGGCGCCCGCGATATTTGCAAACAGTAAAGTTCTGATTATCCTATACCTGCATGAACAACGTGTCAACCGTGACCGGCTGCATAAAAATATTCCGTTCGCTGGCCAGGCCGCCTGTATCCTGCCATTACAATTTTTCCTTTTACATATCGATGCTGCTCCATTAAAGTAATAATGCACTTGGTGGCCGGCTTTTTACAACACACATGCAAAAATACCGGAGGCGTCATGAAAGAGGTAAAGGTCGTAAGGAAAGTCCTTGATGTAAACGACATGATGGCTGACAAGAACAGGCGCGTGTTTGCAGCAAACGGGGTGTTCGTGCTTAACGTGATGAGTTCGCCCGGAGCCGGAAAAACCACGCTTCTTGAAAAAACACTCGCCCGGCTGATGCCTGACGTCAGGTGTGCCGTTATAGTCGGCGATATCTGCACTACAAACGATGCCGACAGGCTGGCAAAAACAGGGGCCGAGGTGGTCCAGGTCAATACAGATGAGTTCGGCGGGGACTGCCACCTTGCCGCTCATGTTATTGAAAGTGCGGCAGCGAATTTTGACATGGCCGGCCTTGATCTTCTCGTGGTTGAAAACGTGGGCAACCTTGTCTGCCCCGCGGAGTTTGATATAGGCGAAGACGCGCGTGCCGTGGTCTTGAGTGTCACCGAGGGTGAGGATAAACCTGTAAAGTATCCGCTGATGTTCCGGGTATGCGATGTTGCGCTTTTGAACAAGACCGACCTTTTGCCTTACCTTGATTTCGACATTGACGAGGCTGCATCCAATATTCTTAAAATACATCCCGGCATGCCGGTTTTCAGGACATCTTCCAAAACCGGGGATGGCATGGAACCGTGGCTTGAATGGATAAAGGAGCGGGTGTTTGCCAAAAAGCAGGGTGGCAACCCGTAGTCAGGGCATTTGATGAAAATTTTGATGCTTATTCATTTGCCGATAAGATATAATATGTTAAGCTTGATTTGAATCGTTTCGCCAAAGCTCAAACTGTTATGCAGGTTTTGAGGAATTTAAAGCATTGTATATCAAAAATTTTCACCCTCCGGGCGAGTCACCTTGGCTGCACCTGTTGCCCGCCATTCGCGGTAAATGATTACAGCTTCATGTCAGGCGCCTTGCATTTGCGCCCAAATCAACCCGTGAAATATCCGGACTAAGGAGGAAACCATGGAAACAAGGAGGATGTCCTACGCAGGCACATGGTATCCCGATTCGGCGGACGAATGTATCCGGGAGATAGAGTCTTTTCTGGCAGAAAAACAGATCGATTCTCCAGTTGCCGAGCCTTGCGGAGCCATAGTTCCCCACGCGGGCTGGGTCTTCTCGGGCGGCATAGCGTGCCGGGCCATATCGCTTTTGAAAAACGGCCCTGAGCCTGACACCATCATTCTTTTCGGCATGCACCTGTACCCAAAATCGGCCCCGCGTATAATGCCCGGCGGAAGCATGGCAACTCCGCTCGGCCCTCTTGAGATAAACCGGGAACTGGCGGAAAAACTTGTTGCAAGGTTTTCATTTGGCAGGGAGAGCGACATACATTTTACTCCTGACAACTCGATAGAGGTCCAGTTGCCGTTCATCAAATATTTTTTCAAAAACGCACAACTTGTGGCAATGGGAGTACCACCGGATCCTGTTTCGGTCGAGATCGGAAAATTCGTTGCAAGAACAGCCAGGGAGATGAACATGACCATCAGGGTAATAGGGTCAACAGACCTGACCCACTACGGGACCTCTTTCGGGCTGACCCATTACGGATTGGGGGAACAGGCATACAGGCAGGTAAGGGAAAACGAGGACCGCTGGATCATCGAACGAATGCTGGAAATGGAGCCCTACAGGGTTATAGATGAGGCTCTTGCCAAGCACAACGCCTGCTGCGCCGGGGCTGCAGCGGCAGCGCTTGCTGCAGGAAAAGAACTGGGATCAACCGGTGCCTGCCTGACCGAATACGCCACGAGCTACGACAAGAGCCCGACAGACAGTTTCGTCGGGTATGCGGGCATCGTTTTTTAGGCTTTCACCCTTCGGTTTTGATTAAGGCTTTTGCTTGACGCGTAAAACAGCGGAACCGACAGAAGCTGGGCCGCGCCTGAAAAAACTGCAAGTCCTATCAGCGACCTGTCGTAAAGCATGCCCATTGCCGCACTTCCCATAAACCATGCCAGGCCGAATCCGGCGTTAAACATCCCGTATCCGGTTGCTCTGCGGTCACTGGGGACTATATCCGCCACAACGGCGCGGATGACCGATTCCTGTGCACCCATGGCGACTCCCCACAGCATCATGCCGGAAACAAGCATCATCGGCCCTCCCAGGAAAACCAGGGAAGCACAACCTGCGGACAGTACCGCCATCACCATGAGAACAAAAATGCCCTTCCTGTCGTACATACGCCCGAAGACAAGTGCGCTAAGCGCGTCAACGCCCATGGCGCAAGCGTAAACAACCGGAATCCACCTGTCTGCAAAGAAACCGGAGACTTTCATGTGAAACGCCGCCAGGGGGTAATCAAAAAAGCCCAGGGCGACAAAGGCAACAGCCGCAAGATAGACCCAGAAATTAGCGTCAAAATCCGCCTGTTTGCCGTCATGAAAAGAGGGTTCCATATCACGCGGCTGGGGAAATATGATTCTCGCAGCCACAAGAACAGCCAGTGCAAGGATGGCCGGAACCGCCAGCACCGCGAACCCGTACCTGTAGCTGCCCTTCCATGCAAGGACCCCCGCCACTACCAAAGGCCCTGTCATGGCCCCGATCTGGTCCATGGCTTCGTGAAGGCCAAAGACCCGCCCGCTGCCAAGCCCCTGCCTGGCGTGGGAAAGCATGGCATCCCTGGCCGGGGTTCGAACAGCCTTGCCGAAACGCTCTGCAACTATGAGGCACGAGGCAACCTCCCAGTTTCCAGCCAGGGCCAGGGCCGGGACTGCCAGAAGATTCACGGCATAGCCTGTAATCGTAATCAGCCAGTATTTCCCTGTGCGATCGCTTATGATTCCTGCGACCAATCTAAGCCCGTACCCTACAAGTTCACCAAGGCCGGCGACAACCCCGACCACCGTGGCACTGGCCCCGAGGATGGCAAGATAAGGGCCTGTTATGCTGCGAGCCGCTTCGTAGGTCATGTCGGCAAAAAGACTTATAACGCCCAAAAGCAACACAAAATAAAACGCCCGGTTTGACCGTTCCTGCATGCCGCACCTCCCTGGCAGAGTGTGATTTTGGATACGTTACCAGAAAATTTTACAAATTCCACTCCTGTTTTGTATATTTGGCCAATTCTCTGCACCGGCCATAGGGGCCTGGAGATACAAGGCCTGTGTTCATGAAGCTTTTTCCTGGCCTGTGAAATACCTGGCTAACGCCATGTAACGTCCGGCTGTTTTCTTGGTGCGACAAAAGAGTGCCTATAGGCAGGGTAACCAAGAACCAGGCTTGCGTAAACCTTTCGGTTCTCAGGGACACCAAGCAACTTCCTCATCTTTCGGCTCCGCTTGAGGACAAGTGTCAGAAACCCTATGTAGCAGCTTCCCAGCCCAAGGGCGTGGGCGTAGTTCACTATGTTGGTGGCTGCAATGTTACAGTTGTCCACCGCGAAGTCTGCTTTCGCGGGCGCGCAGACCAGAACCAGAACCGGCGCGTTGTGAAGTATATAGTCCCGACCGGCCTTCCACTGTGGTATGTAATAATCCATGGCAGCCATGTATCGCTCAAGTGCTGCCACCTTGCGATTGTTTTTAAAAAGGAACAGAACGGCTCTGCCGGCGATGGAATTTGCCCATCTGTAAGCCCGAACACCCATGGCAAACACGCGTCTTCCGGTATCTTCAATCAGCTTCCTGTTGGTTATTACTATGTAGCTTACGTTCTGGGCATTGCTCGCCGTTGGAGAGTAGCGGGCAAGATCCAGTATCTGCTCTATTTTTTCCGGTTCCACCGGGATATCCCTGTATTGCCTCACGCTTCGACGGCTCATAACCGTCTCGCGGTAAACATCGGCATCGATCAGCTTGCGCCTTACCCTGTCAGCCTGTCCGGCGTCAAGCCCGGAATGGATAACAGCTCCCCTGGGGCAGACAGCAACGCAATGACCGCACAGGTTACATGCAGAAGGGCAGACAGGCGCAGGCCTGCCTTCCTTTTCACGCCATACACCGGCCACGCAATCCCTGACACACAGCATACAGTTATTACACCTGTCATCCATCCGTTCTATCCTCATGCACGCCTCCCTTAAAACGTTTCAACTGCCTGACCGCCTGATTCCCGAACTCTTGAAATCATGCGGGCAATATGGAATGATACCACACCATGGAAAAGGATTTTCTAAAACACAAAAGGCTGACAGCAGCCTTTTACAATGCGATATCATCGTTCGGCAAGGATGAATGTTTCCTTCTTGCGTCATCCATATCATTCTATTTTTTACTGTCTATTATCCCGTTTGTCGCACTGGCCATGATAATCTTCAGCTTTGCCGCAAAGATGATATCAATATATGTAACCAGTGATTTTGTCGTGTCCAGGGTTATAACCGAAAACATTAGAGAGATACTCCCGTTTGTGTCGCAACAATGGATCGAGCAGTACGTGGTCCATCCAGGCTCTGCAAAATCCTTGACAATAACATCGCTGCTCATACTGCCTGTCATAAGCAGTTTTATATTTGATGCCCTTGAAATATCGTACAGGCGCATATTCAAACTTCCAAAGCGACACTTTCTGCTTAGCAAAACCGTTTACCTGGGTTTCATAATAATGATAATTGTGCTCATGTTTTTAGCCACTTTTTTTTCAAACATACTGGCATCGACAATAGCGGGCCTGGCGCAGACAAACCCTTATATTGGCAAGTTGTATGGCCTGTTTGTCAAACTTCCCTTACTGTTTCATCTGAATATGATCTCCCCCGTTGTTTTCGTCCTGTTTTTCATGGTTACTGTGGCTATCTTTCTAAACATCAAGATACCTTTGAAGTACCAGCTGTTCTCAGGGCTCCTTTTCTACTTCATGTGGCTTTGCGCAAAAGTGCTTTTCGGGCTTTACCTGGCCACAATATCACGGCTCACACTGATATACGGGTCCCTTAGCTCAATAATTATCATACTTGTCTGGGTGTACTACTCGGCGTTGGCCCTTCTTTTTTCCGTGGAGGTCCTCCACCAGCTTCATATCACTCAAAACAGCGACAGCCTGTAATAACCAACCCGGCTTTTTGCAAACCACAAAAAAAACAGGCGGTTAAACATGGGGGGCAAGCCGGCAGGGTAATACAGATTCCGGTCTTAAGGTTCCGAGCATGGTAACCGGGCGGATCGATTCTTTATATCTTGCCCAAACCATTTTACAACCCGTTCCAGGCCGGCTGCAAGGTCGGTTGTGCTCTGCCAGCCCAGGAGACGCTTTGCCTTGGAAGTGTCTGAGTAGTTGCGTTTTACGTCGCCGAGGCGTGGCGGGCCGAAGGTTATTGCCATGTCTATGCCAAGCTGCTTTTTCAACTCGTTTTTGAGCAGGCCGGCAAGTTCGTTTACCGTGTGTTCCCGGCTGGTGGCGATTTGAAAAATTTCTCCGCCGATGCCCGGCCTTGTGGCCGCAAGACGTATCGCCCTGACAAGATCCTCCACATAGATGAAATCGCGGGTCTGTGTGCCATCGCCATAGATTTCCACGGG
>MZGQ01000103.1 GCA_002085115.1 Desulfococcus sp. 4484_241
GATACCTATCTGCGGTATTTTGACGGCTATGGCGCCATTATTGTTCAGATGAACGTCGAAGACACCCGCAACGGCGTGGCGGAATACGTTGCTGAAAAATATGGTGACAAATGCATCATCGAACTGAAATGGGGCCAGGGGGCCAAGGATATAGGCGGGGAAATTCAGGTCACGAGCCTCGATTACGCCATATTCCTGAAAGAGAGAGGCTACGTCGTTGACCCCAATCCGTTGCTGCCGGAAGTCCAGGAAGCCTTCAAAAAAGGCGCCATCAGGTCCTTTGCCCGCCACAGCCGCCTGGGAGGGACCAACCTCGACAGGGTTGAAGAGGTCCGTGAAGACTTCATGAAAAGCGTTGATTATCTCCGCAGCCTGGGTTTCAAGCGTCTTTCCCTCAAAACCGGTTCCTACGGCATGGAAGAGCTGGCAATGGCCATCAAGTTCGCCAGTGATGCCAAGATGGACCTGCTGACCATCGACGGATCCGGCGGCGGCACCGGCATGAGTCCCTGGAACATGATGCAAAGCTGGGGAGTTCCTTCCATCAATCTCCACTCCAAGGCCTATGAGTATGCCAGCATCCTGGCGGCGAGGGGCCAGCGGGTGGTTGACCTGTCGTTTGCCGGGGGATTTGCTTTAGAGGACAGCATCTTCAAGGGATTGGCCCTGGGTGCCCCTTATACCAAGCTGATCTGCATGGGTCGCGCCCTCATGGTACCCGGTTTCCTCGGAGCCAACATAGAGGGGGCGCTCTTGCCGGATCGCCGGGAAAAACTTAACGGCAACTGGGCCTCTTTGCCAAAGTCTGTCACCGAGATAGGCAGCAAGGTCGAAGAAATATTCGCCTGTTATTTCGATGTTGAAAAGAAGGTGGGTAAAGACGAAATGGCAAACATCCCCTACGGCGCTATCGCCCTCTATACGTTGACCGATAAACTGGCCTGCGGTCTACAGCAGCTGATGGCCGGCGCGCGGAAATTCTCCCTTGATAAAATCAGCCGCAGCGACCTTTTCTCCGCCAACCGGGAAACCGAGCGTGAAACCGGCATCCCGCATGTATCTGAGGTCAATGACGAAACAGCCAAAAAGATTTTGTGCAGTTGATCAAGACCGTTCCAAAACCGAGGCAGCCGGCCGGTATCCCGGACGGCTGCCTCTTTACAACCCTATTCCAACGTGTTTCGAGACATGCCCAATATAGCTGGTAAAGGCATCCTTATTTGATTAACCTCCCTTGATTTTTATTCACAATATCCTGCTAACCGACTCCACGATATTTTTTGCGGGGAGTGGGTAGTGTGCCCTTTTGCCCTGGAGCGGGGCATGTGCAGCGGACGTACTTTGAAGTTGGCCATAGCGGAGATCTGCACGCAAAAGGTAGCCGCGTTGAGTCGGCGGTGCGCGGGATGACAGAAATCGCAAGTCTGCTGGGGGCGAGTTGGTTTGGAACTTATGGAAATCTGCCCCGGTTTTGTATGAGACTGGAACCTGCTCAAATCCAAAGTCGGCTTTGGGGAAATAGCGTTACCCGTTTTTTAGCCGATTCAGGCAGGCTTCAAGATCGAATGATACGCCCCTGAAGTTGTCAAAGGTTACATCATCAAACGGAAGCAGGGCGCTTTTTTTTATGGTGCCGAATATTTCAAGGTAATTGGCTGTGATCCTGTCCTCCCATCGCAGCCCCAGCCTTTCAGACAGGGATCTGATGCTTTTTTTGTCCGCTTCTATCTCAAGGAACTCTCCGTAGGGCATGGTGTCAAGACATATATGCGCCTTGTCAAGTATAAACTCTTCTCTGCGTTTTTCATAAACCTGCTGCGGGGAAAAGCCTATAGCCTCGATGAGTTGGCGCGCCGTGTCAAAATCGCTGACTTCGACCTCGATCTCATCGTGAATCTTGTATTCACATTCATTATCCGCCCGCCTGCTCTTGAATGTGAGGCGGGCCCTTCCGTCATACCGGAGCCTTAGAAGCTCTCTTTTTTTTAGCAGCGTTCCTTTACTGTCATCGAACAGTATGTTCGTCTCAAACACCTGTCCGGTTGATTTTGCGCCAAGGGCAAGAATTCTGGCATGCATGGCGTTTCTATCTTTTATGTGGTATTTGACCTCAATCTCAAGCATTATTGAAATCTCTCATCTGCATCCGCGCGTTGCGCAGAGCTGACACCTTCCTGTATGACAGGGCTCTGCCCCTTTTCATTGTAGTTTTTAATGTTTGCGGCGAGCTGGCCGCAGGCTGCGCTTATGTCTGCGCCTTTGCTCAGTCTGGTTATAACCGTGTATCCCTGTTTCTGGAGAATCTCGCGGAACAGTTCTATTCTTTCTTTTGCTGGGCGCCTGAATCCGCATCCCTGGTGCTCGTTGAACGGTATAAGGTTGATCTTGGATTTTATTGGCCGCAACAGGCGCGCAAGCCTTTTGGCATCTTCAACAGAGTCATTAACTCCTTTTATAAGGATATACTCAAACGTTATTTTCCTTCGGTTGGAAAGAGGATAGCGCCTGCATGCATCAAGCAGGGACTCGATAGGAAATTTTCTGTTTATGGGCATCAGGATATCCCTGGTGCGGTTCTCGGTGGCGTTCAGCGATACCGCCAGGTTTATCGTTGTATCGTGCCCCAGCCGCTCCAGCATCGGGACAAGGCCGGAGGTGGAAAGGGTTACCTTGCGGGTGGAAAACTGCAGCCCGTAATCACCGTCGGTTATCGTGGCCAGGCTGTTTATAACATTTTTGTAGTTGGCCAGAGGCTCCCCCATGCCCATGAGCACGATGTTTGTCAGTTTCCCCTTGTCGCCAAGATCTTTTTTTACGTCACGAATCTGGGCCGTTATTTCAGCCGTCGTCAGGTTTCTCTTAAATCCTATCCCGGCGGTAAGGCAGAATGCGCACCCTTGCGCACATCCGACCTGTGTGGATATGCACAGCGTATAGTGATCGTCTTCCGGTATCAGGACGCTTTCTATGTGCTCGCGGTCTGAGAGCTCGAACAGGTATTTTACCGTGCCGTCCGACGAGCGCCTGGTTCCTGCTGTCTTCAGCCGTCCGATCGTAAAGTGATCAGCCAGCATGCCGCGAACCTGCTTTGATATGTCTGTCATTTCCCCGAAAGAATCCGCCTGGCGGAGAAAGATCCATTTAAACACCTGGTCCGCTCGGTATGGGGCTATACCCCTGTCGTTGAGCCATTGTGCGAACTGCTTCCTCGTTAAATTCAATATGTCCTGTTGTAACATGCGGCACCTTGTTGCCCGGGGTGTTCTTTTATTTTGGAACAGTATGCCCTGGCCTGTTTTGTCCGGATGCGTCAGTATTAAACCTGTATGCACAAACTCTCACATGGCGGTTATATACCATAACCCGCACTGTTTTTGACCAGTAATTATTGAAAGTGAAAGTCAATCCCGTTTTGCTTCGATACTTATCATCGGCATGATAATCAGGCCGGATCGGCAAGGGAAAACAGCGGAGTTATACTTTTCTTTACGACCCGAAGAAAAGCACCAAAGGAGCGTACTACCGTGGTTTGGCCTGCATGGGCGGCGTTATACCACTGTGCCCTTAATGTTGACAAGGATGCATGGGATGATACCACGTGCTTTTATTTTCATGGAAAACGGCATGTAGTGGCAGATGACTTCATGACAGCTCCTTGTTCGGGGCAAGTGCCCATATGCCGCAGGGGCATGCCCCGGCACAGAAGCCACAGCCTATACACAGCTCTTCGTTGACCACATAGGCAAAAGTTCCGTTTTCCTTTTCCTCCCTGCTTATGGCGGCCTGTGGACACACTGCCACACAGATACCGCAGTCACGGCAGTTGCCGCAGGAAGAGCACTGGGTACCGCAATATTCCATGTCATCGAACCCGGTTATCCTGGGGTCGAAATATTCGGGGCTGATCCGGTATTTATCTATAACTTCACGCGTATCCGGTTCGTGCGGTTTGCCGGACAGCAGGTCGGAGATCGCTGCTGCCGCCTTTCGGCCTGCGCCTATCGCATCTGTGAGAAGGCCGGGTTTTACGATATCCCCTATGGCAAAGATTGCAGGGTCGGAAGTCTGGAATATGCCATTGACCTTCACAAAACCACGCTCTACTTCAACGGTGTCGGGAAGGAAACCGGTTTCCGGGGCGTCGCCTATAGATATTACGACGGTGTCTGCAGGCAGCAGCTCACCGCTATCCAGGACGACACCCTGCTCGGTTATCTCCCTCGTAATGCATGGCCACCTGAATATAGCCCCGACCGCCTCGGCATCTTTGCGTTCTTTCCCGAAAGAAGCCGGTTTCTGGACATCGATGAGTGTTATTTTTTCAGCCCCAAGCCGATGTGCTTCGGTTGCCACGTCACACCCCACGTTACCGGCGCCTATGATTACCACGCTGTTGCCGGGGACTATTTCTCCTGACTTTGCCAGGGAAAGAAACTTGATGGCAGGTATCATACGTTCTTTGCCGGGCACCGGGATCGTGCGGGGCTTCCATGCACCGGTCGCGACAACAAGCATGTCATACTCTGTTTTTAGCCGCTCCATATCATCTTGCGCCAGTTTCTTGTCAAGATGGACATGGGGAATGATTTTTTGTATACGCTTCAGCTCGGCGGAGAGCACCTCTTTGGGGATGCGCGTTTCAGGTATTAACGCTGCTATTTTTCCTCCAAGAACCGGAGAGACATCGTATACCACGGCTTCGTGGCCGCTTTTGAGCAGTTGCCATGCCACAGATATACCAGCCGGGCCGCCCCCGATGACAGCCGCCTTTTTGCCGCTTTTCGGTGGCATTTGTGGGAGCTTGGCGTTGATGGATGCCCTGCCAAGCAGTGTAATATCGATCGGTGTCATCCCGAAAATGTTACGGGTGCATTCCTGCATACACAGATTCGGACACAGGTATCCGCAGACTGTCGCAGGGAAAGGTGTGTACTCAAGTGCAAGGTCGACTGCCTCGTCGATCCTTCCTTCGCGTATCATTGCCCAGCGTTGTTGAATCGGTATCCCGGTAGGGCAGGCGGCCTCGCACGGGGCCTTGTAAACACGGTTTTCCCAGACCGGCACGAAACGCCTCAGCTCACCTGTGGTAATGAGAGGGATGGGAGACCTGTCGATTGCTGTAATGTCACCGATCAGTCCGCCATGTCCAAGCTCTTTTTCCCATACAACCCTATGAAACGACTCCATGGAACGTTTACTGCCTCTTTCACGTTCGTGCGGTGAACGTGCAACCAAAAGCTGCCACTCCTTACGCTTCGAGAGGCTTTTAAAAAGTTCTTTACGACCGATTCGTTCCAGGAAGAGATTGAGGTTTTTACACAGCCATTCCCATTGTTCATCGGTAATCGGCGACTGCTTCGCATCCGCAGTGCTGTAGCCTTTATGCGGTCCCCTGAAAAAAACCTGGCCGCCGACCATCCCAACGAGCGGCCTGTAGCCAAGAACATTGTCCGGAGTCTGTGGCTCTATACCGCAGACAGTGGCGATTCCTCCGGCCATGAACTCACCGAAATAGTCGCCGACCGAACCCAGCACCCATATTTCCGGAGGCGCAAACCTTGGGTTGCTTTTTGTCATAGTCATGCCGCGGGCCCCGATGTTGCCCGCCACGAATATTTTTCCCTGTGCCATCGCGTTAGCAAGACCGTTTCCTGCATGCCCATGAACGACAATTTCGGCGCCCGCATTTAGCCAGCCCACGTCATCCGAGGCCGGGCCAAGCACATCGATCGATGTGTTTGGGTATCCCATGGAGCCGACACGCTGGCCCGGATGCCTTTTGTATCAGCTCTTCAAGGCACCTGGATTCAAGGCGTATGCCGTCTTTTTTTCCTGATATTTTATAGTAGCGTATGCTCATTTTTAAAAGTTTTCCTGGAATTTACACGACGTATTTTATGTTAAGCCTTTCTGCCGCTGCGGCGTCGTTTATCCCAAGTGCGTCTGACATGCCTATGGGCAACGAAGTGGAGCGGCCGAGCGGGGCAAAGATTTTTTTTAGCTCGGTATCGAAGCTCAAGAACATATCAACCACTCGCTGGGCGACCTTCTCGGGATCGAGCCGCCTGTAAAGCCTTGGGTCCTGGGATGTTATTCCCTTAGGACACAGGCCGATATTGCAGATATTGCAACGGTCCGATTCGGAACCGAGACATCCTGCCGCTGCCTGCATCACATACTTTCCTGTCTGTACACCGCTTGCTCCGAGCATTATGAGGGCCGCGGCATTTGCGGCCAGGTCGCCGGTTTTGCCGATGCCGCCCCCGGCTATGAGAGGAATCTCATTCTGTTTCCCAAGCTTTACCAGGTTCGTGTAACAGTCCCGAATATTGCTGGCTATCGGGTGCCCCATGGAGTTCATGGAAACGTTGTAAGCCGCGCCGGTTCCACCGTCTTCGCCGTCTATTGCAAGGGCCGCTGCATACGGGTTGCGAGTAAGGTTGTTCAGCACGGCCAGGGCGGTCGATGTTCCGGATATTTTTGGATAGACAGGCACCCTGAAACCCCAGGCCATGTACATCGACTGAATCATCTTTGCTACGGCCTCCTCAATGGAGTATTTTGTCTGATGGGTAGGCGGACTTGGCAGGCTTACTCCTGTCGGCACACCCCGAATGGCCGCTATCAGCTTGTTGACCTTGTACCACATCAAAAGCCCTCCATCGCCCGGCTTTGCCCCCTGGCCGTACTTGATCTCTATGGCGCATGGATCGACCTTCATCTCGGGGATAGCGTGTATTATTTCGTCCCAGCCGAAGTATCCGCTTGCGATCTGCAGGATTACGTACTGGAGAAACCTGCTGCGCAAAAGCCGGGGAGGACATCCGCCTTCACCGGTACATATCCGTACCGGCATATTCATCTCTTCATTCAGGTAGGCAACTCCCATCTGTAGGCCTTCCCACATGTTGGGGGAAAGCGCGCCAAAAGACATGCCTCCTATAATCAGGGGATATATTTCGCGTACAGGCGGGATCCAGCCGTTTTCTTTCAGGTGCTTCAGGCTGTCTTCCGGGGACAGTACCCGGCCCAGGAGTGTCTTCAGTTCGAATTCGTGACGTCCGGCGTCCAGGGCGGGGTCTGTGAGCATCGATATACGCACGAACTTTATCCTGTTTAACAGGCTGTCCCATGAGTTCCTGCGTCCTCCCCTTCTCCTTGGAACACCTCCCTGGTTAATGTGAAATACCAGTTTGTCATGTTCATCGTTGCGGGCGGGGATTATTGCGTCGTTTGGACAAACCATGCTGCACATGCCACATCCCACGCATGCGTTTAACGGGTCGGTTTTCTGCCGAATCCCGTAATACACATCAAAACTGCTGGATGATGTGTGAGGATTGTTGATATCCGGTTTTACAGTCCGTTTCCTGAATACTCCCAATTCAAGGGTTCTGACCGGGCATACCGAGGTGCACCGGCCGCAAAGCGTACACCTGTCCTTATCCCATAAAACCAGCCATGGCAGGTCCTTGCGGCTCAGTGTAGAGGGGGTAATGGTTCCGATTGTTTGCATATAACAACCTCCTTGCGGTCCGGTCCGACAATGGCAGTTTCCGTATACATGGGCTGAAAGTCTTCAGACTTGTCTCTGTCGGGTATCACTGCGTCAAGACCGCATATTTCAGATGAAAAGGCATACATTCCAGGCCGTCCTCCGACTACACCCGGGCGAAGCTTCTTCCTGTCCTGGGCCATGAACAGGGTATTGTCAGGCAGGCAGCCTATAACACAGTTCGGCCCGTCGATTATAAGGCGGCGGCAGGTCTGTTTCAGGTGTTTCAGAAGTACGCGGGTCGGGTGTTTCTCTATGTCCTCGTCCTGGAGCGGGGTTATGATATGTTTGTACGCTTCAATGCCAAGCCCCAGGTGGGTATACATGTAATGCAGTATATAGACAAAAACCTGTGAGTCCGATTCAAAGCCCCTGTATCCCGGAACACCCCGTGACATGAGAAATTCCTTGATAGGTAAAAAGGCGGTGTTCTCACCGTTGGTCATGGTGGCAAAACCGCTTAAAAAGAAGGGGTGGCAGGCATAGAGGTTTATGTCATAGTTTGTATTCTGCCTGCCCTGTGCCATGATAACTTTGGCCTGGAGATCACTGCTGTCAAGCTTGAGATACCGTCCTACGGTTACAGGATCACCGATCTCCTTTATCATAACCAGGTCGGGCCAGAAGGAAAAAACGATCATCTCTTGCGATTCTGCGCCCATGTCGGCAAGTTCAAGCCGTATCCGTGTTAATTCGCTGTAAATTTTTTCCCGGCTCCACCCCTCCCACTTGTCGGGGTATTCATAGGCCCGGATCAGGTAGATAGCCCTTTGGGGAACTCCTGCCGGCGGTTTTTGGCTGGGCCTGATGCTGGCTTCATGTTTGGTGAGAAAGCCAAGATCCGTCATGTAGTTGTCCAGACGGCTTATCCCCTGTTTCGTGAATATGCCTGAGAGAATGGGTGAATCCTTGATTTTTTTAAAGGGGCCACCCAAGTCGCTCAGAAGCAGGCCAACACCGGAACCGTCATGGCCTTCACGCATGACATCCAGGGCCTCCAACGCCACCATGGGAGACAGGTGTGTTTCACTTGTTATTGCAAAAAGGCGGCACATATAAAAGCTCCCAGCCCGGTTTTTGCATAAACTGCCAAAATGGGCTACTGTCGTTAATTTTGAATTCTGTGAAAGCAACCGGCTGCGCAG
>MZGQ01000023.1 GCA_002085115.1 Desulfococcus sp. 4484_241
AGTGTCCTCCCTTTCCATTTTATTGTTGTAAAATGTTACAAATAAAAAAGCCACGAACACTTCCGGCGCAACGGCCAAAAGCCTTCGTGGCTTTAAATAGGTAATTTTTTTTTTATTTTTATGCGGTTCTACACGGCTTCATGCCATGTTTTTGTGAAACTTAACTTTGCAGATATCCTTTTGTCAAGTTTTTTTACAGCCCGGACCTGCCGGGTTGTTTTTGACGGGAAAGGTGATGCACAGGCTGTTTTAAAACACAAACCATGACCAGTCAAAGCGCAAACGGGATGCTTACCAGGTGCTTTTGATGTCACCTGCGGATATGTCTGTGCCGATTTCGCCAAGCCCGTACAGGTTGACCTTTATGAGGTATGTACGATCGTCAGGTTCACTCATATAGCTTAGGTCCACCGACCAGCATGAGGCCCTGTATACCATTCCTATCTCCTTTTTTATATCTGTCCCCTCCATTATGTTGCGTTCATACTGGCCGTATAAAGACAGATCATCGTTTAAAACAAGGGTGCCGATGCCGTAGATGGATTCAGAAACGTTCCTGTTGTACCTGTATCCGCCGGAGAATCTGTCTCCCCGTTCATTTGAAAAAGAAACCTCGGTGTCATAATCGGTCCATTTGTCTGAATACTGGTCCCAGTGGGCTTTTGCGCGAAGTTTCAGCGAAGGCAGCGGTCTTGCGTCCAGTTCTATAAAGACCGGTGAAAATGGTTCCCTGCTTTTTTTGTTTTTCCAATCCTCAGGGCTGTCACCTCGCGCCTCGTTTATGTCGTAGCTCTGTGAAACCTTGAGCCTGCAAACCTCCCGGTAAACCGGCTTTTTGACAATCCCGGCACGTTGCCCGTCCTGGCTTGTATCCGTGCTGTTGCCCGGCAGGTCTTCGAAACTTTTCAGGGTAAAGATGTTCGTAATCGAATAGGTGATTTTATTTTGTGCCTCTATGATATCAATGGAGTCGTCAAATTTTGGGTATGAGTCCTGATCCTTGCGCGGCACATAGTCGTATTTGACGGTAGGAATAATGGAATGCTGGAGCTTTTCACCGCTGTTTGCATCCAGGCTAAACACGCGGTAAAGCTCGGAGGAAAGCCTGAGCCCTGCGTCGTATATTCCCCTGGACAGGCTTCGTTTTTCACCAGTGTCCGTGGCGTAGCGGTCTATATGCCAGAATGTCTCACGGAATCCCAGCGACGGCTCGAAGGTAAAGAAGTTTTCAAAACGGCCCGGCAATGAAATCTTGGGGTGGACGTCCGCCCTGTGGCCTCTGAGGCTGTCTTCCGTGAATCCGTATAGATATTCGGAACCAAGTTCATAATACAAAGGAGTGTCTGCTATTTTCTGTTTCGTGGCCTTAAACCGGACAACCGGGAGCCGCTGCACCGTGTCATCTTCCAGATCCTGGCGTCTTTTTATGACATCGTCATTCCATCTGAAGGTGGCGCTGAGGCTGTTTTGCGACCAGGTTTTCTGGATGTTGAAGCTGTTTGTGCGGATAGGGTTGGTGTTTTCGTCAAGGTCCCGGCCGAAATTTTTTTCAAAATAACGGTCTGAAGCGTCAAACCCTGTATAGCCATCTTCGAATTCTATAAGGTAATCCTGATCACTGACAAAATCTATATCGAGTTTTGCAGTGCAACCGCCCGGCAGGGACTGGTCCTGTTTTATCCTTAACCAGTAACGGTCGGAGTTTTGCCGAAGCCATGAGTCGTGCTCGTAGCCGTAATCGTCGCCGAACGCATTGTTTGTTTTCCGGTCATTTAAAAAATCGTATTGAACTGTTATCTTGGATTCATTATCAAATATCTGTCTGTATTCGAACCCGGCCTTCTCGCCGCGCTGGCTCATGTAGTGACTGTAAAATGTCATGTCCGAACTGTCGCTTATGGCCCAGTAAAAGGGCTGCTCCCATTGGAAACCCTTTCTGTCGGAATAGCTGAGCCTTGGGGGAAGAAAACCGGTTTGCCGCTTTATCTTGACCGGGAAAAAAAGGTAGGGCGTATAAAAGACCGGTATCTTTCCGGCCCACAAGGCAGCGTCGTGCAGCGAGCCGTAGCCTTCGACCGTCAGGTCCAAATCCTGGCCGGTTATTTTCCAGTCCGGGTCATCAGGATCGCATGAAGACAAACTGAACCGGTCGGCGGTATAGGTGTCGTCCCCGGTTTTTTTTATGGTGTCGCCGGATATGAAGAAATGTTTTTCCGATATGAAGAGGGTACCGTCGTAGACAGTGCCTGTGTTGGCGTCCATGTCCATGACAAAGTGCCTGCCGGTCAGCATGTCATCACCGGCAGTCATCACCACGTTGCCACTGGCATACAGCATCTGTCCGGCCGGATCGAGCCTGATGTTGTCAGCGGTTATCTTTTTTCCCTCTTTTGTTATGACTACGTTGCCGGAGGCGGCATATACACCGGCCTGTTTGTCGTAAACTATGGAATCGGCTTCCACGTGCCAGGGAGTTTCAGGCGTCAGCCTGAAAAGATCTCCAGCCCCCGCAAAACAGCAGGGGGCAGCCGCTACCAAAACAAGGCATGAAAAGAGAATGAATATGACGCCTGTGCAAAAACATCGCACCATCTGTAGGACTCTTTTAATACCGGTTCGATGCAGGTCAGGACTTTTTCTTTTTGGCAGCAGCAGATTCATTGTCCTTTGTTTTTCCGGCGGCCCGGTCGATGGCTTCATATATGTTCCTGAAAATTTCAGGGAAATTGGAAGGAGAGACCCTGCCCACCTCGATAAACTTGACAGCCACTTCCTTTGCCGCCCTTAAAACCTGTTCCTCTCTTGAGCTCATAGACCCTCCTTTTTGGGAAAATCATTTTCCATAGTAGTTACTAAAGAACAGGCGGTTATTCAATACAATAACCGTGTATTTTTCAAACTGTTGTTGACGGCCTGATATTGCGTTGAAATCGCATTGCCGTTCAATTACACTTGTAAATTATAGATTGGTATATATTCACAACTTGGGGCGTTGATTATGTGTATTTGGATAACGGCAGCCGTGAGCCTGACAGCAGCGGCGGCAGTGTTTGGAATTACGTGGGTTGTCATGAAGTCCGGCCGTGCCGTTCTTGAGGAAAGACTTAAAAGCACGGCAGATGAGATTGAAAAGGTAACAAAGGAGAGAGATTCCATAAGGAATGAGCTTGACGATCTTCGCAGCCGGTATGGCCGCCTTGAAACACAGGCAGAGCAGGCCAGGCAAAAAAACCAGGAGATGGAGTCGTTTGTGCGCGGCGCCATTGACAGCCTCAGGGATACGTTTAAAGGGCTGTCGGCAGACACACTTGCCCAAAACAGCGAGCAGTTTTTAAAGCTTGCAAAGGCCACCTTTGAAACCTACCACGCCAGGGCGCAGGGTGACCTTGTCCAGCGTCAGAAGGCGGTTGAGGAACTCGTAAAACCATTGAGTGAAGCTCTGGAAAGGGTGAGTACCCATGTTAACGAGGCTGAAAAGAGCCGCAAACAGGCTTATGGAGCCATAAGCCAGCAGGTGGAGGCATTGCTGAAGAGCCAGGAAAAGCTGAAGGCCGAAACCGGTAACCTGGTCCAGGCTCTTCGAAAGCCTTCGGTCCGCGGCCGATGGGGGGAGATACAGCTTCGGCGTGTTGTGGAGTATGCGGGCATGCTGCCATACTGCGATTTCCTGGAGCAGCCCTCTGTTATGAGTGATGACGGCAGGCTGAGGCCTGACATGCTGGTAAAACTGCCAGGCGGAAAACAGGTGATCGTTGACTCAAAGGCGCCCCTGGAGGCATACCTGTCTGCCATAAGCGCAGAGGATGAGCCCACACGCAGGGAGTTTATGGCCGATCACGCCAGGCAGATACGGCGGCACATGCAGCAGCTGTCAGCCAAGGAGTACTGGCGGCAGTTCGAAGACGCCCCTGAGTTTGTGGTAATGTTCCTGCCGGGTGAAACCTTTTTTATTGCAGCATTGGAGTATGATGAAAGTATAGTCCGGTTTGGTGTGGATAACCGGGTCATACTGGCGACACCCACAACACTGATCGCCCTGCTTCAGGCCGTTGCATACGGATGGCAGCAGGAAAAGCTGGCAGAAAACGCCAGGCAGATAAAAAGGCTGGGCACCGAGCTGTATCACAGGCTTTCAAAACTTGCCGAACATTTTGGAAAGGTTGGAAAGTCGCTTGACGGCGCGGTGAAAAGTTACAATGCGGCTGTAGGTTCCCTTGAGTCTATGGTGCTGCCTGCGGCAAGGCGGTTTCCAGAGCTGGGCGGGACCAAGGGGGACAAGATCAAGGAGGTTGAGCCCGTGGACAAGACTACCCGCGATATAAAGGCGCCCGAGCTTCTGAACGGGCAAAATGGGCGTGATGACGACAGGTGACCACACAAATTTAGCAGACGGCACTTCAGACAATAAGAAAGTGGGACGGCGCAGCCACAAAACCGGTTGATGGGATTTAGAAGACCGTGAAGGGATATATACAGTAATGCCTGTGAATCGCATTGTCACCTACGGAAGGATGATAAAATTTCCCCATACCATTTTTGCGCTGCCCTTTGCGCTTTCGGCCGTTGTTCTGGCATTAAAGGATTACTCAATGCGTTCGGTGTGGGATATATTATGGATTCTGCTTGCCATGGTGGGCGCACGGTCTGCGGCCATGGGATTTAACCGGATAGTTGATGCCCGTTTCGACGCGGCAAACCCCAGGACCATGAACAGGGAGATACCGACCGGCAAAATCTCAAAGCTTGCGGCAGCCATGTTTGTTTCGTTATCTTCGCTGCTTTTTATCGTTTCGGCGGCCATGCTGAGCCGCATATGTTTTTACCTTTCGTTTCCTGTGCTTGGCCTGCTTTTGTCCTACTCTTTTGCAAAGAGGTATACCGCTCTTTGCCACATCTATCTTGGTTTTGTTATTTCCCTTGCGCCGATGGGCGCATGGATAGCCATAACTGGTGATTTCTCTTTGAGGATCGTTTTTTTGTCCCTTGCGCTTATGACATACATAGCCGGGTTTGATATTATCTACGCATGCCAGGACTACGATTTTGATCGACGGGCCGGTCTTTTTTCCATTCCTGCGAAACTCGGCCTGCGCAAGGCTCTGATAATATCCTCGCTTCTCCATGCCGTTTCCACGGCATGCCTGGCACTCATTTATCCCTTTTTTGATATGCACATGATATATCTTTTGAGCGTTGTCATTATCGGCATACTGTATGCCATTGAGCACGGCGTGGTCAGGCCGGATCACCCGGACTCGATACAACTGGCCTTTTTCAACATCAACAGTATAATTTCCATTGTTCTTTTCGTGGGGATCGCTGCGGATGTCGCAGTGGAGAAATTGTTATGAAAAAAGTTGTAGTGGCCATATGTGGCGCCTCAGGGACCGTTTATGCCCTGCGGCTGCTTTCCGCCCTTGTTCTTCAGCCGGTGCATATATACCTGATAGTGTCTGATACCGGAAGCCGTCTCATAGAGATGGAGACAGGTATCCAGGCTGATGGTCTCATATCGTGGCTGAGGCAGGAGGTGCACTTCCATGAAAAAGCCGTTATCCATCCTTGCGGTGTGGATGATTTTTTTACACCGCCTGCGAGCGGTTCTTTTCTTCATGATGGCATGGTAATCGTTCCATGCTCGATGAAAACGCTTGCTTCCATAGCTTCCGGCGTTTCTGACAACCTTGTTCTGCGTTGCGCCGATGTATGCCTCAAGGAGCGAAGAAAGTTGATTCTTGTGCCAAGGGAGACGCCCCTGAGTCTTGTTCACCTGGAAAACATGACGGCAGTATCAAGGGCGGGGGCCCTGGTTCTTCCCGCGATGCCGTCTTTTTATATGAAACCACGCACCATAGAGGACCTGGTTGATACAGTGTGCGCCAGGATATTGGATCACCTGCAGGTTGATCACTCAATGGGTGGAAGATGGGGAGAGGAGCAGAATGTTTAAGGATCTCAGGGAATTTCTGGCCGCTCTGGAGAAGTCAGGGGAACTTATACGTGTAAAACGCGAGGTCTCTCCATATATTGAGATAAGCAAACTTACCGACGAACAGTCGAAAAGCGCAGACGGGGGCAAGGCACTGCTGTTTGAAAATGTGAAAGGAAGCCGCTTTCCGGTGGCCACAAACATATTCGGCTCCTTTTCCCGCATAACAATGGCGCTTGGAGTAAGAGAACTTGATGAGCTTGCAGACCGGGTTAGAAAGTATACGGAGATGGATCCTCCCAAAAGCCTGCGACAGGCGGCAAGCCTTGTGCCAAGGGCTTTGCAGCTTGCCGGGTTTTTCCCAAGGGCATATGGTTCAAGAAAGCCGCCATGCCAGGAGGTGGTCAAAACCGGAGAAGATGTTGACCTGGGCGAGCTGCCCGTTCTCCAATGCTGGCCCCTTGATGCAGGGCCGTTTATAACCCTGCCGCTTGTGTTTACAAAAAGCCTTGTGACTGGCAGACGCAACGTGGGGATGTATCGCATGCAGGTGTTTGACAGAAATACAACCGGTATGCACTGGCACATACACAAGGACGGGTCACACTACTTTAACGAGTATGCCAGGGCAGGGGAAACAATGCCTGTTGCCGTGGCCATAGGCGCGGACCCGGCCACTACTTATGCGGCTACCGCCCCGCTTCCCAGGGGAATAGACGAGATGATACTTGCCGGGTTTATACGCAAACAGCCGGTGAGGATGACTAAATGTGTAACGATAGACATGGAGGTCCCGGCCCACGCTGAATTTGTGCTTGAAGGTTATGTAAAGCCGGGGGAGACAAGGCTTGAAGGCCCGTTCGGCGATCACACGGGATATTACTCGCTTGCAGACCAATACCCGGTTTTTCACGTTACGGCAATAACCCACAGAAAAAAACCGATATACAATGCGACACTTGTGGGCCCCCCACCTATGGAGGACTGTTACCTGGCAAAGGTGACTGAACGCCTGTTCTTGCCCATGCTTCAGACTGTCATGCCTGAAATCCGTGATTACTGGTTTCCATGGGAAGGCGTGTTCCACAATATAGTTATAGTCGCCATAGACAAGGAATACCCGGGCCACGCTTATAAAGTTATCAATGGCCTGTGGGGGCAGGGCCAGATGAGCTTTTGCAAGGCAATAGTGGTGGTCGACAGTGACGTGGATCCCAAGGATGGCAGGACAGTGGCCGGGCTTTTTGCCTCAATGCTGGATGTTGAGTCGGATGTTGTTATAACACGGGGGGTTTTGGATGTGCTTGATCATTCATCGCCTGATCCCCTTTTTGGCGGCAAGATCGGTATCGATCTCACAAGGAGAGTGAAAGGGGAAGCCCCTCTGAGAAGAAAATCTGTCCCGGTGGATACAAATATAAACATGGAGGAAGTTAAAAAGACGCTGCAAAAGCGGCTTGATGGGTTTACAGATTGCCGGGAGCCCTTGTCCTGTGTTCTGAACGGGCAAAATAAACTGCGGAATCGGGTGCTGTTTGTCAACGTGGACAGGCATATGTCCGGAAGAGAAGCCGCATCGGTTCTTCTTTCCATAAGAGAGCTTGAGACAATCAGTATTTTTGTTATGTTTGACCGCCAGGTTGACCTGTATGATGATTCATTTGTGCTCTGGAAGCTTTTTAACAATGTTTCCCCGGAAAGGGACCTGGTGATTGAACATGGCCGTGTGGTAATAGATGCATGCCGAAAAGGGCCCCAGGATGGTCACTCCCGCAAATGGCCGGATGAATTAACATTTGATATTCGGCAGGCTTATTGATATTATTTAAGAATCAATGTTAGGGGATAAAGAGGGGAGCATAATAGCCCGGCTTCTTGTGGGGGCTCCGAATCACGGGGGATGAAATGGGAAAAACGGAAAACCTGCCCAAGGTCTTCATGAACAAGGAGAACAAGGCGACATTCACCTGCCCCAAGTGCAAAAACGCACGAGTCAAGGATGTGTCTCAATACAAGGATATCGACCGGGCTGTTAAGGTGAAGTGCAAGTGTTCATGCGGCCATGTATACACAGTATTGATTGAAAGAAGAAAACATATAAGGAAACCGGTTAATTTCATCGGGTCATACACTGCTGATGAAAAAGGCATGGATGTAAAGGGGCGAATGACGGTGACCGATATTTCGCGTACAGGCCTTAGATTCAGGATGCAGATGCAGCACTATTTTGAACCTGGTGATACTCTTGATATCGAGTTCCAGCTGGATGATAATGAGCAGACACTGATAAAGAGGAGGGTTATCGTGAGAAGCGTCCAGGGGCTCAGCGTGGGGGTTGAGTTCACCTCGGACCAGCATTACGACAAGCTTGGGGCTTACCTGCTCTACCACATGAAATGATTTGCCTGCATGATGCGATTTGATTAAAACCGGCACCATGTCAAGAGTCAAACAAAAAAGGATGGTGCCCGTTTTTATTGGGCCGTAACAGGCCTTTGAGGAACTGCGCAATGGTCATGGCTGATATTCCCGTAAGGTGAATTGCCCGGCTTAGTACCGGGAGTCGGAGTAGTTTAGCCATCCGCCTGCCTCAAGAAGCGCCCTGTCAAATGCGCCTATGGAGAAGCTTACCTCTGATGTGAGGTCGCCTGCAGAGAAAGTCAAAACAGAGTTTTCAAGATCGGCCTTAACATAAGTTTCTTTACCGGCAAACGTTGAAAACAGGCGGTCTGCTGTTTCGGCTGGAAGTTCGGCGGCAAGCATGCCGCAGTTGAACATGTTTTGCCGGAAAATGCGTGAAAAACTTTCGGCAATTACAACGTTTATATTGTTTACCTCCAGCGCCCATGCTCTTGTTACAAGGACGCCTTTCCCTTTAAGGTCTTCGTCCCGGTTAAATCCTTCCAAAACAAGGTCTTCAAGAAGGTGAGGCGCAAGCGCCTGCTTTGATATCTCAGTAAGGTATTTTGCCGGTATGATTTCATCTGTATTTATGTCCGACCTGTCGAGAAACAAGGCATTGCCTTCAAACTGTTTCATGACCTATGCCTTCCGGTTTTCGTATAGCTTTGAGTTTGTTATATACCCGGCAACGGCGCTGGCTGCCGCAGTGGCAGGGCTTGCCAGGTGAACCATTCCGCCTTTTCCCATCCTTCCGTTGAAGTTCCTGTTCGTGGTGGATATGCACACCTCGCCGTTGGCCAGTACACCGTTGCTCATGCCAAGGCATGCCCCGCATGTTGGGTTGGTTACGCAGAACCCGGCATCCATGAAGATCCCTATGATACCTTCGGACAGCGCATCACGGTATACCTTTGGTGTTGCAGGCGCTACGATGCCTCTAACCGATGGGTGCACCTTTTCCCCTTTGAGAACCTGGGCGGCTACACGAAGGTCCTCCAGGCGCCCGTTAGTGCACGATCCTATGTAGACCTGGTCAATGTGTGTCCCCTCCATCTCACTGACAGGCTTCACACAATCCGGTTTGTAGCCCCATGTTACAAGGGGAGAGAGACTGCTGACATCGATTTCCAGCACACGATCATAGGCGGCGTCGGGATCGGAAACAAGAGAGCAAAACTCGTCGAGAGCCTCCTGTTTTGAAGAATAGGAGCCTTTTATGAACTCCCACAGGTAATCCACGGTTACCTTGTCAGGGTAGCATATTCCGCAGGTCCCTCCCGCCTCTATCGCCATGTTGCACAGCGTCATCCTGCCTTCCATGCTCATTGCCTCCACGCACGGCCCGGTAAATTCCACCACCTTGTTGGTGGCGCCGTTTACGCCGAGCTTGGCTATAACCGAGAGGATCACATCCTTTGCATATACCCCGGGTGGCGGGGTCCCGTTTAGAACAATCTTGATGGTTTTGGGATAGGCAAGCGCACAAACTCCTTTTAATATACCGACCTCCAGGTCGGTCGTGCCAACACCGGCTGCAAAGGCGCCAAATGCCCCGTGGGTGCAGGTGTGGGAGTCACCCATTATTATGGTGTTCCCGGGCCTGACAAATCCCTGTTCAGGGAAAAGAGCGTGACATACACCATTACGGCCTATATCAAAAAAATCTTTTATTTTGTGGCGTCTTGCCCAGTCGCGAAGTATTTTCCCCTGCTCGGCAGTCTTGGAGTCTTTGGCGGGTGACACGTGGTCTATAACCGCCTTTATGCGTGTTGGATCAAAAACACGGTCCTTGCCCTTTTCCATGAGGTCGCAAATTGCGACAGGCGTTGTTATCTCGTGGCAGAAAACCATGTCCAGTTTTATTACATGTATATCCCCCGACGGGTTGTCAACCACATGTGAATCGAAAATTTTTTCTGCAATAGTTTTTCCCATAAAATATCAACCGTCGCGTTTTTTTGTGTATCTTTCAAAGATGTCTATAGTGCTCAAAGGACCTGGAAAGTTTTGCCTTGCTGATTTTTTACCTTGGCCCACTGTCTGTGCTGTTTAAAAGCTCGGAGGCAATTACCCCGATGGCTATTTTGGAAGCAGGCCCTGTCAAACGTACTGAATAGTCGTGTTTTACAATTATGTCAAGCGTTCCGCCAGGCATGTGTACGGTGATGGATGAGCCGCACAGGCCGAGACGGCGGGCAACCGCCGCCGATGCACTGGCACTGCTTCCGGATGCCAGCGTATAACCCGCGCCTCTTTCCCATATCTCGATGGCTATATTGCTTCTGTCTATGGCCTTCATGAATTGTACGTTTGTGCGGTTCGGAAATTTTGGATCATTTTCGATGGCACTTCCCAGGGAAACAGCCATCTCTTTTGATATTTCATCGCACACAATAACGCAGTGCGGGTTACCCACGGTCACGGCGCAATAGGTCAGCTCCTGGTCACCGATTTTCATTGTCTGGCGCAAGACCTCCCCTTGCACTCCGTTGACAGGTATATCAGCCGCGTTGAAGCTCGCTGTTCCCATGTCAACCGATATAAGCCCGGTTTCTGTGTGCACTTTGGCCTGAACTACTCCGCCGACCGTTTCAATAGTAAAAGGGTTGTCATCAACCATCCCCATATCCCACAGGTAACGCGTGAAAATACGCAGACCGTTCCCGCTTTTTTCCGCCTCACTTCCGTCCGGGTTGAATATACGAACCCCGAAATCGGCCCTTTGGGTTGCAAACGGGCCGAACAGAATGCCGTCTGCCCCTATCCCGTAGTTCCTGTGACATATGGTCTTTACAATTTCGGGTGCCAGAGAATCCCCTGCGTCTTCCGGGTCTATAACTATATAGTCATTACCAAGACCGTGATATTTATGAAATTGCATTACACATTCCTTTCCCAATCGGTAACAACTACTCGATCTGTTTGGCTTTACAATACATGCGTCTAAAATTGGCAGTATAGCATAAATTCGGGTGCATATTGTTAACTTTTCTGTGGAGTGTTTATTTTAAGCATAAGCAGGGGGAAAATACAATCACAAACGCGCAGGCGGGAAATGTAATGTTTTATCCCAAAATGGGTGTTGGAAGCCTTTTATGCGATGCGGTTGTATTTAATGATACTCCTGCCGCACGTGGTTTTTTTTGTTGTTTCGACAGGTGCGGGAAACATCGGGGCATGATTTGATTTGCCATTGGGCTGATTGTGAGGTATAAGACAGAGTTTACAAGTTGTCTGGATGTTCACGGTAGACAACCGGGGACCCAAAACCGGAGGAAGATCACGGATGATAATAGGGCTGGACGTTGGCGGTACCCATACCGACGTTGTTCTGCTGGATAAAGACGGGCTGGTCAGAGATATAAAGGTGACCACAGATGAGGCAGACCTGTTTCATACTGTTCTTTCGGGCATTGAGCAGATCTCAAGGCATATAAAGCCGCGTGCCATCGAGCGTATCGTGCTTAGCACCACTCTTACCACAAACGCAATTGTCCAGGGGAATATGCCTGATATAGGAATGATAGTATTAAGCGGGCCGGGTATAGATCCCGAGGCGTTCAGAACCCATGAACACTACTATGTGGTCGGAGGTGCTATAGACCACAGGGGCAGAGAGATCACTCCAGTCGATTTTGACTGCCTGAAACACGTTACCAAGAAGCTTAAGGATTCCGGGATACGTCATGTCGGAGTTGTGGGTAAGTTTTCAGCAAGGAACCCCATTCATGAACAGAAGGTGAGGGATGCCCTCAAAAGGTCGTTCCGCAGGGTTTTTTTGGGCCACTGGGTGTCTGGCAGCCTGAATTTTCCGCGCCGTATAGCAACGACTTTTCTTAACGCTTCTGTATATTCAACTCACAAAAAATTTTTCAAGGCTGTAAGGGCGACTCTGGAAGACAGGGGGCTGCATATTCCCATTCATATTTTAAAGGCTGACGGCGGAACAATGATTTTTGACGCCTCTATCAAGCATCCAGGTCAGACCATACTGTCCGGGCCGGCAGCCAGCGTGATGGGAGCCATCCCGTTTTCGGATAAAACCGAAGAGGCTATTGTTCTTGACATAGGCGGAACTACAACCGACATAGGCATTATTATCAACCAGGGGCCGGTGCTCGAGCCGGTTGGCATAGAGCTTGCCGGTTACAAGACGCTGATACGGGCGTTGAAAACTTATTCTGTCGGCCTGGGCGGTGACAGTGCGGTAAAGGTTGTCGACGGTCGTCTGGAGATAGGGCCTGAGCGTATGGGCCCGGCCATGGCGTTTGGCGGGCCTGCACCGACCACGACCGACGCGTTGCGTGTTCTTGGCAAGATAAACGACGGAGACCTGGAAAAGGCGGCAACCGGGATAAAGGGGTTGGCAGAGCACCTGGGTATTTCTGTAACGGAAATGGCATCACAGGTTTACTCAACCTTTTGCAGCGAGGTCCTCAGATACGCGCAAATGCTTGTGGATAACATCAACAGCAAACCTTTCTATACTGTTCGTGAGTATTGGGAAGGCTACACAATCAAGCCGAACAGGATACTCGTGCTGGGAGGGCCGGCTAAAAGTTTCGCAGATGAGCTTCAAAGAATATCGAAAATCCCGACAACAGTCGTACCTAAATGGGGCGTAGCCAACGCCATTGGCGCAGCTTTCGCCAGGACCACCTGTGAGGTTACCCTGTTTGCCGATACGCAGCGTGGTATCCTTACCGCACCGGAGGAGGACTTTTTCGAAAGGATCGACAGTTCTTTTTCAAGAGAGGACGCCGAGAGAAAGACCTTAAAACTTCTCAAGCGCAAGGCGCTTGGCAGAGGCGCGTCCAGGCATGACCTGGAGACCGAGATCCTTGAAAGTTCTCAATTCAACATGGTGCGCGGTTTTTCAGCGGCTGGCAGAAATATTCGTATAAAAGCACAGGTGAAGCCCGGCCTCATACACGGTTATGAAGTAATATCGCGCAGACTGATGGATGAAACAGGCCTTTAAACTGAAGACGGTGAAAAAAATCTGAGGTGTGAAACATGCGGGGCAATCAGAAATGTTAAGAGCCAAGCGGAAAACCGGTTTGATTTTTTTTCCTGCGTTTGACTGGGCCATAGACCCCACCCATCCTGAAAGGGAAGAGCGGCTTCTCTATACACAGGACCAGGCAATGGAGGAAGGGCTTTTCGATATAGAGGGCCTGGTGGAGTTCAAGTCCGATCTTGTTTCTGAAAAGGATGTGAGAAGGGTTCATTTTTGTGTTCCTGACGTAGCATCGGTTATGACCGAATCGCATTTTATAAGCGCGGGCAGCGCGAAACGTATGGGAGTCGCTGTTGTAACCGGTGAGGTGGAAAAAGGTTTTGCGATAGTGCGTCCGCCGGGCCACCATGCAAAGCGTGTTGTTCATGGCGCCAGGGGCTTTTGCAACGTAAATATCGAGGCCATCATGATAGAGTACCTGAGGACCTTTCACGGTATCAGGAGGGTGGCCATAGTGGATACCGACTGTCACCATGGTGACGGGAGCCAGGATATTTACTGGCATGATCCGGATACACTGTTTATTTCCATGCATCAGGACGGCAGGACGCTTTATCCCGGTTCCGGGTTCCCCGAAGAGATGGGAGGGCCCAATGCCGCAGGGCGTACATTGAACATCCCGCTTCCTCCAGGCACCTCGGAGGAGGGGTTTTTGTACGTGCTCGAGAATGTGGTATTGCCGGTTTTAGACGAGTTTAAACCCGACATCATTATAAATTCCGCCGGTCAGGATAATCATTATACAGACCCGCTGACCGATATGAACTTTTCCGCCCAGGGTTATGCCAGGCTGACCGAGTTGCTGAAACCGGATATTGCCGTACTGGAAGGCGGTTATTCCATAGAGGGGGCGCTTCCCTATGTCAACATCGGTATAGTTCTGGCAATGGCCGGTATAGATTACAGCAAGGTAAGGGAGCCGGATTATGACCCTGAGTCCATACGCCAGTCTGAGGATATTTCACGTCGTATAAGGCAGGTGTGCGATGAGGTGACAGATATCTGGCAAAGGCGCTATGACATAACCAGGGAAAGACAGGAGGGAAAGGAGTACGAGGAGCGGGTAAACCGGATTTTCTATGACACCGACGGTATATACGAAACCCAGCATGAAACGGTCCGAATATGCCGCGAGTGTGCGGGTGCCTTGAGAATAGATTCATCATCCGACCGCGGCAACCGTATCATGGCCGTCCATATTCCGAAAAACGCCTGTGAACAGTGCAAAACAGCAGGATTCAGGTGGTACGAACAGGCAGAGCCTTCACTTTACCGCAAGATTTACCTGCAAAACCGGCCTGATGACGAATTTGTCGAAAAAGTCCCCTAAAAGCCCCTGGGTGTACGTATTTAGTGATTCCTGCCGGTTTTTTCCTCCGGTATTGCAGATGGGCTGTGCGGTAGTTTCCAAAGATCAGTTTGTTCTATGATGCTACTCCCGTGGATTATGATCAGAAACATATAGAACGTTTGAAAATCAGGGCCCGCATTGTTGATGCAATACGCGAATTTTTTGGCGTCCGGGGTTACCTGGAGGTCGATACACCATTGCGGGTGCCTGTTTTGCTGCCAGAGGCGCACATACTGCCGGTCACATCGGAAGGCTGGTTTCTTCAGTCATCTCCGGAACAGTGCATGAAGCGGATGGTTTCAGCCGGGTGCGAACGTATATTTCAGGTATGCAAGGCTTTCAGGGGCAGGGAGCGTGGCTGCAGACACTTGCCTGAGTTTACTATTCTCGAATGGTACAGGGTTGGCGCAGATTACATGGGTCTTATGGCTGAGACGGCAGAGCTTGTAAGACACGTTGCGGCCGCAACAGGGTGCGGTTCTCTTATTTCTTACAAAGGCTCGTCAATCGATCTTGGCGGTGAATGGGCCATGTTGAGCGTTTCCGAAGCGTTTGAGCGTTACGCTGGAGTGAGTCTGGAATCCGCACTTGCCACAGGCATGTATGACGAGCTGATGGGAATCGAAATAGAGCCAAGGCTTGGCCATGACAGGCCGGTATTCCTTTGCGACTATCCACAAAAAAACGGTGCATCGTTCGCAAGGCCCAAGGCAGACAATCCAAAAAAAGTAGAACGTTTTGAACTTTATATCGCGGGCCTTGAGTTGTGCAATGGTTTTTCGGAACTGACCGGGTCTCAGAATTACAGGCAGCGGTTTGAAAGTGAAAACGCAAGGCGGAGCAGGGCAGGGATGGGTGCTTTACCCACCCCTGAAAGATTCCTTTCTGACATGGACCGTATGCCTGAGACAGGAGGTAATGCTCTTGGAGTAGACAGGCTGGTAATGCTTTTCTGCGGTGTTGATGATATTGGGGATGTTGTGGCCTTCCCCCCGGAGTCGCTGTGAGACGGTTCCAGGGCCATGCGCAAATGGGGTCCTTTCATGTCAAAAAAGTGGAAGCAACAGGGTCAACACTGCGAACATATCGATTACATACAGTATCCAGTGGGCGGATGCAGGGCTTGAAAAACGAGTGGCAAAAATTACGGCCCGAATAAATAAGGTTGACAAGAGTCAAGGGCAGACCTGCCCCCTTTTCCTGACCCCTTTTCTTTTCGGCTTTTTTAGTGGAGCTCTTTTTGGAGCCATTTTTTCACATCCGCATCTATGGCATAGACGCCCCGGTTGTGGCCAACAGATTTAAGGAACTTTTTTTCAAGAGTCTCGGGCATTTCGATTACTGCAAGTTCTTCTGCCTGCTCCGAGTCACGCCGTACAAGATATATAATCGGCCTTTCTCTCCAGGTGTTTATTACAAAATAGTGCGATACATCCTCGCGCGACCGTATGACATAGTTCCCTCCGGCCCAGTTGTTCCCCCATTCCAGGTAGAGACGTACTGCTTCTTCGGGCGTCATTTCCCAGTCGATATCGTTTATCAAATCCCTTCTTTTTTTGAGACCGTCAAGGTTTAACATGATTTTTCCTCCGCTTTGTTTCATATTTCATTGTTGCCATGCTTTATGCCATGCAATCGTTGTGCCGGAAGCAGCGGCAGCCCGTGGTGTGGCAATACAATTTATTTTTTCTTTTGTTGTCTTTTTCTATGTTTTTGAATTAAAAGAGATTGTATCCTTTTTGCATAAGTGTTTTTGCAAAAAAATGTGCAATATGAAATCTTGTTGTTTATTATAAAAAAGAGACATTCAGATACATTGTTGTTTCGAAATTCGCGGGATAAATATTATGGACAAACGCACGAAGATACACAAGGAAGGGGCGGGCAGGCATCAGCTTAAGAAGATTGTTGCGGACCTGCTTGAACATGACGATTTCCATGCGGCCATGGATGTTTTACTGTCCTTTCCTGCGCGGCGTGTGGTAAGCCCACTTATAGGTTTTCTGTACAGAAGGGGGGATAAAAGGCAGCAAAGGGCAATAGATGCCATTGGAATGGTTACAGCGGATTTAGCCAAAACCGACATGGAGTCTGCAAGGGTTATAATGAGACGCCTGATGTGGAGCCTTAATGACGAGTCCGGCGGTATAGGCTGGGGCGCTCCAGAGGCCATGGGTGAGATCATGGCAAGACATAAGGGGCTGGCTGACGAGTATCACAAGATACTTTTTTCTTACATAAATCCGAAAGGCGGCAATTATCTTGAACACGATGCGTTACGATTGGATGCGTTACGGGGTATAGAGAGGCTTGTTCGCTCCAGGCCGGAGCTGGCCGGAGAGTTTGCAGACCATTTTATCCCTTTTTCCAATTCACAAGACGGGAATGTGCGTGGCATTGTGTCAAGGATAGCCAAATCGACCGGTATGAGCCGCGATCTTTAAACAGGCCGTTTTCCCCTTCTGTTATCCATCTCCTTTGCGGTTATCCTTTAACGTCAAAACCCCTTGCAGGGCAAAGGGTTTAACTTACAAATTCCTTGACAACACATGGTGATTCAATTAGTAGCTATAAGATTATATATGTGGTGATAGCGGCGCGTTTGTCTGTCCTCCGGTGGGGGTGGCATGTGCCGATAATTTTGTAAGGAATATTTGTCAGGAGAATAGAAATGGCTGTACCAAAAAGGAAAAAATCCAAGTCACGGCGTGATATGCGCAAATCTCAGACAAAGGCAGCGAAAGCCATGCCAGGCGACCAGCGGGAACGTGTCGTTGTTGTCACAGGAGGCTCCAGGGGGATAGGCAGGGCGATATGTGTTGCCCTTGCGGATCAATCCACGCATGTGTATATCAATTATGTATCGTCGACTG
The DNA here is from genome assembly GCA_002085115.1 of Desulfococcus sp. 4484_241. GTDB lineage: Bacteria > Desulfobacterota > Desulfobacteria > Desulfobacterales > Desulfosudaceae > MZGQ01. Next base: position 17,577 of record MZGQ01000023.1, read on the forward strand.
CCAGCGCCCTTGAGACCGAAGAGATTATAAAGAGCCGTGGCGGGTCGGCGTCATCTGTACGTGCTGATGTTTCAAGGGCAGATGCTGTAAAAGATCTTTTCAAGACCGTTATATCTGAGCGCGGAAGGATAGATGTTCTGGTGAACAACGCCGGTATAACAAGGGACGGTTTGGTCCCGCGCATGAAGGAACCTGACTGGGATGATGTGCTTGCCGTAAATCTGAAGGGAACATTTTTATGCATCAGGGCGGCTTCACGGCAGATGTTGAAACAGAGAAGCGGCCGTATAATAAACATAACGTCGGTCGTGGGGGTCTCAGGCAATGCCGGCCAGTCTAACTATGCGGCTTCAAAGGCCGGCATAATCGGCCTTACCAAGTCGGTTGCTTCCGAATTTGCTTCGCGGAACATTACGGTTAACGCTGTAGCACCCGGATTGATCGAAACCGACATGACAGGCGGCCTGGACAGTTACACCCATGAGCGCATAGCAAAGCTGGTGCCGGCAGGGCGCATGGGGAAACCTGAAGAGGTCGCAGCCGCAGTGGCTTTCCTGGCATCAGACGAAGCCGCCTACATAACAGGGCAGGTAATACATGTTAACGGTGGGATTTACATGTAAGCTCTCTTTTGTTTTGTGTGGGAATCCATTCCGGGTAGGGGCGAAACAGATTGTAAATATTTTATAAGTTTATTAAATTCATAAGGAGAGAAGAGCATGTCGATAGAAGACAAGGTTAAGCGTATTTTAGCGGAGAGACTTGATATAGATCCTAACGACATAAAGCCTGAAGCTGAATTCATCAACGATTTGGGGGCGGATTCACTGGATATTGTAGAGCTGCTGATGTCTCTTGAGGATGAGTTTGATATTGAGATTTCGGATGATGAGGCGGAAAATATAATCACGGTGAAAGACGCGGTTGATTTTATAGCGCAGCGTCTTTAACCTTTTGCAAACAGAAGGCACAAGCCGCATGGACCTTGATTATCTCTCAAAGAAGGACCCCAAGGTCGCAGAAGCTGTTTTAAGCGAACTTGAAAGGCAGCAGAACAATCTTGAGCTCATAGCGTCTGAGAACGTGGCAAGTCCTGCAGTTATGGCGGCCCAGGGCAGCATTCTTACGAACAAGTATGCCGAAGGATATCCCGGCAGGCGCTATTACGGTGGATGTGAGTATGTTGATGTTGCAGAAGAGCTGGCTGTGGAAAGGGCAAAAAAGCTTTTCGATGCATCTTATGTCAATGTGCAGCCCCATTCCGGGTCACAGGCAAACATGGCTGTCTATTTTGCGCTGCTGGAGCCAGGCGACCGGGTGCTTGGCATGGACCTGGCGCATGGCGGGCATTTAACTCACGGCAGCCCCGTAAGTTTTTCAGGCAAGCTGTTTGATTTCAGACATTACGGCGTGGCCAGGGATACCGGAAGGATCGATTTTGATCAGTTAAAAGATGTTGCCAAAAAACACATGCCAAGGATCATAGTAGCCGGTGCAAGCGCTTATCCCCGCGAGCTTGATTTTAAAGCATTTGCCGAGGTGGCTGAATCGGTCGGAGCCCTGCTGATGGTTGACATGGCCCACATAGCGGGGCTGGTTGCGGCAGGTGTTCATTTATCCCCGCTCCCATACGCCGACGTCGTAACATCGACAACCCACAAGACTCTGCGAGGGCCCAGGGGCGGTTTGATATTGTCGAACCGTGACTATGGGAAGGCGCTGAACAGGGAGGTCTTTCCCGGTATACAGGGGGGGCCGTTGATGCACGTCATCGCTGCCAAGGCCGTTGCTTTCGGCGAGGCGCTTACAGAGGAGTTCAAAAGTTATCAGCGCCAGGTGGTGCGTAATGCGCAGGTTCTTGCGCAACATCTTATGGACAGCGGGTTGGAACTTGTTTCGGGCGGAACCGACAACCACATGATGCTTGCGGATCTTCGCAGTATAGGCGTTACAGGCAGGGATGCCGAAACGGCTCTTGGCCTGGCGGGGCTGACGGTCAACAAAAACGCTGTCCCTTTTGATACCGAAAGCCCGACCGTTACAAGCGGAATCCGCATAGGGACCCCTGTGATGACTACCAGGGGAATGGGAGAGCCTGAAATGGAGGTTGTAGCAGGCCTGATTATGGATGTCCTCAGGAACATCAACAGTGAAACCGTTATAAATTCAACGCGGAAAAAGGTTAAAGAGTTGTGCGACACCTTCCCGCTTTATGCCGGGATGCAAAACAATGACTGATACTGTTAAAGGCGGTGACCGTCCTGACTGGCATACATATTTCATGGAGATAGCCGAGCTGGTTGCGAAACGTTCAACCTGCCTGAGACGGCATGTGGGCGCAGTAATAGTCAAGGATAAACGTATCCTGGCTACCGGCTACAATGGCGCCCCATCCGGTGTCAGGCACTGCAGGGAAACGGGCTGTCTGCGCGCCAAGCTTGAGGTGCCTTCGGGGGAACGGCACGAGTTGTGCCGGGGAATCCATGCTGAACAGAATGCGATTATACAGGCGGCTTTTCATGGTGTCTCCATAGATGGAGCTTTGTTGTATTGCACCAATCAGCCCTGTTCCATATGCGCCAAGATGATTATAAACGCGGGAATAACCGCCATTTATTATAAAGATGGATACGACGATCCAATGGCGAGGGATATGCTTGCGGAGGCCGGGGTGGAGACGGTCCGGTTGCCGTGACGGAAGGAGGGGCACCCGATGAAATGTCCGTTTTGCGGGGCGCTTGACAACAAGGTGATAGATTCAAGGTTAAGCAGGGATGACACCGAGACCAGGAGGCGCAGGGAGTGCCTTGCATGCAACCGAAGGTTCACCACTTATGAACATGTTGAAAAGACGCCCATCATGATAATCAAGAAGGATGGCAGACGCGAGGAGTTCATGAAGGAGAAGGTTCGCGCCGGTATTATGAGCGCGTGCCAGAAGAGGAAGATAAGCATAAAGGTAATCGAGGATTTTATCAGTGAGCTTGAACAGGACCTTGTCGAAATGGGGGAACCTGAGATTCCGTCCAGCATAATAGGCGAAAAGGTCATGAAGAAGCTGCACGCCCTGGACGATGTCGCTTACGTAAGGTTTGCGTCGGTTTACAGGGAGTTCAAGGATGTGCACGATTTCTATTCCGAACTGAAAACCCTTCTTAAAAGGCAGTGATCTTTCCTCCCCCCTGGTTCCGGCTGTTCTGCCCGACTGTAACCCTTCGGGTGTTTAGATATTTTGTTATTTAATTGAACGGTTTTGCCTGATGGATGATAGCGGTTACATGGCCATGGCGCTTGAACTTGCGCGGAAAGGGACGGGGTATACATCTCCCAATCCCACTGTGGGCGCCGTAGTCGTTAAGGATGGGCAGGTGGTGGGCCGCGGGTTTCACGAAGCAGCAGGCAAGCCCCATGCCGAAGTGGTAGCCATAGAGGATGCCGGTCCGCTGGCCAGAGGCGCCGAGCTTTACGTTACGCTGGAGCCCTGTAATCATACCGGCCGAACTCCTCCATGCACAAGAAAGATACTGGGGGCAGGGATCGCGAGAGTCGTAGTGGCGACCCGTGATCCGAATCCCGGTGTTACAGGCGGTGGAATTGAGTTCCTTAGGGCCAATGGTGTTGAAGTAACAGAGGGCGTGTGTGAACGTGAGGCCAGAAAGCAGATAGAATGGTTTATAAAATATGTTACCACCGGCAGGCCTTTTGTCACTGTAAAATGCGCCATGACGCTTGATGGGAGAATCGCCACGCGTACAGGCGACTCCAGGTGGGTGAGCGGGGAGGAATCGAGGAAGTTTGTTCACATGATGCGGCACGCATCCGACGCTATTATGGTCGGTGTCGGCACGGTAAACGTGGACAACCCGAGACTTACCGCCCGGATAGATGGGATGAAAACCAGGGATCCCGTGCGGATTATACTCGATTCGGCGCTTTCGGTCAGGGAAGACGCGGCAGTATTTAATCCTGACTCATCAGCAGAGACGGTGGTGGTTACCACGCCAGGATGCGACACTGAAAAGCGTAAACGTTTGTCTGGGAAAGCCAGGATAATCGAGCTGGAGACGAAAAACGGGATGGTGCCGCTGGATGTTTTGATGGAGCGGCTCGGGGAAATGGGTGTTGCCAGTTTGCTTGTGGAGGGAGGTGCGCGTGTGATAGGATCGGCTTTTGCCGAGCGCATTGTGGACAAGATAAACTTTTTTTACGCGCCCAAGATTCTTGGCGGTGATGATGGCGTTCCGGTTTGTTCCGGCCGGGGCCCTGTGCTTATGAAAGACGCAATAAGAGTTAACGAGGTCTCGGTCCGCAGGTTCGGAGCGGATGTGATGATAGAGGGGTACGTGGGCTGATGTTTACCGGTATTGTAGAAGGTGTCGGGGTCGTAAAAGATATCCGTCCTTCCGCGGATCGCGGCAAGAGGCTTGGAGTGGAGGCCGGTTTCGACATGGAAGATGTGGCGGTTGGTGACAGCATCGCGGTCAGCGGAGCCTGCCTTACGGTGGTTGAGGTTAACGGCAGAATGCTTTGGGCGGATGTGGCGCCTGAAACACTTTCAAAGACAACATTGGGAATGATGCGCGCCGGTGAAAGAGTGAACCTTGAACGCGCACTGAGGTTTTCCGATCGTCTTGGCGGTCACCTTGTTACCGGCCATGTTGATGGAACCGGGATTGTTGAAAGCATTAAAAAAACAGGAAACGCCGTTATATTGACTATAGGTGTTTCGTCGGATATCGGGCTTTACATGGTAACCAAGGGTTCGGTGGCTGTTGATGGGGTCAGCCTTACGATAAACGAGTGTGACAGAAGCAGGGTCGTGTTGAGCATCATCCCGCACACAGCAGCTGTTACTACCATAGGCATAAGAAGAGTGGGGGATAAGGTCAACATTGAAACAGATATAATAGGAAAATATGTCCGGCATTTTCTTGTTGCAAATGGAGCCAAGGAAAACGGCAAAAACGGCGGTGGCATTGATGCCGATTTTTTGGTAAAAACAGGCTTTCTTTAAAAAAGAGAGGCCGGAACAAAACTATAAAACAGCATGAGTGCCGTTTTGTTGTGAAACGGCGGATGCCAGGGGAAATAAAATGAGTGTTTTAAGTGTGGAAGAGGCGATAAAAGAGATCCGGGATGGCAAGATGATTATCCTCGTGGACGACGAGGACCGTGAGAATGAAGGGGATCTCATGATAGCCGCGGAGAAGGTTACTCCTGAGGCGATAAATTTTATGTCCAAGTACGGCAGGGGGCTTATATGCCTGGCGCTGGACGCAAAGAAGGTTGAGGAACTTGATCTTCCTCTTATGGTTGAGCGGAACACTTCGCCCTATCAGACCGGTTTTACCGTTTCCATAGAAGCCAAGCATGGGGTCACAACCGGTATATCTGCGGCCGACAGGGCGACCACGATTCTGACCGCTGTTGCGGACGATGCCAGGCCAGGCGACCTTGTGAGGCCCGGACACATTTTCCCGCTTCGGGCAAGACGCGGAGGCGTTATAGTGAGGGCAGGCCAGACCGAGGGATCTGTTGACCTGGCCAGGCTGGCCGGGCTCAAGCCTGCCGGTGTAATATGCGAAATAATGAACGATGATGGCACAATGGCCAGGATGCCGGACCTGGAAAAGTTCAGCGAAAAACACGGCATAGGCATCTGCACCATAGCGGATTTAATTGAATACCGCCTGCGTACAGAGTCGTTTGTCCACAAGGTGGTCGAGGCCAGGATCCCGACAAGATTCGGAGGGGAATTCAAAATCGCCGTTTATGAAAATGACATTGATGATTACCAGCATATCGCACTTGTCAAGGGAGAGATAGATCCTGAAAAACCGGTGCTGGTAAGAGTGCATTCGGAATGCCTTACCGGTGATATCTTTGGCTCGCTTCGGTGTGACTGCGGAAGCCAGCTTCAAAAGGCGATGGAGATGATGGACAAAGAAGGCTCCGGTGTGCTTCTTTATGTGAGGCAGGAGGGCAGGGGAATAGGCCTGGTTAACAAGCTGAAGGCTTATAATCTTCAGGATGATGGGTATGATACTGTTGAAGCAAACGAGAAGCTCGGGTTCAAGGCGGATCTGCGGGATTACGGCATAGGTGCCCAGGTTCTTGCCGATCTTGGGGTCAGAAAGATGCGGCTGATTACAAACAATCCCAAGAAGATCGTTGGCCTTGAGGGATATGGTCTTTCTGTGACCGAACAGGTGCCCATAGAGATTCCCTGCAACGAGCACAACAGGAGGTACCTTGAGTGCAAGAAACTCAAGATGGGGCATCTTCTCAACATTGACGGTATGCCATGAAAGGGATTTGATGCTTTTTGAGTTATGACATTTTGAACCGTAAAGTTTTTTCACCAACATGAATACTATCCGGGGAGAGACAAATGCCAAAACTGATTGAAGCAGGACTTTCGGCAAGGGGCAAAACCTTTGCCCTCATTGCCAGCAGGTTTAATGATTTTATCACCGACAAGCTGCTTTCAGGTGCTGTGGATGCGCTTGTGCGTAACGGGGCTGCCGACAAGGATATACACATAGTCAAGGTGCCCGGCGCTTTTGAGATTCCGCTCCTGGCCAAGAAAATGGCGGAAAAAGGGGCTTATAACGCAGTAATATGCCTTGGTGCCGTGATCCGTGGTTCAACGCCCCATTTTGACTATGTTTGCGCGGAGGTGTCAAAGGGTATAGCCCAGGTATCCCTGGAATCGTCGGTCCCGGTGATTTTTGGAATAATTACGACCGATACCATTGAGCAGGCCATAGAGCGTGCCGGGACAAAGGCGGGAAACAAGGGTTGGAACGCTGCCATAGCGGCAATTGAAATGGCCAACCTTATGGAAACCGTGAACAGATCTTAAGTCTGGAAAGAGATGACAAGCAGACGCAGAACACGTGAAACCGCGTTGCAGTTTCTCTTTTCTTATGATTTGAACAGGGCCAAGGATTTTGAAGAGCAGCTGGAGGATTTTTGCGAAAGGTTTTCCGTTTCCCGCAAGAGCTTTCCATATTTTTTCAAGCTGGTTTATGGTGTGAAAAGCAGGTGGAAAGAGATAGACGAACTGCTTGCCGAAAGCTCGGAACATTGGAAGATCCGAAGAATGGCGTCTGTAGACAGAAACATAATGAGAGTGGCGATTTTTGAAATGCTTTACTGTGAGGATGTCCCGGCCAGAGTCGCCATTAACGAGGCTATAGAGATCGGCAAGAGGTATGGCACGGAGAATTCAAGCGCTTTTATAAACGGGGTTCTTGACAGGATAAACAGAAAGTTTGGGCAAGGAGACAACATGGTTCCAGAAAGTAAAAGTAACCCAGAACAGGACAAGGAGTAGATTATGGCATCTAAAAAAATTTTTTTGTCTGAAGACGAGATCCCGCGGCAGTGGTACAACATTCTCGCAGATATAAAGATGAACCCGCCACTTGGGCCGGACGGCAACCCGATTGGGCCTGACTCCCTTGCCCCGGTCTTCCCTATGAACCTGATTGAGCAGGAAGTCAGCACGGAGCGGTGGATTACCATTCCCGACGAGGTGCTCGATGTTTTGACTGTATGGCGACCTTCACCGCTTGTGCGTGCACGAGGGCTTGAAAAGGCTTTGGGAACTCCGGCGCACATTTATTACAAAAACGAGAGCGTAAGTCCGCCCGGAAGTCACAAGCCCAACACCGCTGTGGCTCAGGCGTATTACAACAAGGAGTTCGGTATAAAGAAGATTACCACCGAAACAGGGGCCGGCCAGTGGGGAAGCGCGCTCGCCTATGCCTGTGCCCAGTTCGGGCTTGAGTGCAAGGTTTTCATGGTAAGGGTAAGTTTTGATCAGAAACCCTACAGAAAGACAATGATGGCGGCATGGGGCGGCATCTGTATACCCAGCCCGAGCGATCAGACAAAGGCTGGAAGAGAGGCGCTTGCCAAGGACCCTGACACGCCGGGGAGTCTTGGTATCGCCATAAGCGAAGCAATCGAATCCGCGGTTACAGATGAAACAGGGCAGACACGGTATTCTCTTGGAAGCGTACTGAACCATGTGATGCTGCACCAGACAATAATCGGGCTTGAGGCGAAAAAGCAGCTTGAAAAGGTCGGAGAATATCCAGATATAATCATCGGGTGTGCAGGCGGAGGCAGCAACTTTGCCGGTCTTTCCTTTCCTTTCGTTTATGACAAGATAAACGGGAGGCAGATAGATATTTATCCGGTTGAGCCCATGGGATGCCCGACAATGACCAAGGCTCCTTTTGTGTATGACCATGGGGATACAGCGAGATACACGCCTTTGCTGCCTATGCACAGCCTGGGGCACGCATTTGTCCCCCCGCCGTTCCATGCAGGCGGTCTTCGATACCATGGGATGGCCCCCACGGTCAGTCAGCTTATCTGTGAAGGTGTTATAGAACCAAGATCGGTTTCCCAGTTGAAAACTTTTGAGGCCGGGATAACTTTTGCCAGGTCCGAGGGGATAATTCCCGCTCCTGAAAGCAACCACGCCATTGCCGCTGTTATAGAGGAGGCCAACAAGGCCAGGGAAGAGGGCCGTGAGAAGGTTATACTGTTTAATCTCAGCGGCCACGGTCTTCTTGACCTGAATGGTTATGAACGGTTTTTTGCAGGAGAGCTTTCCGATATAGCCTTGAGCGATGATGAGATCAAGGCAGCCGAGACTGTATTTGCAGAGTTCCCAAAGCCCCAGGTGCTAAAGCACGGTTGATCTCGGGCAGGTTGAGAAGTGTTTGATTTTTGTCTGTTTCCTGGTATGGAGCGTCCAAAAGTGACTCAACGGCAGCAGGGCAGGACACCCGAAGAGATGCAGCGCAGGTGCCCAAGGCTTGGACATGACGTTAAGTTCTCCTACTGTCTTGTCTGTGGTGATGACGGGGACCTGTGCAAGGGTATTGCAAATTGCTGGTGGGAATATTTTGACGTGGTGCGTTATCTTGAAGATAACTATCCAAAGGAAACAGTCGCAAACCTGCTGAATCCCAGGCCGAAGGGGAAAATTGCCGGGATTCTCGAATTGATAGAGCGGGCGAAAAACAGGAGCTGATAAGCATTGGTGAAATTTTCATGCTTTCGCGGTATTACCGGGTCCATTTTTTATATAGTGTACTGTCAGGGAGGTATAAGTGATTATCGAAAAACTTGAAGTCGGCATGATGATGGCTAACTGTTATATAGTGGGATGTGAAAAAACGAGACAGGCCGTGGTAATCGACCCTGGCGACGAAGGGGACAGAATCCTTTACAGGCTTGCCGACAATAAGTTTACTGTTGCCTATATAATAAACACCCACGGTCATTTTGACCACGTTGGAGCAAACAAACAGTTGAAAGATGCAACCGGTGCAGATTTGCTGATTCACGAGGCTGATGCGCCCATGCTTTCCACGCTTTCAGAGATGGCGGAGGCGTTTGGCATGGCTATGGACAATTCTCCCCCGCCTGACAGAACGCTCAAGGACGGTGATAAGATAACTTTCGGCGATATTACAATGGATGTGATTCATACACCCGGTCACACTCCAGGCGGAATTTCACTTGTCACGGATAAAAAGGCTTTTGTGGGAGACACGCTTTTCGCCGGGTCGATCGGAAGAACCGATTTCCCCGGTGGAGATTTCAACACTCTTATTGAATCGATACAAAAAAGGCTTTTCCCGCTTGGAGACGATGTGACTGTGTATTGCGGCCATGGTCCTGAAACAACGATAGGGATGGAAAGGCGAACCAATCCTTTTGTAGTTATGCCATAGCCTGCATCAGGGGCATTTTGTCGCCGGTGTGGTGGGTAACAATATGGCCTTTGAGCCATCCTGTCGCATATATTGGTTTTTTTACATCCCGTTTTGGATAAATATTCCCGTCATTATCTATATTTTCTTGACGAACAACCGGTTTGTTGACATATATATTTAAAGAACAATCCAAAAAAAGGACCACGAAAGAGGGTTTAAAATGCCTTTTTTGACATTAAAGTTCAGGGATACGATTGTTAACAGGTACAAGCTCGATCCTGAAAAGACACTGCATATAGGGCGTCGCAAGACTAACGACATAATTATTGAAAACCTTGCAGTTTCTGGCAATCACGCCAAGGTCGAGTTTTCCAAGGATGGCTTTGTTATAACCGATCTGCAGAGCAAAAACGGGACATATGTCAACAAAAAACCTATAAGCAGCTGTGTTCTAAAGGACAGGGATGTTATCAGGATAGGCATGCACACTCTCATTTTTTCCGACAAGGGGTGATACAACAGTAGTAGTCAAACAATAGATAGTGAGCAGTGTTGGGGCGTTAGATGTGTATGTCTCCTCATTGCTTTTTCTGAGCCTTTCGCATAAGCTCACCTACCATTTCCTTTAGTTCAAGACGTTCGGTCTCGATTTTTTTGATCCGTTTTTTATACTCTGCCAGCCTTTCTTCAACCGTTTTGTTTAATGTCGCTTCTTTCTTTTTGAACTCCTGGATCAATCTTTTTTTGAGCTGCCTTGCTTCTTCTATTTTCGCTTCTGCCTCTTTCCTGGCTTCGGCAAGGATCATATCAGCTTCTTTCAATTTTCTGTTAACTCCGCTATTAGCCTTTATCCTCAACGCAGCCCTGAAGCCCAGCAGCAGTATGAGGATCGTTACAAGCCATGCCAGGACCATAAATATCATCTTCTGGTTTTCTGCCAGAACCGGAACTATATCGTCAAGGAGCGCCACTGCAAGCCTTATGATATCTTCAAATATCATTGCTATAGTTTGTGATAACGTGGCCTTGGCAAAAGTGTCTGCGTAACGGGTCTGATATATATAGTATCCCACATGGGTACCGAAGACTCCCGCAAAAAGCCATACAAGCCTGTCAAGAACCTTTGTCATTTTTTGCTCCTATTATAAGGATGTTATTTTACCTGATGCCCCCCGCTGTTTTTTGTAATAAGAAGACAGTTGTGCTGATGGACAATGGCTGATGGCAATGGTTGTCAGCATAATCTGCAATGCCAATGTTTTTTTACAAAACAGCCTGAACATCCCCAGTTTTGTTCAGGTTTTTTTAACTAATATCAGAAAATTCGATCCTGGACAACCTGATTGTTGGCATAATATGTGTATTGAACTGTTTGCCGGAAGGAGCGCTGCAGACCTGTTGAATATCTGGAACTTATGTGGTGCGGGCTTTTGTGGAATATGAAAACATGGACAGGTCACAGGGGATTGATATTAAATCTGGTTTTAAGAGCCTTTTCGTCTTCAACAAGGTCTATGCCTCTGGCCGTTATTGAAACCACTGCAGCTATGTATGGCGGAAAATCTTCCATTCTGCCAAGTTCCAGGTATCCGCATTTTTCAAGGTATGCAAGGTTCCAGTTCAGAGTTTCCGGGTCTGTTGCGCACTGTTCTTCAAGTTCGCGGATATCCATAGATGCGTCCGGATATTTTTTAAACGCATCGTAGAGCGTTGTCATTATTCGGTAACGCAGGGTGAAATGTTGTTGTTCCATGCCGTTTAAGCCCCGCAGGTGCGAAAGGTGAAGGCGGCCGTCTTTTATACGGCCGCCTTGCTAATGTTATACCAACTCTATTGCAGTTGCCATCGACACTCCGCCTCCGCCACATAGCGTTGCCAGCCCCAGGCTTTTGCCCCTCTTTCTCATTGCGTATATGAGGCTCACTATTATTCGTGCACCGGTGCAGCCTACCGGGTGGCCAAGACCTATGCCGGAGCCGTTGACATTTGTAATCTCACGCTTTATGCCCAGCTCCCTTTCGCATCCTATGTATTGTGCCGCAAAGGCTTCGTTAAGCTCTATAAGCTCAAACGAGTCTATGTTCAACCCGGGGTTTTTGCTGATAAGGTCCTTTACGGCAGGAACAGGGCTAAGCCCCATGACAGAGGGGTGGCATGCCCCCCGGCCGGTAGCCTTGATTTTGGCAAGCGGTGTAAGGCCCAGCTCTTTTGCCTTGTCTGCCGACATGATGACCATTGCGGCGGCCCCGTCGTTAAGGCCTGATGAGTTCCCGGCCGTGACCTTGCCTATCCCGGGTACAAACGCGGGCGGGAGTTTTGCAAGCTGCTCCATCGTGAGGCCGGGCCTGAAATGCTCATCCTTGTCAAAGATTACAGGAGGTTTTCCCCTTTTTTGCGGTACCTCGACAGGGACTATCTCATCCTTGAAATCCCCTTCTTTTGTGGCCCGTTCAACGTTGTTGTGGCTTCTAAGGGCAACCTCGTCCATCTCCTCGCGGCTTATATCCAGAAGGTCGGCTACTATTTCGGCAGTATGCCCCATTATATAAGGTTTCCCCTTCAGCCGTTCCATCAGCTCCCCCTCTTTTAAAGGACCTTCCTCGGGGTGCGGGATGATGTGCGAACCGCAGTGCAGACCGTGTATAAGCGCGTCTACGAACATTTTATCCTGCAGGCGGCATCCCCAGCGGGCATCAGGGACAACATATGGAACGCCTGACATGTGTTCCACTCCACCGGCCAGGATCACCTCTGCCATGCCGGCCTGTATCATGGCCATCCCGCTTATGGTAGCCTCCATTCCTGAGATGCAGACGCGGTTTATCGTCGCAGCCGCAACGGTTTCAGGAATGCCTGCCAGAAGAGCGCCCACGCGGGAAACATTCATCGTGTCTGTTGGATCCATACAGCATCCAAACCTGACATCGTCTATTATTGCCGGGTCTATGCCGGCCCTGTTCACAGCCTCTTTCATAGCCACGCTGGCTATATGTGAAGCATGCATGTTTTTCAATGTTCCACCGAATGTGCCTATGGCCGTCCTGCAGGCACTTACAATAACGACATCTTTCATAAAAAATCTCCTTTTTTTTGTTTTGTGTTTTGCAACCACCCGATGTTTTCTTACCGGTAATGTAAGATGTTATCTATAATGGATAAAATTTACCGAGTCAACATCGGTGCTTTCCCCCAAAATCCACATTGATTCAGGCGGACATAATTGTAAAGGCCGCAAAAATCAATCATTGCGGGGGGGCTTAAATTATAAAAATGCCGGCAGTAAAAGATGGTTTAATAAAATTTTCAGCATCGAGGGAACATGGATGGGAATTTTTTGCCGGGAGTTTTTCCTTGACAATGATAAATCATTTCCTATATTACCATATAACGATATAGTTCGGTTGCACCGGTTAACAAAAGTGGGTAATGCTAAATGTTGTCCGCTGCAAGCAGGCTGAAATTATAAGCAGTTATAGGATGGATGATGATTACAGGCAGAAAGATTCCAGATAACGCAACAACGGTTGCTGAGCCTGGTAACTCCCGGACCTTAGTGATTACCGGGGCCGGAATTTTGGGCATATACCTCTGGTGGCTTATATACAGGCAGCTTCCGGCAACAGCCTCATGGATAACCTATGGTTTGTTCCAAATAGGGAAGGGGTCCCACCTGGGAGAGTCTGTCAACTTCTTTTTTTATGACACTCCCAAGGTCATGATGCTGCTTTTCCTGGTGGTTTTCGGTGTTGGAACAATAAGAAGCTTTTTTACGCCTGAAAAAACCCGTGCCATTCTTTCCGGGAAAAACGAGTTTATAGGCAATATACTTGCCGCCCTGCTGGGCATAGTTACCCCTTTTTGTTCATGTTCGGCGGTTCCGCTTTTTATCGGTTTTGTAACGGCTGGCGTGCCTCTTGGCGTTACATTTTCCTTTCTTATAGCCGCACCCATGGTAAACGAAATCGCTGTTGGTCTTCTTTACGGGCTTTTGGGCTGGAAGATCGCCGCCATATATATGGGAACAGGCCTGTCTGTCGCCATACTTTCCGGCTGGGTCATTGGAAGACTGCATCTTGAAAAGCACATAGAGGATTGGGTAACGGAGATTCGTGCCGATACCGATACGGGGAATGATGAACGTCTCACCTGGAATGACCGGATAATTTACGGGTGGGAAGCTGTCAAGGAGATAATCGGCAGGGTCTGGCTCTACGTGATGATAGGCATAGCCGTCGGGGCCGGAATACACGGTTATGTGCCGGAAGGTGTGATGGCGTCCGTTATGGGCAAGGGAGCCTGGTGGAGTGTTCCACTGGCGGTCTTGATCGGTGTTCCCATGTACTCCAACGCGGCGGGAATAGTCCCCGTAGTGGAGGCGCTCCTGGGTAAAGGCGCTGCTCTCGGTACCGTGCTTGCTTTCATGATGAGCGTAATAGCCCTTTCCCTCCCAGAGATGGTGATCCTGCGGAAGGTTTTAAAGCCAAGGCTTATTGGGATCTTTATATTGATCGTCACTGGCGGGATACTGCTGGTGGGATATCTTTTCAACATGGTTATATAGACAGACGGTTAAATGGTATCCATCCATTTTACTTGCCAGATGGAACAAAAAAATTGGCCGATACATGAAGCGGCTTTGCTGCTTGCAGCAAACAGTGAGGGAACGGATATGGAGATAAGGATACTTGGGCCTGGATGCGCCAAATGCAAAAAGGCGGAAAAGGTGGTAAGGGAAGCGGTTGCAGAGACATCCGTTGATGCGGATGTAAAAAAAGTTGAGGATGTGATGGAGATAGTTTTGGCACGCCTGCCGTTGTGGTTAACGGAGAAGTTAAATGCGTGGGAAAGATCCCCAAAAAAGATGAGGTCATGAAATGGCTTGGAAAATAACGGCTTGGCCTGGAATTTATGGGGACTTGTCATGGAAGGAATAATCATATTGCCCTGTTCGGGCGGGTCCAACGTGGGGCAGCTTGCCAACCGTGCGGCGGAGCCGCAATAAAGGCGGTTAATGTATTACTTTTAAAGGAAGATGTATCTTGAAGAATTTAGTCTGTTTCTGTTTCGGGTATACGGCAGAGGATATCAAGGAAGACTTTCATAAAAACAAAAAGTCGTTGATCATGGAAAAGATATTAAAAGAGAAAAAAGCCGGAGGATGCCGGTGTGCCGAAAAAAATCCGAAAGGCCGGTGATGTGTCGCAGACGTCCGCCGGGTAGTGGATGAATGTAAAACATAGACCTTGACATGGTGCATCAGCCGCCCGGATTTTGTTCGCGGCGCAGAAAGTGCGATGCTGATGGAACAGGGATAAGAAGTTTAAAAAAGGTACCCATTTGTTTTGTGGTGCCTTACAAACCGGCGCCATGAGATGCCGATAAACAAGGAGGATGAAGACCATGCTGCTTAAAAACTATCGCCTTGAGATTTTCAATTCACAGTGTAATCCCGGCGCGATGAGCGTGCACTGCTTTGCCCACCTCGACGAGGACGTTAGCGAGGCACTGCCGTATCTTAACGCGGTTCTGGGCGGATTTGAGTATATAAAGGAACCGCCGACCGTGGTTTTCCGTTCACAGGGCAAGCTGATAACCGTTCATGGCCGCAAGATCGCCATAAACGCCTTGAAGGACGAGACAGAAGCCAGGAAGATAGTGGAGTGGCTTAAACGGGAGATCAACGAAGCGTGGGAAAAAAGAGATGAGATCGAGCCCTGCTATGAGAGCGCTCCCAGGCCCCGGATTCTTGAGATTCTGAAACGGCTGCCGAAAACAAACTGCAGGAAATGCGGGGAACCAACCTGCATGGTTTTTGCCACCAGGGTGGCCGAGGGCGCAAAGGGCTCTGATGACTGCCCGGAACTTGACGAGAGAGGAAAGGAAGAACTGGATTCGTATATGAAACAGTTTAAACTGGATTATTAAGAAAGGAGGTATGCAAAGATGGATGACAGGGAACTTCTTAAAAAGGCTTTTGAATTTCACGGTCATATCTGCTGGGCAAGCTGTGTTGGCGTGAGGGCCGGGATAGCAGCCCTGAGGGAACTTGGAGTCAGCCGGACAGGCACATCCGGTGAACTCCACTGCATACTCGAGATAGGCGACAATCACGGGGCACAGTGTTTTGCAGACGGGGTGCAATACGCGACCGGGTGCACGCTTGGGAAGTATAACATAGAGAAAACCGGCTGGGGCAAGCTTGCACTCACACTGATTGATAAAAAGAAGGAAAAAGCCGTTCGCGTCTCTTACAAACCGGCCCGTCATAAACTGATCGCGGAATCGGCTTTCATGCGCAAGAGGGGGCAGGGTATACCGCCGACCGAGATACCTCCTGATGAGGCGTGGGCCATGGTTGACGTCATATGGGATGCGCCTGAGTCCGAGATCCTGGATATAGGCGAGGTCCATGATTATGAATGGGGCGATGACTTCGGAGAGATTATGGGACTTGTACCCTGTGATCAGTGCGGCGAGCTGGTGGCAAAGCCTTACCTCAGGGTCGTTGGCAAAGCACACATGTGTATTCCATGTTCCGGTTATGACAGGTAGTGTCTGTCCATTTTTAAAGGGTGAGACAAGAAAGCTGAATAACCATGAAGACCGGTCGGGGGTCATACTTTGACGGTGATACGCCCATACAACAGTGATGATTCGGGCCCGGATGATGAGATAACCAGGATCCTCGAGCCCTATTTTACCAGGTCCGGGTTCGCACAAGGCCGGATTTTGTGGAACGAGGGGGACAGAGCCGGCATGATGGTCCGGATACTGGAAGGAAGGGTCAAGATATTCCGTCCCCTTCAGGATGGCAGGCAGGCGGCTATTTACATCTTCGGGCCGGGCGATCTTTTCGGGTTCCTTCCCTTTATCGACGGTTCCCCTTACCCTGCAAGTGCGGAGGTGATGGAGGATACCCTGGCGCTTGTCATGACCCGGGAAAAACTTCACAAGGTCATGAGTGAGCATCCCGATGTGGCTGTTTTTCTGCTTGGCCACCTTGCAAAACGTCTGCGCGGAGCGTTCGACCAGATTGAAAGGCTCTCCACGCGCGGCGTTTTGTCAAGGGTGGCTGCCGCCCTTTATTCCCTTTCCGCCAGGTCCGGCATGAACACGGGTCTCGATGTTGTTACACTGCCTGTTTCATCCATGGAGTATGCCTCCCTCGCGGGGCTGACCCCGGAAAGTTTTTCACGCGGAATAACCAGGCTTGCAGAGTCCGGAATAATTCGCCGCCTGAGCAGAAACTCATTCCAGATTCTCGATCCAAAGAGGCTGGAACAAGAGTTCCGTTAGCCGGGATATTTCATGAAAATCCGCGTTAGTGTGCCCAGACTGGAGGTTGCCACAGGAACGTTTCCAGGTCGTTTTGTTTTATCTGTTTTAGTCGGGACTGAAAATGTATGAAAATTGACCACGGTCAATGCATGGTTCCTGACAAGTGCTTATGATGCAGCACAGGCAAAAGATAAAATTTTGTTGTAAACCTTAACATTAAAGAGAGATAATCATGGAAACGTTTGAAAGTCTGTTTGAAACAGGATTGAAGTTTCACGGTCACAGGTGCCCGGCCATGCCAATGGGACTTAAGGCAGGGCTTGCGGCGATGAAGGTATTGGGGGTGGAGCGTGCCCAGGACAAGGAGCTGTCGGTGATAGCGGAAACCGGCAAGGAACATGCCGCGGGATGTTTTCTGGACGGCATAATGACCGCTACGGGTTGTACCTATGGAAAATCGAATATTCAAAAACTCTATTACAACAAGATGGCTTTCACCCTGATCGATAATGCCACCGGCAGGTCGGTCCGGGTTTCCCTGAAACCAAGCTTTTTTGAAAAGGCGCTTGGCTCTCCATTTGTGCAGCAGCGCAAGGCCGGGGTCCCTCCACAGGACATAGATCCTTCAATTGCCGACCCGCTGATCGACAACGTTATATCCCTTGAGGAGGATAAGTTCCTCGATATAGGGGAGGTGAAGACCGTTGAGGTTGTGAAGGGCAAGGGGATTTTTGAGGCCAGGCGTTGTGAATCCTGCGGGGAGGTTACGTTCGTTAACAAGCTCAGGCTTACCCCCGAAGGTAAACTCGTGTGTATACCATGTTCGGGGTATGCGGATTGAATTTTCATTTATAAACAGCTTCCCTCCGCTATTTTTTATGCCGATTGCGGGGTGTCTGGCGACAGGTACAGAGGAATAAAACGATGCTTCTTTCCGCGGTTACATTGAGTATATTTGCCCTTTCGATCATCTTTGCCATGCTTGGTCTTGGCGGTGCCATGCTCTATATCCCGGTGTTCCACTGGTTCGGGTATGATTTCAGATCGGTTGTCATACCGACCGGGCTTCTTTTAAACGGCGTTACAGCGCTGTCTGCCGCCATCTTTTATCTGAAGGCCAGGATGGTGGACGTCAAGGGGTCTGTTCCGCTCGTGATATCGTCCTTTATCGGCGCGCCGGTCGGGGCGTGGTTTACCAGTATGGTGCCTACCGATACCCTGATACTTCTTTTTTGTATAGGCATGGTTTTTGCCGGCGGTCGGATGCTGCTTACTTCGGGCGCGCCGGAAAAGGACCGGTTGATGGCACCCGGGCTTCGCTATACCCTGATGGGGATAGCCGGGTTTTTTATAGGCATGATAGCGGGGCTGCTTGGGATCGGCGGCGGATTTTTGTTTGTGCCGATGATGATCGCAATGGGGTATCCCACTAAAACCGCTGCGGCCACAAGCTCTTTTGTGGTGATATTTTCATCCTTCTCCGGATTTGCCGGGCATATAGCGGAGGGCCATTTCAACTGGCCGCTCATGGCGGCCACCACGGTTGCCGTTATCATAGGTTCCCAGATCGGGGCCAAGGTGATGAAGGAAAAGATGAAGCCGGCGTGGATAAAGAAGATGTTCGGGGTCGTTTTGCTCGGTGTCGCGGCCAAACTGCTTTGGAAACTTTATCTTTGAACAATGAAAGCCCTTTGGGAATCCGGGAGAGTGTAATGGCCAGGCCGATAGTAGCGGCAGTCTTTTTATGTTTCGTATCCGCGGCGCTTGCCGGTTGTGCCGTTATCTCACCGACCGATCCTTATCCTCCGGCGGTTGCAGCCGATTTTCATCCAAAACCAGCGGTGAATACGGTAAAGAAGGATGCAGGTAAAACCGGCTCCACGGACAATGTGCAAAGAAACGCCCTTACTTTAAAGATGGCTGTTGATACCGCCATTGCCAATAACCCGGGCCTGGCCGCAGCCAGGCATGAGACGGAGATGGCAGAGGCACGCCATACCCAGGCGCTGGCCAGGGCCTTGCCGTCTGTTTCAGCCATGGGCGGTTATACCCATTATACCGACGACCAGAGGCTTATGCCGCCGAACCTTAACGGGGACCCCGGGGTCTTTGGTGATGATATCTATTCCGCTGACATTGTGATTACTCAGCCCCTTTTTACAGGCGGCAGGCTGATAAAGGAGATAGGAGCGGCAAAACTTCTGGCCCTGGCCGCTGAGCATCGGCTTTCACGCACGAAAAAGGAGCTGGTGTTTAACGTGACCAGCGTTTTTTATTCAATACTGGCGCAGAAAAAGGTTGTCGATGCCTTAAAGTTTTCCAAGACAACCATGGATGAGCATTTAAGAAGGGTGAACAGCCTGATTGACCAGAAAAAAGCCGCGCGGGTCGACAGGCTGAGAACAGAGGTGCGGCTGGCCGATATAGAGCAGAAATTGACAGCAGCCGAAAACCTGCTTGCCATACAAACCAGGGTCCTTGCAAACCTGATGGGAATCAGGGCTGACTTGATTGACGCGTCAGGGCTGGAGGGCGATCTTGCGGAGGCTTTGCAATCCCAGGTTGATACGGAGAGGTCTGTTTCAGCGGCTTTCAAGAACAGGTCTGATTACCTGGCAGCCAGGGCGGCCCTGGAGGCTGCGGCCAAAAAGGTGGATGCGGCAAGGGCGGAACATTGGCCTTCCGTCACCCTGGAGGGGACTTACGGCATGCGTTGGGCCCATAACCCTTCGGACTATCCAGCTGGTACGGACAGGTCTGACGACCTTGGGCGTGTTGGTGTTTTCATGAAATTGCCCGTTTTTGAAAGCGGCCTTATATCCGGCAAAGTAAAGGAAGAGAGAGCCGCTTTGGGCGTGGCAAGGGAAAGGCTGAGGGCGTTGGAGCTTGCCATTCGGCTGGAGGTTGAGACCGCGGCGCTAAATATCCGTAATGCTCACAAAAGAGTGGTTACAACAAAAAAGGCCGTTGACCAGGCAGAGGAAACCCTTCGTATTGAGAGGGAGAAGTATGAACTGGGAAGGGGCTCGATCACGGATGTATTGGACGCACAGTCCGCTATGCTTGATTCCCAGACCGGTTATTACAAAGCGCTGGCCGATTTTAATACGGCGATTGCTCAAATGCGGCTTGCGACAGGAGAGATTAAATGAATATGAAAAAACCAGGGGCTGTCAGGACGCTCGCAATAGTGTTGGTGATCTTGGCCTGCGCAGCAGGACTTATTATGAAAAAACGCGCCAAGCTGGCCGGGGCTCCGAAGTATGGCCTGTCTCCCACTGTCGTTCATGTGGCAAAGGCAGAAAAGGACAATCTTGACGTCGGGTTGAGTTACCTTGGTGTGGTAGAGCCGTTCAACAGGGCGGATGTCGCATCACGCGTGGCCGCATCGGTCATTAACGTCCCTGTGGACGAGGGCGACCTGGTAAAGAAGGGCGGTCTGCTTGTTGAGCTTGACGAGAAGGATATTTTAAAGGATATAGCCTCTCTTGCCGCACAGGTAAAACGGGCAAAAGCCGAGCTTTCGGCAAACAACGCCACACTGGCGGCTCTTGAAAAATCGGTGGATTACTGGAAGCGGGAAGCGCAGCGTGACATGACTCTTGCCAGGGACGGGGCCATTGCCGAGTCTCTGGCGGAAGCAACGGTAAACAAGGCCGACGAAATCGAGGGGAAACGCGATGCCGCGCGCAGGAAATCCACGGCTCTGGCCGAGGCCGTTGAGTCGCTTTCCCGCAAAAAGGCAAGGGCTGAGGCCCAGCTTGACTATTACAGGCTTCGCTCTCCCTTTGACGGAATCGTCACCCGCAGGCTGGTGGATCCCGGCGATCTTGCGTCCCCGGGACGTGCGCTTGTGACCGTTGAGGACAGGAGCAGGATGATGGTTGTCTTTGATGTTCCCCAGCAGGATCTTGACCGTGTACGCGAAGGCCTGCCGGTATCGTTTTCCATAGGTGATAAGCCGATTAAGGCCAGGATTTCCCATATCTACCCGGCCCTTTCACCTTCCCGCATGGCACGCGCGGAGGTGTATATCGACGGGCCTGACAGGAAAAATATGACCATAGGAGCCTACGTGCCTGCCACCGTTCGCATTGCACATTTGGAAAACGTCACCCTTATTCCTTCCGACTGTATGGTTAACCGTGAGGATGGCAAGCCTTATGTTTATGCGGTTCGGGACGGTCATATTCATACAATGCAGGTGAAAGAGCTTGGGAACAACGGGAACATGACGGCTGTATCGGGGATTTCTCCCGGCGAACAGGTGGTAATCAACACCTTTCTGGGATGGGCTACGCTTGCCGATGGAATGCCGGTGGAGGTGGCCAGGTGAACCTGACAAATTTTTCCCTGAAAAATCCTTATGCAATCCTTGCGTTGACACTGGCTGTTTCGGCGCTGGGAGCGTTCGCCTTTTTCAGGACCCCGACCGACCTGTTTCCCAATACGGTGCCGCCGCAGGTGGTGATCATTACCGTGGAGCCGGGGGCCGCTGCCCGTGACATATCGGACAAGATCACGGAGATAGTTGAAAAAGAGGTCAACACAATAAGCGGGTTGAAGAGGATAGTCTCAACTTCAAGGGACGAGGTCTCGTCCGTCAATGCCGAGTTTTATTATTCAAAGAGTATCGGAGAGGCGGTCATCGACGTTCAGAACGCCATCAGTCGAATCAGGCCGGAACTTCCGAAAGATATACTTGAGCCGCGTATTTACCGCATAACCGACGCAACCCGTCCCTTGCTGACCGTGGCGCTGTCACCGAAACCGGGCTCTGGAAAAACACTCTCGGAAATCCGGTTGCTTGCTGAAAACCAGATCGAAGACGAGATATTGAGGCTTCCCGGTATTGCTGATGTTGACGTGTTCGGTGCACACCAGCCGGAGGTTGAGGTACGCGTCTCGCGGGATCGGCTGGCGGCCCATAATATCAGCATAGCCGAAGTGGCGGCGGCCCTGGCGAGGCAGAACATTTCAAGCCCTGCGGGCACAATCTATTCAGGGAAAAAAGAATACCTTATGCGCACCACCGGGGAGTTTGCGAACCTGAGGGATATCTCAGAGTTCCCTGTAAGGCATGAGGGAAAGGGGTTTTTAAAGATTTCGGATGTCGCTACCGTAACGCTTGGAGAGCATGAGCAGCGCAGCGTATATCATGGCAACGGGAAGCCGGCAATCGCGATAAACGTACTGCGCCCGGAAAACGGGCCGACCGTATCTGCTATCAAGAGTTTCAAAAAACTGCTGCCGAAGCTGAAAGCCCAGTACCCGGATATTGATTTTTCAATAACCGACGACCAGCAGCCGATCATAGACATCAATGTCCACGGCATGCGGTCCAGCCTGATGCAGGCCGTCATCCTGACCGTTTTTATAATTTTTTTCTTTCTGGCCGATACGAGGGCCGCCATGGTGGTGTCTGTCAGCATTCCACTTGCTTTTCTGATTTCTCTGGTGGTGCTTTGGTTTTCCCCCTACACGCTGAACATGGTGACCCTCTCCGGCCTTATAATAGCAGTCGGGATGGTTGTTGATTCCTCCGTGGTGGTCCTTGAAAACATCTACCGCCATTTCCGGGCCATGAAACAGCCGGACGCGCGCAAGGCCGCCGAAGAGGGCGCAAGCGAGGTCTCACTTGCCATTACCGCGGGCATGTTCACAACCGTGATCGTGCTGATACCGGTCATGTTCACCGGCGGATACACCCAGCAGGTGATGCGGCCGCTGAACATGATGATCTCCTCGACGCTGGTCGCGTCCCTGCTGGTGGCGTTGACCATTATTCCGCTCATGGCGTCAAAGCTTCTTAACCGTCCCCACGACAGCATGAACGCCCTTGAGCGGATATTTTCCCGTACCGACAGGGGCGTGAGCAAACTGGCGGAAATTTACATTGCGATTTTGAAGCTGGCGCTCTCCAGGCGGACTGTTACATTGGTCCTGGCTTTTGGATTTTTCATAATAACCATGCGGGTGGTGAAACCGCTGAACGGCGGGGAGCTTATGCCGCTTATGGACACGGGCATAGCTTTGATTAACTTTGATACCCCCGGCACCTACTCGCCTGGGGAGGTTGAAAAGGTGCTTGGGCGCGTGGAAAAGATGATCTATGAGCAGCCGGGTGTGGAGATGGTTTCCTCTGTTGTTGGGTCGGAGCCGGGACAGATAAGCTTTGGGGGCGGAGGAGCCACCACCCAGTCGGCAAAGATCACGATCCACCTGGTGGACAGGAAACACCGGCCCGAGACCATCTGGCAGATCGAGGAGAAGTGGCGCAAGGCCTTACGCAAAATTGACGGTATCCGTTCCTTCCGGGTGAGCGAATACGGCGCCACTCCGCTTTCCACCACCAAGGCGCCCCTGGATATCATCATAAGCGGCCCTGATACCAAGGTGCTGAGCGACCTGGCGGACAAGTGCCTTGCGGCATTGAAAGGGATGCCGGGCCTGGTTGATGTCAGGCGTACATGGTACACCGACAAGGTCGAGCATGATATTACCTTTGATCCTGAGCTGGCGCGTCTTTACAGGATTAATCCGGCGGATGCCACGCGTGAACTTAAAGCTGCCGTCAAGGGAATCCCTGCGACCTCGATGCGGCTTTCAGGTTTTTTGGATATCCCGGTTAACGTTCAGTATGCCGGGACGGACATTGACAACCCCAATCAGATCAATGATGCGTATCTCACTACGAAATTTGGGCCCGTTCCGCTGAGGGCCGTGGCCAGGGTGGCGAAGAAACACGATCAGCCCTTTATAACCAGGGAGCGCCTGGAAAACACCATTGATGTTACGGGCGGAAATTATATTCTGACCATCGCCCAGGTTGCAAAGATGGCGCAAAAGAGGCTTGCAAAGATCAACGTTCCGCAGGGATATTCCATCAATGTCTCCGGGACGTTTGCCGATATGGCAGCCGGTCAGCGCGAGATGGGAAAGGCGCTTCTTATAGGCATTGTTTTGCTCTATTTTCTTTTGCTTGCCATGTTCCGCTCCTTCGGCCATCCAGTCACCATAATGTCTGCCATTCCTCTGGCTGTTGCCGGCGCGATGTGGGGCCTGCTGCTGTTTGACAAGCCCATGTGCAAGCCGGCCACCATGGGGCTGATCCTGTTAGGCGGCACCATCGTCAACAACTCGATCCTGCTGCTTGATTTCATCATAGAGGCAAGAAAGCGCGGGGTACCAAAGACCGAAGCCATTTTGCAGTCTGTTCGGTTGCGTATACGGCCGATCCTGATGACCACCGCGTCCACCATAATCGGGCTCACTCCACTGATCTTCGAGATGGCGGTGGGGCTGGAGCGGATGAGTCCTTTGGGAATCGTTGCGGCCACCGGCCTGCTGGTGGGGACTTTCCTGACCATGATCGTGATCCCGGTGGTATATTCATCGCTGGACAGCCTGGTGGAAAAGTTTTCACGTGTTTTTACAGGTGCGGACAGCGTAACAGGTTAAAGCGATATGGAGAGGAGGCATGAGCCGGATAAACAGATTCTGGTGCCTATTCCTGGTGTTGTTGATCATCATGGCCGGTTTTGCTCCTCCCGGGAACGCGTCGCTTTTTGAATACAAAAGTCAGGGCACAGACCCGGTGGCCGTTTCCCTGGGCGGAACATACCGTTTGAGGGGTGAGTCCCAGCACAGCTACAACTCCAGGACGTATGGCGGCGACGGCGACAATTTCCTGCTGTCCCGGCTCAGGCTCGACATCAACGCCTCGTTTCATTCCAGGCTAAGGACGTTCCTCGAGTTTCAGGACTCAAGAAGCCAGGGATCAATGTTCAATGATTCCGATTTCAAGGTCAGCAACCCGTACCATGATGATATGGATATTCGTCAGGCCTATGTTGACTACGGGTTGGACAACGGCCTTTCCTTCAGGCTGGGCCGGCAGCAGATATCCTTCGGAGACAAGCGCATATTCGGGCCGGGCAACTGGGGGAACACCGGCAGGTACGTATGGGACGCGGCCAGGATACGGTATGTGAACCCATGGATCGATTCCCATACTTTTATCGGCCGCTATATTATCCGGGACCCGGACACCTGGCCAAACAAACACGCGGATGGACCGACCGCTTATGCAAACTACACCATGATCAAAAACCTGCCATTTGACCTGGATATTTTTTACATCGTCAAAAGCGACACCCACGGGAATACCACAGGGGAGTCAGGAACCGGGAACCTCTCCTGCCATAACACCGGGTTTGCCATAAACGGGACGTTAAACCGGTGGGACTATGGACTGACCGCAGTATACCAGTTCGGTGATAAAGGGGAAGACGATATCTCGGCATACGGGCTTGCGGCAAGACTCGGTTATACCTTTGACCTGCCGTGGTCTCCCCACGTTATGCTCCAGTTTGTAAATGGTTCCGGTGACAAGGATCCCGGCGACGGCAAAAGCGGTACATTTGACGGGGTTTTCTCCGGGGCCGACACGGTGCTCTATGGATGGATGAACCTGTTTTTCTGGTCAAACACGAGGGAGTACCGGCTTGATACGGTCCTGTCTCCAACGGATAAACTCTCTTTGCGGGGGGAATATCACTATTTCACGCTGGATGAAAAAAAGGACGCCTGGTACTACCCCGGAAAGGCCCAGCGGCGGGACAAAACCGGCGCTTCGGGCCGGGACCTGGGCCAGGAGGTGGACCTTACGTTTCACTACAAGGCTTCAAAACGGCTTGATCTCCGGGGTGGTTACTGCATGTTTTTCCCCGGAGAGTTTATAAGGAATACCGGCCCGCATCCCAATGCATCATGGGCATTTTTGCAAACCGTCTTTTACTTTTAACGGAGGTATAGGCATGCAGGGGTATAATCGTTTATTTATGTTTTTTTTAGTCATCGGTGTACTGTTGGCCGGATCAACGGCTTATGCTCTTGTCCAGGCACAGCAGCAGGTTCCATCCGATAAGATATACGAACAGGCCAAACAGGACGCCATGGGGATCTGCCCCCCGATCTTTCTGCGGGATGAGAACGGGAATGTTATCAACCCGGTTACCGGGGTGAATGCGGATGTGCCGTACAGCCCGAAGCAGACCTGTGGAAAATGTCACGATTACGGCAAGATAACAGAAGGGTTTCATTTCATGCAGGGAAAGGGTGAAAAGATGACCGCCGGGTATGCGGCCCTATATCCCTGGTGTACCACCCCTGGCCAATACGGGGGCAGGTGGTGAAGTCCGGGGCCGATCTTTCCGCAGTTGGCGGAAAAGCATAACGACTCTCCCTTAAAGATTGATTTTACCTCCTATACATTTGCTAAGATGTG
>MZGQ01000104.1 GCA_002085115.1 Desulfococcus sp. 4484_241
GGAGCTGACGATCTTGACGGGACTATAATCGAGGAGAGGATCACCCATACGGCCGGGGCCAGGTCGGCAAAGGGCCTTACCAGGACCGAGATGAGGCGTTTTATCGAATCGGCCGGTTTTGAGGCGGTGGAGAGAGACTCGTTTTACAGGCCGGTTAACGGTTCAGACCAGGAAGGCGGGCGATGAATTCCCTGGAATATGTTTGCAAAAAGGTGGCTGAAGGGGAAAGGCTCAACACAGATGATGCGCTGTGCCTGTATGAAAAAGCGGATCTTCCCACACTCGGACAGCTTGCCTCGCACCGGAGGTGGGCGGTGAAACCGGAGCCTGTTGTTACCTACGTGGTTGACAGGAATATAAACTATACCAACGTGTGCGTGTCCGGATGCCGGTTCTGCGCCTTTCATGTCCGGCCGGGCGATAAAGGCGGATACGTTATTTCAAAAGAGGAGCTGAAACGGAAACTGGATGAAACCGTTGCCCTTGGTGGCACGCAGGTGTTGCTCCAGGGTGGGATGAACCCCGATCTTGATGTTGATTTTTACCTTGACCTGCTGCGGTTTATAAAGGAGACCGCTCCCATTCATATTCACGGGTTTTCACCGCCCGAGATTTCATGGCTTGCCGGCAGGGCAGGGCTGTCTGTTGAGGAACTGCTCAGGCAGATGATAGATGCCGGGCTTGATTCTGTCCCTGGCGGCGGGGCTGAAATACTCGATGACGAGGTGAGAAGAAGGATTTCTCCCGGCAAGTGCGACACCGCCACCTGGCTCAATGTTATGGAAACGGCTCACGGCCTTGGCCTTCGCTCGTCGGCGACAATGATGTTCGGGCATGTTGAGACCCCCTCCCAGATGTTCTCTCACATGATTGCCATAAGGGATTTACAGGACCGGACAGGCGGGTTTACCGCCTTTATCCCCTGGAGCTTTCAGCCGGGCAATACAAAGATAGACGTGCCGGTTGCCTCGCCATGCAGCTACTTGAGAGTGGTGGCCCTGTCAAGAATTATGCTTGACAATTTTCAGAACATACAGGCTTCATGGGTCACCCAGGGGGACAAGATTTCCCAGGCTGCCCTTGCCTTTGGGGCAAACGACATGGGAAGCACCATGATAGAGGAGAACGTGGTGGCAGCAGCCGGAATCAGGTACAGGCTTCCCAGGGAAGAGATCGTCCGCCTTATAGAAACAGCCGGGTTTCACGCCGCCCAGAGAGACTGTTTCTACAGGATACTGCATTATGATTGATTCGGAGCACCGATGTGGATGTCACTTTTTTGCCATCTTGGCAACAAGCATGTCGTAGTATTTTGAACCCCGAATATTTGCAAGGTCCTTGTCGGTTTCAATCAGCCTCCCTATATCCATTCCCATATCGATGACTTTTTCAAGCCACCTGGCAGACGATTCAAGATCCCCGGTTATGGCGTATATGCACGCTATGTTGTAACTTATGCTTGCCGAGCTGTCCGGCCTGTGGGAAAGGAGGGCTTTTAGCTCCGATAGAGCCTTGTCATACTCCTTCATCCTGCAGTAGAGCGCAACCAGGCTGTTTGCCGCACTCAGGTAGTCAGGTTTCACTTCGAGCGCTTTTGTGAAATATTTGATTGCTTCTTTGGGCCTGCCTGAGGAAACCATGAGGAGGCCAAGGTTGTTCAGGGCTTCGGCAAAGCGGGGGTTGAGAGCAAGCGCCTTTTTGAAATGTTTTTTTGCCTGTTCTGTTTTGTCATGGTTTGCGTATATGATGCCCATGTCGTTGTGCACACTTGCAAGCAGCTTTAAATCCGCTTCTTTTGAGTGGCTCAGGATATAGTTGTATTGGGAAATGGCTTTTTCATATTCCCCCTTGTCGGCAAGGGCTGCTGCAAGGCGGTAACGGACTTCAAGGTGGCCCGGATCGATCTTGAGCGCTTTTGTAAAGTGTTGTATGGCATGGTCTTTTTTTCCCTCTTTTGCCATCAGTATGCCAAGGTTGGTGTATGCTTTTGCAAAATCGGGCTCAAGCTTTATTGCCTTCAAAAGAGCCTGCCCGGCCTCTTTGTCTTTGTTGCTGCGCATAAGGATCACGCCAAGATCGTTATAAACGTTTGCCAGGATCTCCGGTGGAAGGGTTTTATTGTATTTCAGGTAGTTGTAGTGAACAAGAGCCCTGTCAAGGCGGCCTGTCTCAAACAGGAGCTTGGCGAGGTTAAGCCTTGCATACGGGTAGTCGGGGTTTAACTCAAGCGCATTTAAAAACGCATCTATGGCCTTTTTCTTTTCCCCTTTGTCATTAAACATGACGCCCATTGAGTTGTAACATTCGGGAAACCAGGGCCGTGCCTCAAGAGCCAGGTTGAACTGCTTTTGGGCTTTGCCAAACTGTTTGAGTTTCGTGTATACGGAGCCTAAGCCAAAATGTATTCTGGCAAGCAGGTGCGGCGGCGCTTTTGGATATTTTTCTAAAAGATATTGGTATTTGGCTATTGCGTCGCTGTAACGTTTTTTTAAATACGAGAGCCATGCCATGTTGAAGATTGCATATTCATAATCGGGATTTAATTTCAGGGCCTTTGAAATATATTTTTCAGCAGTATCAATAGCATCAGCACCGTGTCTGATATAAAACAGACAACCCAGATTATTGTATGCCATCCAGCAGGAAGGGTTTTTGGCAATGGTGTCCTCCCAGAGCGCTTTTTTGTCTTTATACTTATTTTGCTCCTGCCTTGCCTTGAGAGATAGGGATATGACAAGAAGGGCGCATATGACGGTTACAGCAGCGCGTAATCTTTTGTTTTTATCACAGACCAGGCGGTACCCTCCCCAGACCGTTGCAGCAAGGATGGATATGCAGGCCAGGTACTGGAAATGGTCGGCCACAAACGAGAACTGCATGGGATAATAGTTTATGAATCCAAGGGCGGGCAGCAGGGTTAAAGAGAACACGGCTGCTGCTGTAAAAGCGCCCTTGCCGATACGGTTTCTGGCCGCCCAGAGGAGCAGCAGAACAAGAAGAGCCGATATCGGAAAGAGATACTGGCGCCAGTCAGATGCGGCTATTTCCCACTTGGGATATATAAAGACAAGGTTTGCCGGGCAGAGCAGCTTGTATAAGTAGAACCACAGAGCGCGTCCTGCCACTATGATTCTTTCAGGAAGGCTAAGGTCCCATTGCGGGCCATGAGCGCCGACAAGGTTTTTTTCAAGCAGCATGGTGTTTATACCGGCGGCAATTCCTGCGATAAAAAAAGGTATGGTGGCGGCAAAGTTTTTGAGTGACATCCTGTTTTTCCACCAGAGCAACACAAGAAACACCACAGGCAGCATGCATACAACGCTTTTTGAAAGAAGGGCCAAAACAAACAGGATAAAGGATATGACATAAAGGACATTATGACGGCTGTTTTCATCAATGTGACTGTTTCCCTGAGCATCGGGTTCGGATTGCCTTGACAAAAATATTTTCACACAAAGAATCAGTGAACAAAGCGCGAAAAGGCCGGATAGCAGGTTTTTCCGTTCCGATATCCAGGCTACCGATTCAACGTTGACCGGGTGGATGGCAAACAGGACTGCTGCAAGCCACGCCCATGGCAGGCCAAGATAAACAAGAAGCATCCACACAAGCATGGCGTTTGCAGCGTGCAAAAGAATGTTGGTTGCATGGAACACCACGGGGTTGAGTCCGAACAGATGGTATTCGATCCAGAAACTTGTAAATGTAATGGGGTAATATTGAGGTGTCGTATCCCTGGAAAACCATATTTTCCCCAGCCCGTCAACAGTTGCCAAAGCGGGGTTGTTGGTGACATAGTCATCATCGTCCCATACAAAACCGTTGTGTAACGATGGCTGGTAGGTAAACAGCACCAGAACAATCAATATCGCGGCCTGAACGGTCTTTGACAGTCGCAGAGATTTCAACCTTGGCCTCCCCGGTTTTATGTGGTTTGTTTGTGAGCCTTTGCGCTCTTTGGAAGCTGCTTTAGGAGCTGCTTATAATAGTCTGTACTTCTTATATTTTCAAGATCCTTGTCATACCTTAAAAGTTTCCACAGCGCAAATCCTCTGTTTATCGCCTTTTGCAGGTATGTTAAGGCTGTGGATTTATCCCCTTTCAAAGAGTGTATGCATGCGAGGTTGTAATAGATGCTTGCCGCACTGTCCGGTCTCAGACGGAGCAGTTTATGCAAAAGAGCGATGGCCTTGTCATACTGCCTGGTATTTCTGTAGTAAGCAAAAAGGTTGTTGGCTGCGTCAAAATAGTCCGGTTTTATGGAAAGCGCTTTGTGAAAATATGGCAGGGCCTTTCTGGTTTCTCCGGTGTTTGCGAAGATGCATCCCAGGTTGTTGTATGCCATCCAGCAGCCGGGATTTTTGGCAATAGTATCGGACCACAAGGCCTCCCGGTCCCTGTATTTCTCCTGTTCCAGGCGGGTTTTGACGCAAAGCGACAGGAGCAGGGCCGGAACAACGAGCATTACAACCAGATGGGGTTTATGGCCTTTGTTGCCGCTCAGGTGAAAGCCGAGCCAGGCCGCTCCGGCAAGCAGCGGGATTTGGGCAAGGTACTGAAAGTGATCTGCAACAAAAGAGAACTGCATTGGGTAGTAGTTTATAAACCCAAGAGCTGGAAAAATGGTTACTGCAAAGGCGGATGCAACCGTAAACGGTCCCCTGCCTGTCCGGTTTTTTACGCTCCATAAAACCAGCAAAACCGCTATCGCTGCCGCCGGAAACAGGTACTGGTGCCAGTCGGAGGGGTTGATTTGCCATTTCGGGTAGATAAAGCAAAGTTTTGCGGGCAGAAGCAGTTTATATGGGTAGAACCATAATGCCCGTCCTGCCACTATGATCCTTTCAGGAAGACTAAGATCCCATTGCGGCCCATGCGCGCCAACAAGTGTTTTTTCAAAAAGCAGGGTGTTGATTCCGGCGGCGATTCCTGCGCCCAAAAAGGGGACCATTGCTGTTACGTTTTTAAGTGACAACCTGCCACATTTCCACCAGCAAAGAATAAGAAACACCAGCGGCATCATGCATGTCACACTCTTGCCAAGCAGGGCCAGAATGAAAAAAAGCAGTGCGGCAATGTAAATAAAAGCGTTTCTGTATTTTGAACCGTTACGTTCCTTACTGTCCTGGCGAGATTCCTTCAGGTACAGGCGGGCAAGCAAAAGCATTGAGCATAAAACAAAGAAACCGGAAAGAACGTTTTTCCGCTCCGATATCCAGGCGACCGATTCAACGTTGACCGGGTGGACGGCAAACAGGATCGCCGCAAGCCATGCCCATGGCAAGCCAAGACACTCAAGCAGGAACCACACAAGGATGGCGTTTGCAGCGTGCAGCAGGATGTTTGTCGCGTGAAAAACCGCAGGGTCAAGCCCGAACAGCTGATATTCTGCCCAGAAGCTTGTAAATGTCACTGGATAGTACTGAATCGTGGCGCCCCGCACCGTCCATATTCGCTTAAGCCCTTCAAAGGTTCTCAATGCCAGGTTTTTGGTGACATACAGATCATCGTCCCATATGAAACCGTTGTGCAGGGACGGCTGGTAGGCGATAACTACGGCAATCACCAGTATTGTGGCATAAAGCAGCCTGTGTTTTCTGTCCATTATGCTTTGCAGGGGTAAGCGGTTAAATATAAAAAGATTTAGCCCATGTTTTATACTGGTTATGA
Organism: Desulfococcus sp. 4484_241; assembly: GCA_002085115.1. Taxonomy (GTDB): domain Bacteria; phylum Desulfobacterota; class Desulfobacteria; order Desulfobacterales; family Desulfosudaceae; genus MZGQ01. Next base: position 5,671 of record MZGQ01000104.1, read on the forward strand.
ATAACCGCCTTTCTGCCCCGGTGTCAATATATATGGGACA
>MZGQ01000105.1 GCA_002085115.1 Desulfococcus sp. 4484_241
GAGTTTGATGTTCTTGACCTGACTGAGGAGGCGGGTGTCCAGGGGGCTGAAGATGCCGAAACTGCTGCCGAGCCGGACGGATCGAGCGAGGTATCGATAGAATTGACGGAAGATGAAGTCAGCGGAGGCGTTCTTGATCTTGCCAATACCGCTGAGCCTTCAACGGAGGAGCAGGGGCCGGCTGTTGAACCGGAACCTGTTGATGTGCTTGAGGAGGAGCCAGTACTTCTGGAACCCGAGGCAGCGGGTGAAGAGAATGAAGCACCTGTTCAGGCTCAGGATGAAAACGGAGCGTTTGCCGAGTCCCTTGACACCGAGCTGGGATCTGCGCTTGATGTTCCAGTCGATGAAGGTATAACCCCGGAAGAGGAGGAACGGCGCCTGCAGCAGGCGGAAAAAGTGGCTGTCCACATACATAACCGTCCTGAGGTGGAGAAGCCGACCAGCATGGATTTTGATGCCATGCGGGAGTGGCATAACAAGGTGCGTGCACAGGTAATTGAAAATTGTACTGAAATGATATCCGATGAACACCTTGAGGCTGCCGTGGCAAAGGCGATTAAGGATGTCTATTCCGAAAAGATAGAAAAAATGATCGCCCAGGTGCTTGAAAAGACTATTACTAACGAGATCGAAAGGCTGAAAAAGCTTCTTACAGGTGACAATTAGAACGGTTGCCGATCCGTTTTTTTTAAAAGATTGAATGGTGTTGAAAATCAAGGGGGATTAGTTGATAATCCCCTTTTTATTGCCATGTCATGCACGACAGCTGGCATAACAAGTGGTTTTGCAGAGCGTGGAGATTGAAAGATGAACAGTGGTGAACTTAGCAAATCATACGAATCGGATGGAGTGGAACAGCGGTGGTACGATGTGTGGGAAAGAGAAAAACTCTTTGCAGCCGACGAGACTGGTGACAGCGGACCGCCATATTCCATTGTTATACCGCCACCGAACGTGACCGGTATGCTCCATATGGGTCACGCCCTGAACGTTACTTTACAGGATATTCTTTGCCGTTATCGCAGACTGTGCGGTGATAACGTGCTGTGGGTGCCGGGCACCGATCATGCAGGTATAGCAACGCAGAATGTTGTTGAAAAGAAGCTGGCTGCCGAAGGCACCGACAGGAATGCCCTTGGCCGTGAAAAGTTTATTGAACGGGTATGGGCATGGAGAAAGGAGTATGGCGGAACCATAATCCGCCAGCTGAAACGCCTTGGAGCCTCGTGTGACTGGGACCGGGAGCGGTTTACAATGGATGAAGGTCTTTCCAGGGCGGTTCGCACCGTTTTTGTCCGGCTTTACGAGGAAGGGCTCATCTACCGCGGTGAATATCTCACAAACTGGTGCCCAAGATGCCATACCGCTATTTCCGATATAGAAGTCACGTACGAGGAGCAGAAAGGAGCGCTTTACCATGTCAGTTACCCGTTTGAGGACGGGTCAGGGCATATAGTTGTTGCAACCACGCGTCCGGAAACCATGCTGGGTGATACCGCGGTAGCTGTTAATCCCAAGGACGGGCGGTATGAGGGTGTCGCAGGCAAGAGAGTCGTTCTTCCGCTGACCGGCAGGACCATCCCGGTGATAGAAGATACATATGTTGACATGTCATTTGGCACAGGAGCGCTGAAGATAACCCCGGCCCATGATCCCAACGATTTTGAAATTGGCAGGAACCACGGGCTGGAGATCGTAAGGGTTATAGACGACAGGGGCTTCATGACAGAAGAAGCCGGAAGGTTTGCCGGCCTTGAAAGGTTCGAGTGCAGAAAGGCCGTTGTCGAGGCATTGGAGGGTGAAGGCCTGTTGCTCAAGGTGGAGGATTATGTCCATAGTGTAGGCACCTGTTACAGATGCAACACGGTTATAGAACCGAACCTTTCAACCCAGTGGTTTGTAAAAGTAAAGCCGCTGGCGGCCAAGGCGGTTGAGGCGGTTGAAAAGGGAGAGACGCGAATTATTCCTGAAAGCTGGACAAAGACCTACTACGAGTGGATGCGGAACATACGCGACTGGTGTATTTCACGGCAGATATGGTGGGGGCACAGGATCCCGGCCTGGCACTGCGGAGCATGCGGCGAGGTTATAGTTGCAAAGGATGATCCTTCAAAATGTCCGTTCTGTGGAGCAATGGACATAAAGCAGGATGAGGATGTTCTCGATACCTGGTTCAGCTCGGCGCTCTGGCCGTTTTCAACCATGGGGTGGCCGGAAAAAACGCCGCTTTTAGAGAGGTTTTATCCCACAAATGTCCTTGTCACAGGCTTTGATATTCTCTTTTTCTGGGTTGCCCGGATGCTTATGATGGGCCTCCATTTCATGGGGCAGGTTCCTTTCAGTGACGTCTACATACATGCGCTTGTCCGGGACGAGACGGGCAGGAAGATGAGCAAGTCCACCGGTAACGTGATTGATCCGATAGATCTCATCAACCGGTACGGTGCTGACGCACTGAGGTTTACACTTGCTGCTTTTGCCGCCCAGGGAAGGGATATCAAACTTTCCGAGAGCCGGGTTGAGGGTTATCGCCATTTCATAAACAAGCTGTGGAATGCGGCCCGTTTCTGCATGATGCATATTGAAAAAGGTTATGATAACGCCCCGGCGGATGGGTTGACCCTGGCCGGAAGATGGATACTTTCCAGGCTTGATAACGCCAGACAGTCCGTGGCCGAGGCCCTTGATTCTTACCGGTTTAACGATGCCGCAACAGCACTTTATCAGTTCGTGTGGCACGAGTTCTGCGACTGGTACCTGGAGGCTGCCAAGCCGGATCTTTATGGGAAAAACGGTGATGAGCGCATGGAGTCGTCAAGGCACGTTTTGTGGTTTGTTTTGCGTAATACGCTTGTCATGCTTCATCCCTTTATTCCGTTTGTTACCGAGGAGATATGGAATGTGATGCCCGGCACGGAAGGATTCATAATGAAGGCGGATTTCCCGGCCGCCAGGGACAGGGACCCTGGGGCCGAGAAGGAGATGAACCTGATAATGGATGTCGTGACCGGGATACGAAACATCAGGGGCGAGATGGATATCTCCCCCTCGAAGAGACTGGAGGCCCTGGTGCACGCCGGGGACAATAACACACGTATGCTTATAGACGCCAACAGGGACATGATAATGAACCTGGCGCGCCTGTGTGCATTTTCAGTGGAGTCTCCGGGAGAAAAACCGGCCCATGCCGCCACTTCGGTTGCAGGTGATGCCGTGATTTACGTTCTTCTGGAAGGTGTGATAGATTTTGTTCAGGAGAAGGCGCGTATTGAAAAGGAGATGGCAAGAGTTTTGAAAGAGATTGACGGCGTGTCCGGCAAATTGGCAAACGAGCAGTTTTTGTGCAAGGCTCCGCAGGCAGTTATCGAAAAGGCAAGACAGACCCATTCAGAGCTTTTGGAAAAGAAAAAGAAACTTGAGGCCGCACTGGAAACTGTTGAAAAATTTCTGACTGCATGAGTTTGCCGTTTTTGGTCCTGAACAGTCATGGAGAGCCAAATGGATTTTATGGTTTTACGCCTTATAGAAAACGCCCTTGCCGAGGATATAGGTGCCGGTGATGTTACCACCGATTTGCTTGTGCCTGAAGGAGAAAAAGGAAAGGGGTATATCGTTGCCAAGGAGGGCCTCGTTGTTGCCGGAACGGATATCGCTTGCAGGGTGTTTGAGTTTTTGGACCCCATGATGAAAGTGGATATTCTGGCAAAGGACGGTGAGTGGGTTGAGCCGGGCAGCAGGGTCATTGAGGCAAGCGGAAGCATGAGAGGCCTTCTTGCAGGGGAAAGAACGGCTCTTAATTTTCTGCAGCGCCTTTCCGGGATAGCAACATATACAAGAAGATGTGTCAAGGAGCTGGAAGGGACAGACGTACGCCTGGTGGACACCCGTAAAACCACTCCTGGCTTGCGGGTGCTTGAAAAGTATGCGGTAAGGGTGGGCGGAGCGCATAACCACCGCGCAGGCCTTTTTGACGGTGTGCTTATAAAGGACAACCATATAGCGGCGTGCGGTGGGATCAGGCAGGCCATTGAACGGGCCAGAGGGGCTGTCCATCATCTTCTTAAAACAGAGATAGAGGTCTCTTCTCTTGAGCAGGTCGGGGAGGCAATCACGGCCGGTGCTGATGTTGTTATGCTGGACAATATGGATGAAGAGACGATCAGAAAGGCGGTGGAGATAATAAATGGCCGCGCCCTTGTGGAAGTATCTGGGTCCGTGAAAATGGAAGACCTTCGCCGCCTTGCCAAAACAGGGGTTGACATCATATCCATGGGGAGCCTGACCCATTCGGCCAGGGCTGTTGACCTGAGCATGAGGATCAGTTCCAAAGTTGAAGAAAGCGCAAACAGTTAAATGCTGCCGATTCGCGATCTTAATCCTTCGAGGACCTACCCGGTTGTAAACAACCTCATTATCGGTATATGCGTTCTTGTTTTCCTTGTTGAACTTGGCCAGGACGATTTTGAGCGTTTTATCTATCTATACGGACTTGTACCCGCCCGATATACGGTGCCGGAAATTTCTGTCTACTTTTCCCTGGGCAGCCAGGTTTTTTCCTTTTTTTCCTTCATGTTTCTCCACGGCGGGTTCTGGCACATAATTTCCAACATGTGGGTTTTATATATTTTCGGCGACAACGTGGAGGATACTCTGGGACACGGACGGTATGCCCTGTTTTACATACTCTGCGGCCTGGCGTCCGGGCTTGTGCACATCATGACGAATTACTACTCACAGATGCCCGTGGTTGGCGCAAGCGGGGCCATTGCCGGTGTAATGGGCGCATATTTTGTACTGTTCCCCGGTGCCAGGGTGTTGACGCTGGTGCCGCTTTTTATCATCCCGTTTTTTTTCGAGATTCCGGCCTACTTTTTTTTGGGAATATGGTTCTTTATCCAGCTTCTTAACGCCACTGGCCCGGCGGGCTCGATAGGCGGAGTCGCATGGTGGGCACATGTCGGCGGGTTCCTGTCCGGTATATTCCTTTTGAAGATGTTTAATGTTACGCCTGTAAAAGAGCGGCCTGCCGAACGGGAAGGTATTACCGCCAGGCGGAAAACCCCAAGGATACAGGTTGTCCATCCGTCCGGGCCTGCAGAAGACCCCAACCTTTACGGGGAAATAGCCATAACTCCACTCGAGGGGCTTACGGGAACCACCAAAACCGTTAACGTGCCGTGGGGGTTTCATTCGCGACTGTACAGGGTCGTAGTGCCTCCGGGCACCAAACCGGGCTCTACGCTTCGATTGAAGGGACTTGGCAGGATTTTGCCTGACGGGACCCGTGGAGATCTGTATTTGAGAGTTAATTTCATATAGGGTGACACAGTGCAAAAGGCTAAGATGGAGCATATCAGGAATTTTTGTATCATAGCCCATATAGACCATGGAAAATCCACGCTCAGCGACAGGCTGATACAGGCGTCCGGTATTATACCTCCAAGGGAATTACGTGCGCAGCTGCTGGATACTATGGATCTGGAGAGAGAGCGTGGCATAACCATAAAGAGCCAGACCATATGTCTTCCATACCGCACCAGGGACGGCATATTGTACAATCTCAATCTTATCGATACTCCCGGGCACGTTGATTTTTCCTACGAGGTGTCCAGGGCCATAGCGTCTTGTGAAGGCGCAATAGACCACGATCTTGAGATACTCCCGGTGATAAACAAGATAGATCTGGCATCAGCGGACGTGGACCGGGTGATGGAGCAGATAGAGGATGACCTTGGGCTCGATGCGTCAAGTGCGATAATGGTTTCTGCAAAGGAGAACATAGGCATCGAAGAGCTGCTGTCAGGTATAACAGAGAAGCTTCCACCTCCGAAGGGAGACCCTGACGCTCCCTTGAGAGCGCTTATATTTGACGCAACTTACGATGACTTCAGGGGAACGGTGGTCCACGTGCGCATATTTGAGGGATGCGTAAAGCCGGGTGACATGATAATGCTCATGTCCAACCGTCGCACCTACAAGGTAGAGGAGGTGGGCGTTTTCCAGCTTGAGAGAAAGCCGAAAAACGAACTGTCTGCCGGGGAGGTTGGCTATATCATTGCAGGGATAAAGTCTCTTGGTGACACCAGGTGCGGAGACACAGTAACCCTGAAAGAGCGGCAATGCGATTCGCCTATGCCCGGTTTCCGTGAAGCAAAGCCGGTCGTATTTTCATCGATTTTCCCGATCGGTTCCGATGATTACGAGGAGCTTTATACGGCTATCGAAAAGCTGAAATTAAACGATGCTTCTCTGGTCTATGAAAAGACAAGCTCCCTTGCCCTTGGCTTTGGGTTCCGGTGCGGCTTCCTTGGGCTGCTTCATCTTGAGATAGTACAGGAGAGACTTGAGCGTGAGTATGGCCAGTCTCTTATCATAACGGCTCCAACCGTGCGTTACGAAGTTATAACCGTTGACGGGAAATCGATGTTTGTCGACAACCCCGAGGATTATCCCGAACCGGAGAAGATACAGCTTACCAGGGAGCCCTTTATCAAGGCCTCAATAATAGTTCCGGACAGATACATGGGAGCGGTCATGAATCTGTGCATGGAGCGCCGCGGCGTCAGTTCCACCTATCACTACCTTACCGGCGGGCGCATGGAGATGCTGTTTGAGCTGCCCCTTGCCGAGGTGATGTATGACTTTTATGACAGGCTGAAGACAGTTACACAGGGATACGGGTCCTTTGATTACGAAATGCTGGACTACAGGGAATCGGATCTGGTGAAACTGGATATTCTCGTCAACGGCGAAAGGGTAGATGCCCTTTCACAGCTGGTGCACAGGGACAAGGCTGTAGAAAGGGCCCGCCATGCATGCAGGAAACTGGCCGAGGAGATACCAAGGCAGATGTTCAAGATCCCGATCCAGGGCGCCATCGGCGGCAAAATTATAGCCAGGGAAACCATTTCAGCCCTGCGAAAGGATGTCACTGCAAAATGTTACGGCGGTGATATAACGCGAAAACGCAAGCTTCTTGAAAAGCAGAAAAGAGGGAAAAAGCGGATGAAGACCATCGGAAAGGTGGCGATCCCGCAGTCCGCTTTTCTTGCGGTGCTAAAGACAGACCAGTAAGAGAAAAAGCCTTTTGGACAGGCCCCTTCCTTGAATTTTTATTCAATTGCGGGCAGGGCGGGTTGATAGTTCTGTTTTTATGCTTATCATTAAATATCAGCCGTTATGCAAAATCTTTAAACATAAAACATTAAACACAGAAACATTGGAGAGAAAAAATGGACTCATTGAAATATTATGTCCCAGGCATTTTTTTGATTGCATCTTCGCTTCTTATAATCGCTTTTCCACAGATTCTTGTGGCTATAGTATCAGCCTGTATCTTTATGGCCGGGATAACCGCGCTTGGGATCGGGAACCTGATGAAACACTATGATCGTGAACTTAAGGCCCGCGGGGAAGGCGGGTTTGTAAACATATTTTTCAGGGGTCCTGGCCGCTGGTAAGAAGCCATGCTGGTCGCTATCTGATCAGCATTATTCTGAGGTCCATTACGTTCGTGTTGGTGGGGCCGGTTACCAGCAGGCCCCCGGCCTTTTTGAAAAATGAATATGAATCGTTGCGGGCCAGGTGGTCCCTTATGGATATGCCTTTTTTTGCGGCAATAGTTGCCGTATAGCCGTGTATTACGGCTCCGGCAGCATCGGTCGGGCCGTCTGTTCCGTCTGTCCCGGCGCTCAAGATGACGATATGTTCCAGGCCCGATATATCGTCGATCGCCGCAAGGCAGAACTCCTGGTTTCTGCCTCCCATGCCTTTGCCCTTCACTGTTACAGTGGTTTCCCCGCCCGAGAGTATGCACGCAGGTTTTGGCACAGGGTTCCCGGTTTTCATGACCTCGCGTGCAACAGCGGTATGAACCCGTGCCACGTCCCTGGTTTCTCCTTCTATCATGGAGGACAGTATAACCGTCTTGTAGCCGAGTGTTCTGGCTTTTTCCGCAGCCGCTTTTATGGCAGTCATGTTGTTGGCGCATATCAGCGTTTTTGTGGCAGCGAAAAAATGCGAGCCGGGTTCAGGCGTTTCCATGCCGGGATCTTTCATGCCCCGTTGCAGGTGCTCTATCACCGGTGCGGGGAGCATCCGGGCAATGTCGTAATCCTCTATAACAGACATACAGTCGGAAAAGGTTGAGCTGTCCGGGACCGTGGGGCCCGAGGCGATAGTGGCCGGATCGTCTCCCACCACGTCAGATATGAGAATGCAGATCAGTTTGGCCGGGTAAACCTCTTTTGCAAGGCGGCCGCCCTTTATGGCAGAGATGTGTTTTCTGATGATATTTACTTCATGGATCGATGCGCCGCATTCAAGCAGCACCTGGATCGTTCGCTGTTTGTCCTCCAGAGTTATGCCGTTGGCCGGAAGCGGCAACAGCGCCGATCCGCCCCCTGAAACAAGACATATGACAAGATCTTTTTGTGTTGCCCTTTGTGCCAGGTTCCGGATGGCCCTTGCATTTTCAAGACCGTTCGTGTCCGGGACCGGATGCCCCCCCTCAAGCAGCCTGATTTTTTCAAGACGGGCCGTGTAGCCGTATTTTACACTTATTGCTCCTTCAGAGACTGCGTCGCCAAGGATCGTCTCTATTTCGGCCGCCATAGGGGCCGCGGCTTTGCCGGCTCCTATCACGTAGATATTCTCAAAGGAGTCAAGTTCATATGGCGTATCACTTACGACAAGCCGGTTGTTATCGAGCCTGCAGCAGTTCCTGACCGCTTCGGCAGGGTCAACAGCGTCGATGCCGGCCTGAAAGATGACCTTTGCGTGTTCCACCATCTCTTTTGTAATCGGTTTATGATTGTCCATTTTTTCCTCAGGCATCGATTCGTGCACAGCAGTAAACAACAGCGGAACGCAGGCTGGCCGGAAGGTCTGAGACCCCACCTTTTGCCGCTACCCATACAGCTTCCGCACCTGCGGCCAGTTTTCCCAATCCGTCGAGTCCGGCAAGGCGTGCGCCGTTTGAGGTTGCGCACTGTATGGCCTGCTCTATTGAGAAGCCGGCGCTCATAAGAAGTTCTATCTCTCTTATCATACCATCTCCATGAGAAACACCGGGACTGCCGGCATCGGTCCCTGCGGCTACAGTAACACCAGCCTGTCTGGCAAAGGCTATCTGTTCAAGCTGATGGTCAATCGTTCGGAGCACGACATCTTTTCTGTCATGACTGGAATCTGCATACGCACTCATGGGTACGACAGTCGGGACCCAGAATACGCCGCTGTCCGCCATGCGCAGAAGATTGTCTTTTCCCATAAAATAACCGTGTTCCACGGAGGCCGCTCCCGCCTCGACCGCATCCCGGACAGGTTTTTTGCCATTTGCGTGAACCATGACTTTTACTCCCATACTGCCGGTTTCTTTCACAATGTATGCAAGCTCGTCAGGAGCGAACTGAGGCGGCGTCTGCCTGCCAAACTCGTTTATGCTGTTCAAACCGGAATTTATCAGTTTAACATGGTCCACGCTTTTTGCCCATTGAATCACGGTGTCGACAGGATCGTCATCAGGCAAGGGATCTCCCCCGACGATCCGGCCATACCTTCCGCGTTTGTACCATCCTTTTCCTGCCGCCCTTATCTTAAAAACAGGTGCATGGCATTCCATCAACTCTTTTTTGTAACGCAATGCATGGGACATCGGGTCTCCGCCGTCCCTGACCGCTACGGTTCCATGAGCAAGGTGTTGCCCGATATTGTCGGATATTACCTCTTTTGCATCATCAAAGCAGGCGTTGATCTGGGAACGATGTATATTCCTGTCCCTGCTGCCGGACATGAAAAGATGTACATGGCTGTCAACCAGGCCGGGAAGAACGGTGTAATCTGAAAGATCGATGGTTTGATAATCTCCAGGCGGGCGGTTGTCTGCAACCATGCTTATTTTTCCCCTGCAAACAGTAAACCAGGCGTTTTGCAAGGCCGGTCCGCCAAGGCCATCCAACAGCCACCCGGCTTTTACAACAGTTGTATCGGATGTTGTAGGAATCCTGCAGAGCATCAGCTACTTTCTCCCCTGCAATAACTTTCTACGCAGCATATCAAGCGCGCAAAAGGCGAAAACTCTTTTGTTCATCCCACGGTCGCCGAAAGAGAGCTCAAGGGTTATGCTTTCGACACCGTCGGGAGCAGCAAGGCCGATGCACGGCCCGGCTATGCCGGTTGTGGCAACGGCATATGTTGAGCCGGCCACTTTTCTTGTTCCCAGGGCCATCTCCCTGGCCACCTCTTGCGAGACAGCGCCGTTTGCAAAAATGGTATCTTCCGACACGCCAAGAACATTCATTTTCGAGTTGTTCGAATATGTAACGCCTGAAAAAAGGAAATATCCCGAGCTTCCTGGAATGCTTGTGAGAAGATGGGCGACGAGCCCGCCCGTACAGCTTTCAGCAACTGCAATAGTTTCTTTTTGCGATAGAAGCAGACGGCCAACCACTTCCGGCAGTGATGCTCCGTTATCGGAAAAGGCGCAATCACCGATTCTGGCCACGATCCAGCTGCAGG